>REEK01000069.1 GCA_007695115.1 Sphaerobacteraceae bacterium
GACTGCGGTTCGCGATTCGTGAAGGTGGCCGAACCGTTGGTGCCGGTGTCGTGACTAAGATTATCGAGTAGACGGGAATCTGAGGAAATGTCTGCACGGCGACCAACACAGAAGATTCGCATCCGGCTGAAGGCCTATGATCACAGAATTCTGGATCAGTCAGCAGCCAAGATCGTCGAGACCGCAGAGAGCACCGGGGCCAAAGTTTCTGGCCCGGTGCCGCTGCCGACTCGGATCGAGAAGTTCGCAGTTGTGCGATCTCCGTTTGTCCATAAGGACTCACAGGAGCACTTCGAAATTCGCACACACAAGCGCTTGATCGACGTACTCGAGCCGAGCCATGGGACAATTCGCGCGCTGATGCGCCTGAACCTCCCGGCCGGTGTCGACATCGAAATCAAGCTGTAGAGAAACCGTAGCGAGAACAACCAGTGTTGTTCTCAGGATGAACCAGGTAGATCACGCTCTGTGAGCGATAGCGGGATAGAGATGCCTTCTATCGCGTCCTGGTCAGGAGAGAGCCAATGATTGAAGGCCTTTGGGGCAAAAAACTTGGCATGACCCAGATCTTCGATGAGTCCGGCGGGGCGATTCCCGTCACGGTCCTCGAAGTCGGGCCCTGTGTCATTACGCAAGTGAAGACGAATGAACGCGATGGTTATGAAGCGCTTCAGCTGGGAATTGGCCAGAAGAAGCGATTGACAAAGCCGGAGCGCGGACATCGTCGGAAGTCTGGCGCCAGTGCACGAGCACTTCGAGAGGTGCAGGCTGATGGCGTCGAAGAATATGAACCCGGACAGGTGCTCAAGTGCGATCTGTTCGAAGCCGGCGAGAAGGTCGATATCACTGGAACCAGTAAAGGTAAAGGCTTTGCCGGCACGGTGAAGCGACACGGCTTTGCTGGCGGTCCGAAAACCCATGGTCAGTCAGACCGGCACCGTGCCCCTGGCGCAATTGGTGGTGCGGCATCACCGGGTCGTGTCTTCAAAGGCATGAAGATGTCTGGACGAATGGGTAACGATCGCAAGACGGTGCAGAACCTTGAAGTTGTACGTGTGGATCCGGAACGCAACCTGCTTCTCATCAGAGGCTCGGTTCCGGGCGCTAATGGTGGACTGGTGCTCGTGCGCCACGCGGTGAAGCCGCGTGAACGAGCAGCGGCTGCTGCGGCGTCATAGTCTAGGAGGAACCAGCAGTGGAAGCTAAGGTTTACGACATTAAAGGGAACGAGACCGGGACTGTTGAGCTGGATGACTATGTGTTCGGTATCGAACCACATGGCCCGGTGATGCACCAGGCGCTCGTTCGACAGCGTGCGAACGCCCGACAGGGTACACATAGCACGAAGACGCGTGCCGAGGTTCGCGGTGGTGGCCGCAAGCCGTGGCGTCAGAAGGGAACCGGCCGCGCCCGTCAGGGTAGCATCCGTTCCCCACAGTGGCGTGGCGGTGGAATTGTGTTCGGCCCCAAGCCACGCAAGTACACCAAGGATATGCCGAAGAAGATGCGCCGGCTCGCGATTCGTTCCGTGCTGTCGGCCAAGCAGCAGGATGACCAGCTGGTGGTTGTCGATGGGCTGCACGAAATTGAGCCGAAGACGCGCGCAATGCGCGAAGCACTGGCCGGGCTGCCAAATGGCGAAGCTCGATCAACGCTGATTCTGGTTGGCGCGTCAAAAGATAACGTGTACCGCGGTGCCAGCAACCTGGAGAACGCAAAGGTTCTCCCGGCGGAATACGTCAATATGCAGGACATGCTGTCGCATAAGCGAGTCATTGTGACCCGTGAAGCGCTGGATGTGATTCACCGGCTCTGGGCGCAGTAGGCAGGAAAGAGGCAAGCATAATGCAACACCAGGATGTGCTGCGGCGCCCCGTGATCACGGAGAAGAACACCCGCTTGATGGAGCAGGGTCAGTACATGTTCGAAGTGGCGCGGGACGCAAACAAGATTCAGATCAAGGACGCTATCGAGCGCACGTTCGATGTCTCTGTCCGCAAGGTCAATGTCATCAATGTTCGTGGCAAGCAGCGGCGCCGGGCACGGCGCCAGGGACGAACGGCCAGCACCGGCTGGACGCCGTCCTGGAAGAAGGCAATTGTCAGCCTGCAAGAAGGCGACACGATCGACCTGTTCGGCGATTTCTACTAGGCCGGGTACGTTCGGCTGCATAGGAGGAAACCATGCCAGTACGAAAATACAGGCCGACATCGCCCGGACGCCGGAATATGTCGGTCTCGACGTTCGACGAGATTACGAAGAAGAAGCCTGAGAAGAGCCTGATCGAGCCACTGAAGAAGCACAGTGGTCGAAACAATCAGGGTCGACTCACCGTTCGCCATCGTGGCGGCGGCGCGAAGCGGTTCTATCGAAAGATCGACTTCAAGCGGAACAAGACCGGTGTGCCGGCTCGCGTTGCCGCAATTGAGTACGATCCGAACCGCTCCGCCAACATTGCACTGCTTCATTACAAAGACGGTGAGAAGCGGTACATTCTTGCACCGCTGGGCCTGAAGGTTAACGACGAGGTTGTTTCCGGGCCTGACGCACCGATCCGGGTGGGCAATGCCCTTCCGCTGGACAACATGCCGATGGGTACTGAAGTCCACAACATCGAGCTGTACGCCGGACGTGGCGGCCAGTTCGTGCGTTCTGCCGGAACTACGGCTCAGTTGATGGCGAAGTACAACAACTACGCACAGCTGCGAATGCCATCCGGTGAGTTCCGCCTGGTTCGTGTGGAGTGCATGGCGACGATCGGACAGGTCGGCAATGTCGATCACGAGAACGTCCGAATCGGTAAGGCTGGACGTTCCCGTCACATGGGACGTCGCCCAACCGTCCGTGGTTCGGTCATGAACCCGAACGATCACCCGCATGGTGGTGGTGAGGGTCGTGCTCCGATCGGTGGACAGCCGAAGACGCCATGGGGTAAGCCGACACTCGGCTACCGGACCCGGAAGAACAAGGATACGACCAAGTACATCGTTCGACGCCGTCGCAAGGGGCGATAGCCTGAAGATGGAGGAGCAAATTGGGTAGGTCATCCAAAAAAGGCCCGTATATCGATACGAAGCTGCGAGCCAAGATCGAAAACATGAATCGCAGTGGATCCGGTCGCCAGGTCATCCGGACCTGGGCGCGGGCGTCAACCATCTTCCCGGACATGATCGGTCACACGATCGCGGTCCATGACGGGCGTCGCCACGTTCCGGTGTTCATTTCGGAGCAGATGGTCGGACATAAACTCGGAGAGTTCGCACCGACGCGAACCTATCGTGGTCATGGTCGAGACGCGGAACGGGCCTCGCGGCGCCGTTAGGCGATTAGCGGGCCTTACCGGTCCAGGGAAGACGAGAGCGAGCATGGAAGTAATCGCGAAAGCAAAAGGAATCCCGGTTTCGGCTCGCAAGGCACGATTGGTTGTCGACGCCGTGCGAGGAAAGAAACTGGAAGAGGCGCTGGCAACGTTGAAGTTTCTGCCGCAGAAGTCAGCCGCCGATGTGTACAAGGTCGTGAAATCCGCGGCATCGAATGCCGAACAGAACTTCGATCTGGATTCTGACGATCTGTACGTCAAGACGATCTACGCCGACGATGGTCCGACGTTCCGTCGGTTCCGGGCCCGGGCTCGGGGACGCGTTGCCAGCCGAATGAAGCGGTCAACGCACATCACGGTGATCCTGGATGAAATCGAGGGGGGAGCTTAATTTGGGACGTAAAGTACAACCGATCGGTTTCCGCCTCGGGATCGTCCATGACTGGGAATCCAAGTGGTACGCCGAGCGGAACTACACCGAACAGCTGCACGAAGATATTGCTATCCGGGCGCTGATCAGCGGAGAACTGGTACGTGCCGGTATCTCCAAGATCGAGATCGAACGGGCAGCGAACCGAATCGAAGTAACCGTTCACACTTCGAAGCCCGGTATCGTCATCGGCAAGCAGGGCTCGAACGTCGAGCGCCTCCGCCAGATGATCGAAGGCAAGGTGGGCAAGAAGATCCACCTGAAGATCGAAGAGATCAAGGAAGCCGAGCTGGACGCGCACCTGGTTGCGGAGAGCATCGCCGAGCAGATTACGCGGCGTGTTTCCTACCGACGTGCGATGAAGTACGCGGCATCTCAGACCATGCGTCGTGGTGCAAAAGGCATCAAGATCAAGGTCAGTGGCCGTCTCGGTGGCGCTGAGATGTCCCGGTCCGTGACCGAGATGACCGGACGCGTCCCGCTTCACACGCTGCGGGCAGACATTGACTACTCGATCGTTCATGCGCACACGACGTATGGTCGGATCGGTGTCAAGGTCTGGATCTATCGTGGCGATGTATTGCCGGAAGTCGCCAGTGCTGGCGATGTTGCTGACCTGCTTACGGCAGCCGAGTAACGCGTCTGTACCAGGGAGATTGGACAGTCAAACATGCTAATGCCAAAGCGAGTCAAGCACCGTAAGGTTTTCCGTGGTCGGATGCGCGGCAACGCGCCAGGCGGCACCGAAGTGGCGTTCGGAGATTACGCGATTCAGGCACTCGAGCCAGCGTGGATTACATCGCGCCAGATCGAAGCCGGCCGTCGAGCAATCACCAACCGGGTACGCCGTGGCGGTAAAGTCTGGATCCGGATTTTCCCGGACAAGCCGGTCACCCAGAAGCCCGCTGAGACCCGAATGGGTAAGGGCAAGGGTAACCCGGAGTACTGGGTAGCCGTAGTCAAGCCGGGCCGCATCATCTATGAACTGAGCGGTGTGCGTGGAGATCTGGCCGAAGAGGCCCTGACTCGCGCGATTCACAAGATGCCGGTCAAGTGCCGCATCGTCAAGCGAGATGGTGTCGACGCCTCCTAGGTGTTGATACGCATCGCAGGCAAAGAACACTGGAGAAGTTGAGCAATGGATGCTGCGGAACTGAGAGCTCTGACCGACGAAGAGCTCGTCGAACGAATCGAAGAGGTCAAGACTGAATGGCGTGATCTGCGGTTCGACGAAGCAGTTGGCCGTTTGACGAATTCCATGCGGATTCGTGAGATCAAGCGGGAGATTGCCCGGATCAAGACGATCCAGACCGAGCGGCAGATGGCCAAAGAGATCGAGAAGCAGATCGCAACCTGATAAATCAGGCTTGAGCTGCACGCTCGGGATCATAGGGAATAGGCGACGGATACGATGGAAGCATCAGCAAGCGAGAAGACAAAAGACACCAGGATGATCAAGGTCGGCCGTGTTGTCTCGGACAAGATGGACAAGACCGTGGTCGTTGCCGTCGACTATCGTCGACAGCACCCAATTTACCGTAAGGCGTTGCGGCGCACGAGTCGCTTCAAGGCGCATGATGAGCAGAACCAGTACCAGGTTGGCGACATCGTGCGGATTGAAGAGGTTCGCCCACTGAGTCGAACGAAGAAGTGGATCGTCCGCGAGCTCATCGAGCGCCCGACTCGGGTATAGCTGTTCAGGGAGGTTCGCGATGATTCAGCAGGAAAGTCGACTTAAGGTCGCTGATAACTCCGGAGCCCGTCAGTTGCTCTGTATTCGGGTACTTGGTGGCTCTGGCCGCAAGTATGCCGGTGTGGGCGACGTGATCGTGGCCACCGTCAAGCAAGCCCAGCCGAACTCTGGCGTCCGCAAGGGTGAAGTGGTCCGCGCGGTCGTGGTTCGTACCGCTCACGGGTATACCCGTTCCGACGGGACGAACATCAAGTTCGACGACAACGCAGCGGTTCTGATCAACCCGGCGAACAATATGCCGCGGGGGACTCGAATTTTTGGCCCGATCGCACGGGAACTTCGAGATCACCAGTTTATGCGTATTGTCTCCCTGGCGCCGGAAGTACTGTAGAGAGACTCAGGGAGGTACTGATCAATGTCAGAGAAGATCGTAACAGGCGACCAGGTCCTCGTAATCCGCGGGAAAGATCGCGGAGCACGGGCAACGATTCGGCAGAACATGCCGAGCCAGGACCGGGTGATCGCCGAGGGCGTCAACGTCGCTAAGAAGCATCAGCGTGCGATTCCGCGAGTGCGGCAGGCTGGAATCATCGACATGGAGATGCCGATGCACGTCTCCAAGGTGATGCTGGTATGCCCGTCGTGTGATCAGCCGACTCGCGTCGGGTTCCGTGCTGATGGTGACAAAAAGGTCCGGTATTGCAAGAAGTGCGATGCCGTGATCGGCCGCCCGTCGGCCTGATCTCGCGTCAACTAAAGGGTGAGTGAGTAGTATGCAAGCACGAATGCTGACAACGTACCGCGAAGAGGTGGTGCCGCAGCTGCAGGAGGAATTCCAGTTCCGGAATCCCTACGAGGTGCCGCGTCTGGAAAAGATCGTGGTGAACATCGGTCTCGGTGAGGCGATCGCGAACGCGCGAGCGCTGGATGCCGCAATCGATGACCTGGCCACCATTACGGGCCAGAAGCCGATCGTAACGCGGGCCAAGAAGTCGGTCGCCGGATTCCGTCTTCGTGAGGGAATGCCGATCGGCACCAAGGTCACACTGCGCGGCGCCCGAATGTATGAGTTCCTTGATCGTCTGATCGGAACGGCATTGCCGCGAATTCGTGACTTCCGAGGGCTGTCGCCGACATCGTTCGATGGCCGGGGCAATTACACCCTGGGATTGAGCGAGCAGATCGTATTCCCGGAGATCGATTACGACAGCATCGATCGCACACGGGGTATGGAGATCACGATTGTCACGACAGCAAGCACAGATGAGGAAGGCCGCCGGCTGCTGACGCTGCTGGGTATGCCTTTCTATTCATCCTGATATAGCAAGCAGGAGGGCGAGTGGCGAAGAAGTCTCAGATCGCAAAGTCGAAGCGGCCCGCAAAGTACGCAGTTCGCAACAAGAACCGGTGCCGGCTGTGCGGACGCCCACGGGCATTTATCCGCAAGTTCGGAGTCTGCCGGATCTGTTTCCGCGAGCTCGCGAACGATGGGAAACTGCCCGGCGTAACGAAGTCGAGTTGGTAAGTCCAGGGCTCGCTGAGTGGAGTGACGAACAGAAATGACAGTTAACGATCCAATTGCCGATATGCTGACGCGGATCCGCAACGCCGGAATGGCGCGAAATCCGCAGACGACGATGCCATCGTCGAAACTGCTGACCAACATTGCGGAGATCCTCAAGCAGGAGGGCTATATCCGGGATTACCGGGTTGAAGAACGCAAGCCTGCGCCAATTCTCACGGTCGACCTGAAGTACGGTCGAGACCGGAAGCATTCGATTCGTGAGCTGAAGCGCATCTCACGCCCGGGGCTCCGGGTTTACGCAGGCAAAGATGAACTGCCGCGAGTAAAGAACGGTCTGGGTACTGCGATTGTCAGCACCCCGCAGGGCGTTCTGTCTGGTCAGGAAGCACGTCGCCGCGGTATTGGTGGCGAGGTACTCTGCACGGTCTGGTAACGCAGGGCGAAAGCCTGGATCCAGATTCTGGCAGGGCCCAGTGCACTGATTGACGGAGGAATGATATGTCTCGAATAGGTTTCAAGCCAATTCCGGTCCCTGATGGCGTCGAAGTCACCATTGAGCCTGGCAACGTACACGTCAAAGGCCCAAAAGGTGAGCTGAACCAGATCATCAACCGGGAGATGGAAGTTAGTCGTGACAACGGCACACTGGAGGTCAAGCGACCATCCGAAAAGCGGAAATTCCAGCAGCTGCACGGACTGACCCGCACCCTGATCGCTAACATGATCGATGGAGTGACACAGGGGTTCAAGAAAGATCTGGAGATTCAGGGTGTTGGCTATCGCGCCGCACTCGACGGAAAGACACTGGTCCTCAGCGTTGGCTACTCGCACCCGGTGCGTGTCGAGCCAGAGCCAGGGATCCAGTTCTCACTGGAATCTCCCACCCGACTAACAGTTTCGGGAATTGATAAGCAGCTCGTTGGCGAGCAGGCTGCTCGCATTCGTCGAATTCGGCCGCCGGAACCATACAAGGGCAAGGGCATTCGCTATCTGGGCGAACACGTCCGTCGCAAGGCTGGTAAGGCTGGCAAAGTCGGCGCATAGCGCACATTGATTTCCGTCAACATCGCTCGCACGGTGCGGCAGTGACTGCACTTCCGGTCAAGCGGATCGGCGAAGAGGCCGGGCGAGTCGTTGCGAGAGAAAGGGCGAATCGCAGGTATGCGATATCAGTACAAGAAATCATTGTCCCCTCGAAAGCGGCGCCACCTCCGTGTGCGCGCTCGTATCAGCGGGACCGCGGAACGACCACGATTGAACGTGTTCCGCAGTAACCAGCACATCTATGCTCAGGTGATTGACGACAAGGCCGGTCACACGATCGCAGCTGCGTCTACGCTCGAGCCGGCCATTCGTGAAGCGTTCTCAACTACTGAGGAAAACGGTCACCGCCGTGTGCATGAGGCAGAGGTGGTTGGCCGGATCGTAGCCGAGCGGGCCAGGGAAAAAGGCATCAGCACTGTTGTCTTCGACCGTGGAGGTTATAAGTACCACGGCCGGGTCAAGGCTGTGGCTGAAGCCGCCCGTGAAGCTGGACTCGAATTCTAAATCACGCGGACCGAGCGAGAGTACGGAAAGGCAGACGTAATAGCTATGGCTACAGATACTCGCGATCGCCGGCCGCGGTCAGATGATGGCGGCGACCTGCAGGAGCACGTTGTACAGATCAATCGCGTTGCCAAGGTAATCCAGGGTGGCCGACGGTTCAATTTCAGCACCATGGTTGTCGTTGGTGACGGTAAGGGACGCGTTGGCGCCGGACTCGGCAAGGCCAACGAAGTGCCGGATTCCATTCGCAAGGGTGTGGATGCGGCCAAGAAGAACATGATTCAAGTTCCGCTCGAAGGCCGGACGATCCCGCATGAGATCGAGGTCAAGTACGGTGGTGCCCGGGTGATGATGCGCCCGGCCGCGCCAGGTACTGGTCTGGTCGCTGGTGGTGGTGTTCGGGCAGTTGTTGAAGCGGCTGGTATTCAGGACATTCTCGCCAAGTCGCTGGGCAGCGCAAACCCGGTGAACGTCACCAAGGCAGCAATCAAGGCGCTGAGCGAGCTGGAGTCCGCGGATTCGGTAGCACGCCGCCGAGGCGTCTCCGTAGATAAGCTGCGGCCGAAGCGGAGAGAGGATTCCTGATAATGGCGAACACATTGACACTGACGTACTACCGCAGCGTGATCGGGCGGAGCCAGGATCAGAAAGACACGATCCACTCTCTCGGTTTTCGCCGGCTGAACCAGACGGTGACCAAGCCAGATAACCCGTCAGTGCGCGGCATGGTGTACAAGGTTCGACACCTTGTCCGGGTCGAGAACGCAGATGTCGCGGACGACGGAGTTGATCGCGACGAGGACGCCCAGGGATAGCAGTCTGAACGGGCTGAATCCGGATAGCGTCACAGGGAGAAGTAACTCATGGAACTACATGATCTGAAGCCGTCCCCCGGCTCGCGAAAAGCGCGGAAGCGCGTTGGTCGCGGAATCGCTGGGGGCCAGGGCAAAACTGCCGGTCGCGGAACCAAGGGGCAGCTGGCCCGGAGTAAAGTCCGGGTTGGTTTCGAAGGTGGACAGAACCCGATCTTCAAGCGGATGCCGTTCCGCCGAGGGTTCACCAACATCTTCAAAGTCCAGTACGAAGTCATCAACGTTCAGCGGTTGGCGGCGATTGAGTCCGACGGGCCGATCACGCCTGAACTACTGGTCGAGCTGGGCATTACCCGCGGACCAGAGTACCCGGTCAAGATCCTCGGCGTGGGTGAGATTGACAAGGCCATCACCGTTCACGCGCACAAGTTCTCCGAGAGCGCACGATCCAAGATCGAGGCTGCCGGAGGTACGGTGGAGGTTATCGACTAATGCTGCAGGCGGCGGTCAACGCATTCAAGATTCCGGACCTGCGTGCGAAGATCCTGTTTACACTCGGCATCTTGTTGCTGTTCCGTTTTGTGGCAACAATCCCGGTCCCAGGTGTGGACCGGGAGATCCTTGCGCAGCTTTTGCAAGACAATCAGCTGCTGGGGATGCTGAACCTGTTTTCAGGCAGTACGCTAACGAACTTCTCAGTTGTGGCAATGGGCGTGTACCCGTACATTACGGCGTCCATTATCATGCAGTTGATGACACCGATTATCCCGCGCTTGACCGAGCTCTCGCGTGAGGGTAACCAGGGCCGCCAACAGATCAATAAGTACACCAATTATCTGACGGTGCCGCTGGCGTTCCTGCAGAGTTTCGGCCAGGCCGCGATCATGTCGCAGGCCGGCGTACTCGCAAACTTCGGTCTCTTCAACTCAGACACGGCACTCCGCAGTATCGCAATTCTCGTCACGCTGACGGCCGGAACGGTGTTCCTGGTCTGGCTCGGACAGCTGATTACTGAGAGTGGTATCGGCAACGGTATCTCGATCATCATCTTTGGCGGTATCGTCTCTGGATTGCCTGGTGCAATCGGAACGCTTGCCGGGGGTGACTCATTGCAACAGAACCTGATCGGAACCGTGGCGTTCATTGCAATCGGGCTGATCACGATCATCGGTATCGTGATGTTGAACGAAGGCCAGCGCCGGATTCCGGTGCAGCACGCCAAGCGGGTTCGACGTGGCCGTGTCTATGGCGGCGGGAGTACCTACGTTCCACTCAAGGTGAATTCGGCAGGTATGATCCCGCTCATCTTCGCGGTCAGTATCATGGTGTTCCCGGGGATGGTTGCGGAGTTCCTGCAAACCTCGGAGACCGGCTGGGTGGTCGACATCGCAAGCTCGATGTCCACCGTGTTCGATCCGCAGAACCCGATCTATCAGGTGATCTACTTCCTTATGGTAGTTGGCTTCACCTACTTCTACACGATGGTGTTGTTCCAGCAGCAGCACATCGCTGACAACCTTCAGCGGCAGGGCGCGTTCATTCCGGGTGTTCGACCCGGGCGAAACACAGACGCGTACCTTACTCGAGTGCTGATGCGGATCACGCTGGTCGGTGCGCTTGCGCTGGGAACGGTGGCAATCCTTCCGTTCATCGTGGCAGAGATCACTGGCGTAACAGCACTATTCCTCGGCGGGACATCGCTCCTGATTGTGGTGGGTGTGGCCGTTGATACGATGCGACAGCTCGAGGCGCAGCTGATGATGCGTAATTATGAAGGCTTTATCCGGTAAGAAGGAGCAGGCTTGTGACGGATCAGACCGTCAACTACTTGATAATCGTTGGTCCGCAGGGTGCCGGCAAAGGCACCCAGGCGGCGGCGGTTGCTCCCGAACTCAGTCTGGAACATGTCGCCACTGGCGACCTGTTCCGGACGATCCTGAAGTCCGAATCCGAACTGGGCGACGAGGTGCGGAAATATTACGACCAGGGAGCGCTGGTTCCAGACGAACTGACGATCCGCGTTCTCTTTTCGCACATCGAACGTCTGCAGGAAGAGAAGCCATCGCTCTCCGGCGTTCTTCTGGATGGTTTCCCGCGGAATGCTGCTCAGGCGGCATCTCTTGACGAGGCGCTGGCCGAGCGAGGCGAATCCATCTCGGCGGTAGTTCTGATCGATGTTCCCAAGGATGAGCTGATGAAGCGGCTGACTGGCCGTCTTGTCTGCTCGTCATGCGGAGCAACGTTCCATCGAGAGTTCAATGCTCCGAATAAGGAAGGCATCTGCGACAAGTGTGGCGGAGAGCTCTTTCAGCGGAGTGACGACACGCCAGAAGCCGTTGAGAAGCGACTCGGTATTTACTACGAACAGACCGAACCGATTCTCGATCACTATCGTGAGCAGGGTGTTCTCGTGGCAATCGACGGAAATCGAGATATCGACACCGTGGCGCAGGATATCCTGTCGTCGTTGAAGGAACGAGTTTCCAACTGATGTCCGTGACGTTGAAATCGACCCGGGAGATTGGGCGAATGCGAGCTGCGGGTCAGATTGTGGCGGAAGTCCACGAACTGATGCGATCGCATACCCAGCCAGGGGTAACCACTGGCGAGCTCAATCGGATCGCGCACGAGTACATCATCAAGAGTGACGGCACCCCATCGTTTCTGGGATACCACGGTTTCCCCGGGAGCATCTGCACATCGGTCAATGAACAGATCGTGCATGGGATCCCTGGAGATCGGGTACTCAACGAAGGAGACATCGTCTCGATCGATGTTGGCGTGATCTACGGCGGTTATCACGGAGATGCGGCACGAACTCTTCCGGTTGGTGAGGTCTCGGCTGAGGCACGCGACCTTATCCGTGTAACCGAGGAATCCTTCTGGGCGGGTGTTTTGCTGGCGCGAGAGAGCTACCGAATGGGTGACATCGGGTCAGCAATTCAGACCTTCGCCGAGTCCAACGGCTTTCACGTTGTCCGTGACTATGTGGGTCATGGGATCGGGCGTGAGATGCACGAGGCCCCGCAGGTGCCGAACTTCGGTGAGCCGGGAACTGGTCGCCGTTTGCGGCGGGGAATGACCCTGGCCATTGAGCCGATGCTGAATATCGGTTCGCCCGGAACCATAGAACTTGAAGATGGCTGGACGGTAATCACCGAGAGTGGTGGTTATTCAGCGCACTACGAGAACACAGTGCTGATCACTGATGACGAGCCAGATGTACTCACCCTGCTGGCGAGTGGTGTGGTATAGTTATCGTTTGTGGCGTATGGCTTTCCCTGCGCCGATTTTGCGTGTTCCGTGCATCAACGCAACGCTTTCAGGCGAAGATGGAACACGATACACGTCAGAAATGTATTCGCGAGAGCCCGCATACCGACTGAGCGTGCTGGGCGATCTGGAACAACGGGGAGAAGACAATGAAGGTTTCAGCTTCCGTCAAACGGCGGTGTGACAGCTGTCAGATCGTCAAGCGCAAAGGTGTCGTGCGGGTGATCTGTTCGAATCCGAAACATAAGCAGCGGCAAGGCTAGAAAGGCGGGCTCAATGGCACGTATTGCAGGTGTTGATCTTCCGCGCGACAAGCGGGTGCTGATTGGCCTGACCTATATCTATGGCGTCGGCAACACCACCAGCAAGCAGCTGATGGAGCGCACGGGAATCAGCGAATCAACACGCGTTCGTGATCTCACGGATGATGAGATCGCGCGTTTGCGTGAGATTCTCGAGCGCGAGATGATGGTCGAAGGTGACCTTCGCCGTGAAGTAAACATGAGCATCAAGCGTCTGATGGATATCGGATGCTATCGTGGTCTGCGGCACCGTCGGGGACTCCCGGTCCGGGGCCAGAAGACCAAGACCAACGCGCGAACCCGCAAGGGTCCGAAGCAGGGTATTGGTTCCAAGAAGAAGACTCGATAGAGATTCCGTCGTTCAGACGGACTCGACATTTGCAGATCTGGTAGCAGGTATCGGCTGGAGAGGCAGAAAGCATGGCGGATCGACAACGACGAGGTCAGCGACAGCGCGGGCGCGTACGGCGTAAAGATAAGAAGAATATTCCTCGAGGGCGTGCCTATATTCAGGCCACATTCAATAACACGATCATTACGCTGTCTGATCAGGCTGGAAACGTTGTTGCCTGGTCGAGCGCAGGAGCCAGTGGCTTCAAGGGATCCCGGAAGAGCACTCCGTACGCCGCACAGGTTGCGGCCGAAGGAGCAGCGCGTAAGGCGATGGAGCACGGTATGCGCTCGGTCGAGGTGCTGGTAAAGGGACCTGGCTCAGGTCGGGAGATGGCGATTCGTGCGCTCCAATCCGCGGGTCTGCAGGTTTCATCGATCAGCGACGTTACGCCGATTCCTCACAACGGATGCCGGCCACCGAAGCGTCGTCGCGTCTAGGTTCTCGACGTGGCTTACTGCTGATCACGATGTTTGCAGAACAGTCCTGAAAAGCAGACGACGTAGTGGCGCCAGGTCTGAATTCCTCGCGCGTGCGAGCGATTCACATCCCGAACGACGGTTGACCTGGTGCGAACAGGACAGAGGAGGCGGATTCGTTTGTTGGAAATAGCTCAACCAAAAGTACAGGAAACCGATACCGGATACAACTATGGCCGGTTCGTCATTGAACCACTGGAGCCGGGCTACGGGATCACGATCGGGAATGCGTTGCGGCGTATTCTGCTGCGATCACTCCCGGGTGCATCGATCACTCGCGTTCGCATCGCGGACGTCTGGCACGAGTTCTCTTCTGTTGAAGGGGTTCGTGAAGATGTTACCGAGATCGTGCTCAACCTCAAGCGCGTCCGTCTCCGAATCGAGTCAGACACGTTCCAGGAAGCACGAGCGAGCCTGTTTTTCCAGGGTAGCGGTGTTGTAACTGCCGGAGATGTCGACTGGCCAGGCGAGCTGGAGGCCGTCAATCCGGATCAGGTTATCGCAAATCTGGATGTCGATTCTTCACGGCTCGAGATGGACCTTGTTGTGTCCCGTGGCCGTGGCTACCAGCCAGCTGAGGCTCAGGAGATCTTCACCATTGGTGAGATCCCGGTCGATGCGATCTTCACACCGATCGAGAAGGTCAATTACGTGGTGGAGCACACCCGTGTTGGTCAGATGACTGACTATGACCGCTTGATTCTGGAGATCATTACCGACGGCACGATCGAGCCAGCAGAAGCGTTGGCCCAATCAGCACAGATTCTGGTTGATCACGGAAAACTGATTGCCAATTTCAACCGTGATGTGATCGATGTCGAAGAAGAAGCGGTGGGCGCTGTGCCGGAGGTCGATAATCGACCGCTCTCCGAGCTTGGCCTTTCACCACGAGTTCTCAACGCGCTGCGAAGCCGACAGATCGAACGTGTCGGTCAGGTGATGGCGATGGAGCCGGATCAATTGCTCTCGATCCGGAACTTTGGCCCACGCTCGCTTCAGGAACTGCGGGATCAGCTCGCCGAGCATGGATATTCGTTTGAGGCACTGGACTCAGTTGTTGGCGGGGCGAGCCCCAAGTCATCGACTGACGGGGATGAGGAGTAGCGCGCGATGAGGCATCGAGTACGAGGTCGAAAGCTTGGCCGCAACGCGGCGCAGCGCAAGGCGCTCATGCGCAACCTGGCAATCTCGCTGATTCTGCATGAGCGGATCACGACAACCGAGGCCAAAGCCAAAGAGCTGCGGCCGTATGTCGAGAAGATGGTGACGATGTCGCGAGAAGACACTCGACATCATCGGAATACGATCATGTCGCGTCTGTCTGATGATCGCGCCGTTGAGAAGCTGTTCGATGTAATCGGACCGCGGTTCGAGGATCAGCCAGGTGGCTATACACGCATCTACAAGCTCGGCAACCGTCGCGGAGACAACGCCGAGATGTCGCTGATTGAGTTCATTGCCTGATTCTGCGCCACCAATGGTGAGGCAGGACGGTCGACACGTCCGTATTGATCTCGGGTACAACGGACGCGCGTTCTACGGTTCGCAACGACAGGCACAGGTACGCACGGTACAGCAGGAACTCGAAGCAGTATTACGACAGGTTACCCGGGATAGCGACGCACGACTGGCCTTCGCTGGACGAACCGATAGAGGCGTTCATGCGGTGGGCCAGGTTGCATCAGGAACCGTTCGATGGCCGGGCGAACTGGAGCGATTGCGGTTCGCACTCGACAGATTGACAGAGCAGGATCTGACAGTCTATCGCGTTACTGATGTCGATCCGGCGTTTCACGCAAGGTTTAGCGCACGGAGTCGAGAGTATCGATATCGGATCTTTGTCAGCAATCATGCCCCGGTGTTGCTGCAGGGTCTGGTCTGGTGGATACGTCCACCGCTCGACATCGATCGATTGCAGGATGCAGGCAGTCGATTGATCGGGGATCGAGACTTCCGGTCATTTGCTGGCGCTGGTGCCGGGTCGGGTTCTTCGGAACTGACGACTCGGAGGCATCTCGATATTGCCGAATGGTCCAGCTGGGCAGCGACACTCGAAGGTTCGGGCGATGTGTATGAGTTTCGGGTCCGGGCAAATGCATTTTTGCCACATATGGTCCGGAACCTCGTCGGAGCCCAGATCGAAGTTGGCACGGGTCGACAGTCTCCAGCCTTTGTGGATGATCTGATGTCGGCAAGAGATCGGCGCCAGGCGCCAAAAGCGGCCCCGCCCGATGGGTTGACACTCTGGGCCGTTGAGTACGACGAGACGTAATCGATAACGATATGAACAAGCCGGGACGATTCGCCGGTCAGGAGCAGGAGTAACCGAGCATGAGTACGAAAACGTATTCACCAAAGCCGACAGACATTCAGCGCGACTGGTATATCGTTGACGCTGAGGGTCAGACCCTGGGCCGGCTGGCAACGGAAGTCGCCCGGGTTCTTCGTGGCAAGCACAAGCCAACCTTTGCGCCGAATATGGACATGGGTGACTGTGTCATCGTTATCAACGCCGAGAAGGTCCACGTAACGGGAAACAAGGAACGGGACAAGCTGTACTACCGGCACTCCCAGTATCCAGGTGGACTGCGCTCGCTCAACTTCGATCAGTTGAAGGCCAAGCACCCGACTCGTCCGGTCGAAAAGGCCGTTCGCGGTATGCTGCCGAAGAACATTCTTGGCACACAGGTGTTCAAGAAGCTTCGTGTCTACGCCGGACCGGATCATCCGCACACTGCCCAGCAGCCGAAGCCGCTGCACATCCGGGGCATCAAGGGCAAGGAGAGCTAACAGGTGGAAGCAGGAACGGCAACCCAGGAAAAGACCACGGCCAAGAACAGTGAGAACAGGTACTTCTACGGCGTCGGCCGCCGGAAGTCCAGTGTCGCTCGTGTTCGACTGTTTCCTGGCGAGGGAAACATCACCGTGAACAACCGGGCCTCGCTCGATTACTTCGGAGCGCGCGGTATCTATCAGACCATTATTTTTGAGCCGCTGCGGCTGATGAATCTTGCTGACCGGTTCAATCTGCAGGTCCGCGTCACTGGTGGCGGGCTGACCGGACAGGCCGAAGCGATTCGCCACGCGATCGCTCGTGCGTTGACCGAGTTCGATTCAGAGCTTCGCCCCGCGTTGAAGCAGGCTGGCCTGCTGACACGTGACGCCCGGGTCAAGGAGCGTAAGAAGGTCGGACTCAAGCGCGCGCGTAAGGCACCGCAGTACACCAAGCGCTAGCGATCGATTCGCGATCGCAAGCCTTTCCGGCCGATGTTCGTGGTGAAATCACTTCGAGCATCCCCGGTTGCGGACCGGCAATAGCCGATCATTTTCCGGAGCGCTCTTTGCGCGGCAGGAAGCCAGTACCACGGAATTCTCAACGGGCTGATCTCTAGCGTGATCAGCCCGTTGTATTGTGTCTGGGCCAGTCTGGCGAGGAATCGCTCGAGTTGAAGATCGCCCTCTCCCGGCGGACGGTGATCGTGCAGCAGGGCGTTGAGAAATGAGGAGCGGAACTGCCGGCCGCCAACATCACTGAGATGGATATTGTTGAGCGCGCTGTGGGGTGCCTCGGCGTAGCCTAACAGGTCCCACCCGCTGGCTGCCGCGTGCGCAGTATCGAAGGTTGCGCCAAAGCCGAACTCCTGGCTCAGAATCCGCCATCGGGTCATGCTCAGCCATTCGTCCATCGATCCGGCGGACGGTTCTGGAGCGAGGTTCTCAATGCTGACCACCGCACGGCTGTTGGCGAGAATTTCGTTTGCGGTCTGAACCGTCTCCAGCCATCGACCAGTGAACGCACTGCTTGTTGTGTTGGGAAGATGTACCACCATAGCGTCACAGAAATCGAGCTTCTTCACCAGTTGGGCCGAATCCAGAATATCCTGCAGCCACTGCTCCCGTGAAGGTTGACGCAGCCGCATCACCGAGTGGACCGATGCTATCGGCAGGTTCTGTTCTTCTTCGAGGAAACGCAATCTGGTGGAGCCCTGTGCCGCCATGCGTGGCGACAGCATGATCTCGATGGCATCGGCGCCCGCGGCATTTCCCATGTCGAAAATGGCCGGCAGCGAGTAGGTCGGAAGTGATCCACTGGAGAAACTGAATCGCACCGGTTCCCCGTTCCATTCAGCCGCTAGATCTCATGAATGATTGCTGATGTCAGGCTCAATGGCGTCTGTTGACCTCAGTTTACCATCGGTCTGGAACCAGCGGAACTGACACGGTGCCGGTATTTCGGCTCAATCGGTGTCGTGGATGCTGTTGAGAATAGCCTGGCTGGCAGCTTGCTGGGCTCCGATTGACAATTGGAATACCTCTGCGGGGCTGCCGGTCGCATCACCTGTCGAAAGTGCAAACACGGTATCTCCATCGAACAGCGTGTGCGCCGGGCGAATTGTCTGAGCGACGCCTGCCTGTGCGCTGGCTGCGATGCGATGGAGTGCGTTTGCGTCGAGTGGTCTGTGGACCAGAACCACCCCGATAACGGTGTTCTCTCCGGATCCACTTGATGTGGAAGATGACATGGCGATGCTCTGACTCGACGCCCCGTTATTGCCCGGTGTGGTGAGGAAGGTGCCTGAGTCGGGATCGAACACATCGCCGAACGCATTATTGACGAAGATCGCCGTCACGGTCCCGGAAGGGGTCTCGACCTGTGCCAGCCCAATCCCGGACTTCATCGCTTGCTCCCGACCGGCGATTTTACTGACCGATGCGCCACAACCGGCACCAACTACGCCACCCACGAACTGCTGTTCAGCGCTCGATGCGGCAGCATAGCCGTGCTGTCCTTCGGGCCAGACCGCATTGCCGGGGAGCAGATCGAAAATGACGGCACCTGCGACAATTGGCACAGGGATTGCCGCCGTTGGAAAGCCTCGCCCCTGTTCCTTCAGCCAGCGCATGACGCCATCCGCCGCTCCCAGACCGAATGCGCTTCCACCGGTAAGCAGAACTGCGTCAAGGCGCCGCAGCATCCGTCCTGGTCCAAGCAGGTCGGTTTCACGGGTACCTGGTGCGCCACCTCGCACGTCCACTGCGGCCGGAACGAGATCCGGTGCAAGGAGTACCGTGCAACCGGTGGTCTTTTCAGGATGAGACCAGTGGCCGAGTTTGAAGTCGGTGACATTCATCAGGATGTTTCCCTGGTTGTCTTGTCTCGAATGGACTGATCAACTGCTACTCGCAGGCCCGGCTGTGCAATCAATGCTGGACTGCCAAATCCTGCAGCTGCCTGAGTCAGATAGCGGTCCAGACCTGCGGTCGCCCAGAGATGGGTGAGAATGAGCATCCCGGCGCTGGCATCACGGGCGATCGCGCCGGCTTCGAAGGCGGAGAGGTGCGGTCTGTCGTCGCTCATGCCAGCGTCGAGTTCCGGGTACGTGCCTTCGCAGATGAGGATGTCGGCATCTCGCGCAAATTCGATCAGACTCTCATGTGGGCCGGTATCGGCGAGGTACACCAGCGTGCCCGCTGAGGACTCGAGACGCATAGCCCAGCACGGTACCGGATGATTGGTGCGCAGAAAGCGAATCTGGACATCTCGCAGCGAGAGAATCTCTTCCGGCTGGTATTCCGAAACCTCGAATGTCGAACTCCAGAAATCGTCGGCAGTCTCAAGGCCCATTGAGTAGGCCGTGGCGACCCGTTGCAGGAAGTCGTTACCGGTTGGCGGCATGTGGAGCTGAGGTCGGCTCTGGTCGAGTCCGGGTGCGTACTTCAACCCGTATCGAAACGGAACCAGGTCCAGTGTGTGATCAGCATGAACGTGTGACACCACCACATGATCGATCTGATCCAGTTCGACGTGTTTCCGTAACTCCTGAAGCGTATTCGGGCCGCAATCGAGCAATATGTTTTCGCTGTCGGTCTTCACCAGATAGCTTGATGATCCCTGGCCCGGATTCGGGCAGGCAGCAGCACCTCCCAATACAACCAGTTCCATCACCCTAGCCTAGGCCCTTTCGGTATCTTTGAGATGATCTACGTCATTGAGCTCGATCAGTTCAGCAGGACTCTTCCCATTGAGCCGGAGACGAGTGACCGAGCAGTTTTCCACCAGGTAATTGATGGCATCGTCCGGGTTATCGCTGGTAAGCCGGGCCACGGCAGAGGCGATGACGATCAGGTGTGCCACGACGATGACGCGCCCGCTTCCGCTGGCGGAAGTAATGCGGTCGAGCGACTGCGAGACACGCTCATAGATTGACCGACGCGACTCACCGTTCGGGAAGGGATGATCGAATCCATCTGGATCGAACAAGCTCGAGTACACCGCTGGGAAACGAACCTGTAGATCTTCGAACGTCACGCCTTCCAGGTCGCCAAAGTCGAACTCCCGCAGGTCCGGGTCGATCATTGGAGTCAGGCCCGTCTGGCTAGCAATCAGCTCCGCAGTGGTTCTGGCACGGACGAGCGGGCTGGAATAGACGGCATGAACGTCTTCGAGGCGCGCTAGCCGACTGGCAACCAGCGATGCCTGTTCGATCCCTTTGCTCGCCAGGGGAGTATCAGTCCGTCCATGGAGTAGACCACGATTGTTGCTATCGGTCGTTCCGTGTCGTATCAGTACTATTTCCGCGTTCACTGAATCAACTGGCCCTCTCGCCTTGCGACTGCTTTGCCGACAACTCTGTCGCAGTCTCGACTCTTCGATAGTCGCACACGCCGGACAGGACGCACGTGTTACATGAGGGTACTCGAGATCTGCAGGTTCGGCGCCCGTGGTGAATCAGGTGCATGTGAAATCGATAGGAATCCTCGTCTGGGACGATATCGAGCAAGTCCTCGTGAGCACGTTCAGCTGACACCCTGGGACCGATCAACCCGATTCGCCTGGCAACGCGATGAACGTGGGTGTCAACCGGCACAACCGGCTGACCAACGCCGAACAACAGCACACAGGCTGCGGTTTTCGGTCCGATCCCGTTGAAGCTGCTCAACCAGTTCATCGCCTCAGAGGGAGACATGCGCTCCAGCCTGGCCAGCAGTGTCGCGTTGGGATCCGAATCGCCCTCGTCGACTACCTCCCGAAGCACCGCCTGAATGCGGGGTGCTTTCTGGTTTGCTAGCCCTCCTGATCGAATCGTCTCGATGACATCCCCGGTGTTGGCCTGAATGACTGACTGCCAGTCAGGGTAGGCAGACTTGAGTGATGTGAATGCCCGGTGGGTGTTGGTATCCGACGTGTTCTGCGACAGGATGGTTCCCACAAGCTCATCCACTGGTTGCTTGCTTGGGTTCCACTCGGACGGCTGCCATTCCTGATCGAGGAGCAAGAGAATCTCCGCCACCAGTGATCGGAGGGAGCTCGCGTCTGCAACTGAATTCAGCTTCTGTTGCTCAGTCATGCGATGATTGTACTGCACTGCGAGTCACCTGCTCGGTGGCACATCCATTGGTCAGAGGATTGCGAAGCATCGTCTGCGAGATTCGACTTTATATCGGGAAAGTACCTGTAACCATGTATCAACGAAGCAGTGGATTGCTCTGCCACATTACATCATTGCCTGGCCCGCACGGGATTGGAGACCTTGGCCCGTCTGCATTCCAGTTCGTGGACTTACTGGCGTCCGCGGGTCAGCACATCTGGCAGGTGTTGCCACTCGGACCAGCCGGTGCTGGCGATTCCCCGTATGACTCTCGATCCTCGTTTGCTGGCAATCCGATGCTGATCTCGATGATCGGACTGGTGGACGACGGTCTGCTCGGATCCAGCGATATCGCCTCGGTTCCCGATTTCCGAACGGATCTGGTCGAATTTCGCAAGGTAGAGAAATGGAAAGGCCTGCGTCTCCGCAAAGCGTTCGAGGCGTTCGCTGCGGGCGATTTCCCGGAACTTCAGTCCAGTATGGAAGCATTCCAGCAGAAGTCCACAGACTGGCTCGATGATTTCGCACTCTATCAGGCGATTCGTGAGCACTTCGACGGCGAACCGTGGTTCAAGTGGCCGCGGGATCTCCGTATGCGCGAACCTGCAGCACTCGAGCGGGCGGCGAAAACGTCTGCCGATCAAGTCGCGTTTCACAGGTTCGTGCAGTTCCTGTTCGAGAGACAGTGGCAGGAGCTCAAGCAGTATGCGAACCGGAATGAGATCGCGATCATGGGTGACATCCCGATTTACGTTGCGCTGGACAGCGCAGACGTCTGGGCGAACCAGTCGCAGTTTCTGCTCGATGAGGCCGGCCAACCCACGAAACAGGCAGGTGTTCCGCCAGATCTCTTTGCCGAAGATGGACAGCTCTGGGGGAATCCAGTCTACGACTGGGAGAAGATGCGGAAGGACGACTATGCATGGTGGACCGAGCGGATGCGCCGGGTTTGTGAGCTAACCGATCTGGTTCGCGTTGATCACTTTCGAGGATTTGCGGCTGGCTGGCAGGTACCAGCAGGAGAAGAGACGGCCAGAAATGGAACCTGGGTTCAGGGACCGGGACTGGCGTTTTTCGACTCACTCCGTGAGCAGTTAGGGAATCTGCCGATCGTGGTTGAGGATCTTGGCGTGATTACTCCCGATGTCGAAGAGCTGCGGGACTCCCTCGGGTATCCAGGCATGAAGGTGATCCAGTTTGCTTTTGGCAATGGAGCGGACAACCCATACCTGCCGCACAACCATCGAACGAACTCGATGGTCTACTCGGGAACACACGATAATGAGACGACGTTCGGCTGGTATCAGTCCGCGAATCGGGCTACGCAGCGACACATTCGCCAGTATCTGCAGACCCGTAAAAACAGGGTTGCTCGCGACGTAGTCCGGACTACCTGGGCCAGCGTTGGCGTAATTGCCTGTGCACCGGTTCAGGACATTCTGGGGCTCGGCAACGAGGCTCGCATGAACGTTCCGGGGCTACCGACGGGAAACTGGGGCTGGAGACTTTCGCGTCTGGATCTTCTTGCCGAACACGCTCAGTGGCTAAACGAGCTCTCCACGCTATATGGCCGGACGAGTCCGCCGGTCAGCGTGGAATCGTCGACATGATCAACTCACGAGGGCGGCGTAGACTACCATCGTCTCGGTGTATCGACCAGCAGAGCTATCCCATGTGCCTGCACAGGTGATCAGCGCCAGTTGCGGGTCGCCTTCACGGGAGAAGATCGACTTCGGGAGATTGGTAGCGTCGTAGGAGACTTTCGCAGTCACCTGCCATGTCTGGACAGATCCATCGTCCATGGTGATCATAATCTCGTCGAGGATGTCGACAAACTGAAGATCGTAAAAGACTGAACGTCCCTGGGCATCGTCCAGATGGCCGGCGAAGACCGATGAACCGTCCTGTCCCGGTCGAGGCCCGTACCGATACCAGCCGACGGTGTTGAAGTCGTCGGGTACCTGCATCGAACGGTCTGCGTCGATCCCTACGTCTGTGACGTCCGCGGAGATCGAAAGTGAGGGCACTTCGAGCTTCGCAGGATCCGGGGTGGTGGAGCTCTCCATCGTGCTGACGGAAGCAGACTTCCAGCTTACGACACTCCGGTTCTCGTCGCTGGTAGTCCCGTTTGCTGCAGCCTGTTCGCCGTTCGAAGTCACGTCATCTGCATCGTCCGAGTCTGCTGATTCCAACGATTCATCTTCGTCTGACTCTACGAGCGACCCGTGGGAAGCCAGCCAGTTGCAGAATCGGGATATCCGCTTGCAGTCTTCCCGAGTGCGTTCGGGTGGTGGAGCCGGGAATTCGTACTCGAGTGATGAGGAGGCTGGCTGAGCGTACTCACCAACGAACTCACTGCTCAGGTTCAGTCCAGTTGATCGGGCCCAGTCACCCCCGGATGACTCTCGTTCGTATGCCTGTGTACTCCCGATCGAAATCGGAGTCATGAGTGCGATGAGAGCGGAGCAGAGGATTGCAAGCTGAATGTTCCGACGATTCATGAACCTCACCAGTTAGTTACCAATTGATCCAATTCGGACAGCGACGTAGGCGTTGCGAGTATATCGCAACGCCTACATCTAGAGTCGTGCCAATTCGATTAGTTGAACTGTCGTCGCAGGGCGATTGCCGAGCCGGACAGAACGAACACACCCAGGCCAGCAGCCAGCAGGAGCGTCAAGGAGATGCCCTGCTCAGCGGTCGAGCCTGTGCCAGCTGGAACAGACGTTGGTGCATCGTGCAGTCCCGGAATCGTCTGGACGAGCAGATCGAGCGAACCGTCCTCGAGAGAACCGATCGCGTAGACGATGTAGCTGGTGCCCTCGGCCAGGTCGAAGTCGGCCGGGCCAAGCACTGGTGCATCATCGCCAGCGGCGCTCACGGCTACGTTGTAGCTCGTGGCCGGAACGTCGAGAGTTGCCTCTTCGCCGTTCACGAAGTTGTCGATCGCAACGTCGCCATCGACCCAGACATCAACGGCCGGGGCGGCAGCGGCGTGGCGGACGGTCAGACGGGTCTCACCAGCTTCAATGGTGGTGACATCGTTCATGAAGACGGCGAGCGACGGCGTGCCATCTTCGGTCAGGTGCGCGACGATGGAGGCATTGATGCCTGCCAGGACGTCGGCCGATCCAGCGATTGCTGGTTCGCTATCGGCTGGTTCGCCAGCGGCGCGAATCTCGATGTCGTAGGTGCCTTCATCGAGTTCCAGCGGATCGGTCACTGAACCTGGCTCGAAGCTCTCGAGAGTCAGATCGCCATTGACGTAGACATCGACCGTCAGTCCCGGAACGCCGTGAACAACGGTGACGGTGCCGGTATGCGACGATGCGCTGGCGACGCCGGCGACACCAAGGGTAAGGATCAGGCCCAGGGCCGTGATCAGTCGAATCATACGACTCATGCAGATTCCTCCATGCATATATCGGACGAAACGCCGAATACATTCCGGCTGAAATTTCGTCGCGACGATCAGAACGTCAGGCGACCTCTCTCTGGTCACCCTGGAGACGGAACCGCTCCGTCTCTCATTGGGCCGCGCAAGATATCCGGTAGGCTACTTGCTTTGTCCTCGTCCTAGTCCTTTGGTAAAGCGATTGGTTCGGGCCCGAACCTTGTCGATCTCCTGCCTACCAAATTCTTCTTAGGCTAAAGCAAAAGCCGTGCCACCACTCTGGTGAAAGTCCACTTTTGCGGACCATCTGAAGAATTGTCGCTCGGGGTCCCAGTGGCATGGGAGGATTAGAGCGGTTGACTGGAAATCAGCTTATCGTATTGTACATGAGAAGGAGGTCCTGATGTTCGACCAATCCATCACTCCAGAAGTGGAGCCGCACGAAGCGCATCGTCGCATGAACGACGGTGCCGTGATTCTCGATGTTCGAGAGCAGGATGAACTGGCGCAGGCATCGATTTCCGGTGCGCTCCACATCCCGCTCGGGGAACTTCACAACCGTGTCGCAGAAGTTCCACAGGACCAGGAGGTGTTCGTTCTTTGCCATGTCGGCCAGCGTTCGGCGATGGCGACCGACTTCCTCCGGCAGCTAGGCCATCAGTCGGTCTGGAACATACGCGGAGGCATTATCGCGTGGTATCGAGCGCGATTGCCAGTTGATCTTCCCGAACGCGACTAATCGAGATCCATCTGCTGAAGGCGCAACCAGCTGAACACGATCGTTATGATCACGAGGGTTGCGAGGACGATCAATGATGTGGAAACGGCTGATTGCTGCGACACGCCGATAGAGGCATCGTCCAGGATCTGAGCGTAGACCGACTGGACATAATGCCGAACGCTCAACAGTCTCAATCCTGGAATGAACCTGGCCAGGAGTGTTTCCCAGATCAGAACGTAGAGCAGGCCTGCCATGAGGACCCGGGTGATGAGCAGACTGAGGAGCGTGAACGCCGCGCTATAGGCCAGTATCGCCAGGAAAGACGCCACCACGATCCCGACAATGAGCTCACCGTCGAAGTTTCCAGAAACGATTGCCAGGATGATCCAGGCCAGAAATCCGAGTGAAATCGAAATCAGCGAGCCGATCACCACGGAAGCGAGAACCTTTTCGTTGATGAATCGGAACCGGCTCCTCGGTTTGAGCACCAGATAGAGCAGCGTACGATCGGAGATCTCGTTGCCGATCGCTGACGACGCGAGAATCAGCGCGATCAGGGGCAACAGGGTTGGGATGGTCAGTTCGATGAACGATTGGCCGAGAATGCCCCGCATCTGGAGGTCGGTACCCGCAGCAATGATTTCGATGAATCCGAGTAGCAATGGAACCGCTGCGAGTACGGCCACAACCCGGATACTTCGGCCTTCCAGGAACTGCCGGGCGGTGAGCCAGAATACCGGAGCGCTATCGCTGTTCATCGCACCGCCTCCGTTACGTACGAGAAGACTGATGCGAGCGAATCGTCAAGGCTTCTGACTTCGAATACCCGGACATCCAGCGTCTGAGCTACCCGAGGGATCGATTTGTACAGTTCCCGTACATCGTTGCTCTCAACCACAATCGCGTGGTCACGTGTCGGATCGATTCTGACCGAGATCGCAAGGTCGAGCTCCAGCAGACTGGCTCCCATGCGGCGGGGTGATGTGCAGGAGATCAGCGTCTGCCGTGCGTGTTCGTCGATCTTCTCGCGGATTGCCCGGAAACTTCCGGACGCGGCGAGGTGGCCGTTGACAATCACCAGTACCTGCTCCGCAAAGCGCTGTACCTCGTGCAGCAGATGCGACGAAACGATGACCACTCTCCCCTGATTCCCCAGTTCACGGATCAGCTCGATAGTCCGGACACGTTGACGGGGATCGAGCCCGGAGAGCGGTTCATCCATAAAGATGACCTGTGGATCATGCACCAGCGCGGCGGCCATCTTGATTCGCTGGCGCATTCCTTTGGAGTATTCACCGACCCGGCGGTTGGCAGCATCTCGCATCTCGACAAGATCGATCGCTCGAATGATCGACGGCTCGAGTTCGGCGCAATTCTGCATGACGGCGTTGAGTCGCACGAATTCATAACCGGTCAGGAAGGGGTAGACCGCTTCCTGTTCCGGCACCATGCCGATGGACTTGTAGATGTCCGAGTGCATTCGCACAACTGTGTCGTTGATCGTGATCGTGCCGGTCGATGGCCCGGTCAGACCGGCCATCATCTTGAGCATCGTCGTCTTTCCGGACCCGTTCGGTCCCAGCAGCGCCGTTACCCCGGGTCCGACCCCGAAGCTGACCTGAGAAACCGCCACCACATCTCCGAACCATTTGGAGACGTTGTTGACCTGCACGCTTGCTCCGCGACCAGGGGTCTGGACAGCTGCGGGCTGCTGATCCTTGATCTGAGCAGGCTCAGTCACCGTTTTCACAGATCAGTCCTCCCTCAGATAGCGGCGATAGAGCAGTAGTGCTGACAGGACGACGAAGCCGGCAATCGATGCCAGGAACCAGATCGGCTCGATACCGGAGCGCACGGCCAGCGATCCGGACACGTTCTCACCGAAGATCAGTTGCACGAGCCCTTCTGGAATCTCCCCGGGAGCCATGAGCACGAACACCTGGCTCCAGTCGGAATCGATCGCCTGGTAGAGACCCTCGGCAATGCCGGTTCCCGCCAGAAAAATGCCGATCAGGATGGCGGATGCGATGCCTTTGCGCTCGGTCATTGACGCGACTGCCAGGCCGATCGCCGCGTAGAAGATCGACAGCAGCAGCGCCGTGGCGAGAATCTTCGGGAACTGATCCAGATTGGAACCGAGATAGCTGAATGGCTGATCCTGCAGAAACGTATTCCCGAGAAAGAGCAGCAACGCCGGAAGCAGGGACACCGAGAGCATGATGCTCCCGAGGGCGATCAGTTTGGCGGCAAGATAGTCCCAGCGAGTCATTCCACGGGAGTAATAGAGTGGAAGTACGTTCTCTCGACGATCGTCGCAGAGCATCTCTGGCGACGCCGCAGCTGCAAATACGAGCAGGATCAGCGAGAGTGACGAGAACAGGCCATACGGCTCAAACTCGAACCCGTCGACGCCGATGATTGCTGGAACGGCAATGAATCCGATGACCGGTACGAACGCCGCAACATAGAGAAAGATCGGCAGAATCTTGGAGGTCCACTTTCGGCGTATTCCCAGCGCCCGTCGCCAGGAGTGGAAAATCACCGCGCCGTAACTTCTGGCTCTACCCTGTCTGCTACCGGCGTAGCGATTATATTTCCTGCGATAGACCTGGCCTTCTCCAGTTGACTGGACGTTGTCTTCCTGATGCTCTGCGGTAGAACCTGTCACACCGGCTCCTGATCAGCCTGATGCTGTTCGACAACATCGATATAGAACTCCTCGAGACTGGTGCGTCGGGTGACGAGTGTGCGCATCGCAACGCCGGAGTCGACAGCTGCGTCTCGAATTGCATCGAAGACCGCGTCGTCCTGATACACAACAGCAAGCATTCCATTTTTGCCCGACACCTCGAAGCCCCGCCTGCGAACACCTTCTGAGAATGATTCGACGTCGCCGTCGAGCTCAAGCGTAATTTCCTGACGCGTGTCCATCAGGTCGCTGAGATACCCCGCGCCGACTAATCGACCACTGTCGATCATCATCACGTAGTCGCAGACGCGCTCGATATCCTCAAGGACGTGAGAGCTCAGGACCACGGCAATACCAAGCTCGTCATGAATCCGCCGAATGAGCGTTAGCATTTCATCGTGTCCAGATGGATCGAGGCCGTTGGTGGGCTCATCGAGGAAGACCAGATCCGGGTCATGAACGAGGGCCTGCGCGAGCTTGACACGCTGTTTCATACCGGTGGAGAATTCGCGGATCATGCGGTATCGCTCTTCGTCAAGGCCACAGAGATAGAGCATATCTGCGGCGCGGAGACGAGCATCATTCGACGGAAGGCCACTGACCTCACCCATGTGTCGAACGAAGTCGAACGCGGTGGTATCCATAGCGAGGCAGTCGGACTCCGGCATATAGCCGATCCTGCGCCGGATCTCCATCGGGTTCTCTTGCACATCGCGACCGAAAACCATCAGATCGCCGGATGTCTGCGCGCTGAGTCCGAGCATGAGTTTGAGGAACGTTGACTTCCCGGCGCCGTTCGGCCCGAGAAGGCCGATAGAGGCGTGCGGCAACTCCACGCTGATCTGATCGAGCGCTACAGTCTTCCCGTAATGCTTTGACAGGGAGGTGGCGTTGATGAGCGTCGGGTTATCTGATTGCGTCAGGGTTGCCGAATCGGCGGTAGCCGTCACTCTGGTGCCTGTCTTGAGTCACTATCGTCGTTCGTGGGAAACATCTCTGATCAATCGATTTCGTTGCGCCAGTGTACATGATACCGTCCAGATTCGTCTTGCCACATTTGCGCTGTAATGGCCTGTTCGCAACGTTATACTTGAAACAGCGGCAGCATAAGCGTGTGAAAGGCAAATGAGTGTCCCGTGGTGTATCCCGAACTTCAGAATGGGGCCGAGACAACGGACTGACGTTCCGGATGTTCGGCGTAATGTTTCTGCTGATCGCCCTCTATCTTGGATTTATGGCGGTGCTCGTTGTCAGTGGAACCGAGTTCACCTTCATCGCGATTATCGCGATCGGGATTCTCGGCGTTCAGTATTTTTTCTCTGACAAGCTGGCGCTGTGGAGTGTCGGCGCCAAGGAAGTGACGCCGGAGCAGGCGCCGGAACTCCATGCGATGGTAGAACGTCTGGCCCAGATCGCCGACTTGCCGAAGCCGAAGGTCGCCGTAGCCGATACTAATGTCCCCAATGCCTTCGCGACGGGTCGTAATCCGAATAACGCCGCGGTGGCGGTGACCCGGGGGCTGATGTCCCGGCTGAATCGGGAAGAGCTCGAAGGCGTGATTGCTCACGAGCTGGCGCATATTCGGAACCGCGACGTCATGGTGATGACGCTGGCCAGCTTCTTCGCAGTGGTGGCACAGATGATCATGCGCATGATGTTCTTTACCGGGGCCGGTCGCCAGCGCGGAGGCGGCAACAACGGAGCCGGAGCGATCATGCTGGTCTGGCTGGCTTCCCTGCTGGTCTGGGTCATCAGCTACTTCCTGATTCGAGCACTCTCCCGGTACCGGGAGTTCGCGGCGGATCGCGGGGCGGCATTGATCACTGGGTCACCACAAGCGCTAATTTCGGCGTTGATGAAGATTAGTGGAGTGATGGACCGGGTTCCGCAACAGGACCTGCGAGAAGTGAGCGACATGAACGCGTTCTTCATCATCCCGGCGGCGTCTGGAGGGGGATTTTCGGAGATCTTCTCCACTCATCCAGCTCTGGAACGTCGGATCGAAAGTTTGCGTGAGCTGCAGCGCCAGATGGAGGGCATGTGAGGCGATTCATCGATTCCCTTCTGGGCAGAACCAGGACCGAACCGCCAAAGGGTGAGCGGCTCTTTGCCATGGCGACGGCGCATGTGACGCTTCAGACCTCCCTCGGCCTGGAGCCGGACCGGATGGCAGGCATCACGTTCCGGCCCGTCTCTTCCGGCTATTTCGAGCAGGCTGCAGAAGAACTCAACCAGCTGCTCGAAATCAGCACGCAGCAGTCCTCGGCGACGTTCCGGACGACGACTGACAACTTCGGTTTCGACTGGATTATTCTCGATGACGGTGACTTCGAGGACATGGTGGCGACAATCCACGTTGTCTCGACAACGCTGATGGAGCATCAGTTCGGTGATCGAATCCTCGCGGCGGTCTTCCGGTTCAAGGATCGTAATGGGCGATCGGTCTACTGGTTCTACAACTTCCGGCAAGGTACGTATTACCCGTTTATCCCGACTGGCAAGCAACAGCGGGACAATGCGGAGGAAATGCGCCTCGCCAATCTGATGGGGCGAGAGTTGCCGGTTGAGAAAGAGCTTGAGCGCTGGTACCCGATGTGGGAGATCCCGTTCTAGACCAGAGTTCGCTAACGCCGTCGGTAGCTCGGCACTGGAGCCTGTACCGAGCCTGCCGAACATGTCTGCCGCGGTTCCACCGTAACGGTCGCCACGCAGTCGATTGCTGTTCGGGGCCACACGGAGGTGGCCGACTACCGGCCATCATCTCCAAATGAGATCTGCTCCAGGATGTGGCAATCCAATAGACATTGAGAAAGCCCGGTCGAAATAGTCCGACCGGGCTTTCTGGTAATCTGGTCTGGCGGCTTACAGCAAGTCTGGCGGAATGACTCCGTCACCCACGAAGAGCTTTCGCGCTTCGGCGAATGTCGTGTCGGGTGGCGGAAGCACGACGATTGATTCGACCAGTTCATCTGGTTCGAGCGGTTCGCCCTCATTGCGAACCATTTCGATCATCTGGTTGAAGAGCGTCTGATACTCGTCTTGTTTCTCGTTCGCGACGGCCTCGATGATTTTTTCGTCGAGATCTGCGAGCGTGTCGAGCATCGCGCTCTTGACCCGAAACTGACCTTCTGTTGAGATCCGAATGATCATCCGTTTTTCCCTTCACCCAGCTGCTTCTTCTTGTCGCCTTCTCCAAGCTCCATTCGCAGTGCTTCGAGTTCTGCGTCGACATTGCTCTGCATCGAGATCTGGCCGAGCTCGCGCTCGATCGGATCCTGTCCGCGCTGAGTGAAGTCCTCGAGGGCACCGGAATCGATCAACTCGTCGATCGCGCCGGCACGTGCCTGCATATCCGTGGTCTTCTCCTCGGCACGATCGATTGCCAGTCCAACGTCGGCCATCTCTTCAGAAATACCGCTGACTGCTTCACCGATGCGAACCTGAGCTTCGGCAGCGGAGTACTGGGCCTTTACCGTTTCCTTGCGGCTTCGGAACGATTCCAGCTTGGTGCGGAGTTTCTGCTCGGACTGCTCCAGCTTGGCCTGGTCCTGTTCCAGCGCCAGAATCTGTCCATCCAGGGTTTCGATCTGCCCCTGAAGCTGGCCACGGCGTTCGAGTGCCTGCCGGGCGAGGTCTTCACGCCCATGTCCCATCGCCTGGCGAGCCTGATCTCCGAGTTTGTCCGAGCTCTCCTGAAGCTTATTTCGCTGCAGTTCGAGTCGTCGCTTCGACGTCGTCACATCGACGATGCCCCTTTTGACATTCTGCAGCATCTCCAGCTGCTTCTCGTATGAATAGTCGAGCATCTCGCGCGGGTCCTCGGCCGCGCCGAGCAACGAGTTCACCTTCACCTTGATCAGGGTCGTCATTCGAGAGAGTACGCCCATGATGAGTCCAATCCACCGGAAACCGGTTGCCGTTTTCGAAACGTCGGTCAGCGTATCAGTCTCCCCATTATAATGGGCTAATGCGAGAGATAGAAGTACCTGGAGATTCGGAGCAATCTACATGACGTCGCAAGACGCGTCACCTCAGGGTTCGACGGACATTCTCGGTGTGCGAATAAGCGCCCTGAACATGGACCTCGCTGTGGACACGATAGAAGGATGGATACAGGACGGCCAGCGCCACTATGTCTGTATCTGCACGGTACACACGATTATGGAATGCCAGCGTAGCTCGACATTGAAAGCGACGGTCAACGCAGCCGGGATACGAACCCCGGACGGTATGCCGCTGGTCTGGTTGTCCCGATATTCTGGCCACCAGCATGTTCGACGAGTCTACGGTCCTGATTTGATGCTGGAACTCTGCCGGCGATCTGGAACGGCCGGTCACAGACATTTCTTCTACGGTGGCGGGCCAGGCGTCGTCGAGACGCTGGTTGATCGCCTGACCCAGCAGTTCCCGGACATGGACGTTGCCGGCGTCCACACCCCCGGAATGCTTGCCAGCGGGGAGATCGAATCACAGGAGACGATCACCAAGATCAATGACAGCGGTGCCGATGTTGTCTGGGTGGGGCTGGGGGCGCCAAAGCAGGACTGGTGGGTGGCCAATCATCGATCACTGCTGAATGCTCCGGTGCTGATAGCGGTTGGGGCGGCGTTTGATTTCCACAGCGGTTCGGTAGCTCAGGCACCGGCCTGGATGCAGCGGAATGGACTTGAGTGGCTCTTCAGACTCACGCAGGATCCAAAGCGGCTCTGGAGACGCTACATTCTGGACAACAGTCGTTTCGTGCTCCGTCTCGGATTTTCGGCGATCAGAGGCCGATTCCCAGCCTAACAGGCGATTTATTGATTCAGGTGCGCCGGTATTCCTCGAAGCTTCGACCGGTCAATCCAACCAGAACGCCCGCGCCACGGGCGAGCCGGGAGAGCCCTCCACGCCAGTGATCGTTTCGTCGCACCAGGCTGGCTCCGGCCACCATCAATCCGATTGGGAACTGGACGATGCCCCGAATGGCCCGTGTCACCAATCGACGATAGCTGGGAGCGAGGCGACGGTCGCTGAGACCCAGCGTCACCCCGTGACGATATGACCTGGTGAGGATCCACTTCAGGCTGAGGCGAGATTCGGGAACTGATTCGTAGACCAGCCCGGCTGGTTCCCAGATAATCGACCCACCTCGTTGTCGCAGCGACCGATACAGAAACGTATCCGAGCCTCCGGTGAACTGCAGCGATCGATCGAACGGCTCCTGTATTCCGGCAACCGCTTCGAGCCGGAGGAGCGAGTTTGCCGTTGAAGCGAACTCGAGCTTTGCGCCATCTGGAAACGTCGTCCGATGGTACAACCTCGTCGTGTGAACCCATTCCGGGTGATTCGATGGGAAGATCGGCTCGACCGGCCCACTGATGGCTGAAGCACCTGTGGTTTCAATGCGAGCGACCATTGTGGAGAGCCAGTAGGGTGATGCGAACTCATCGTCGTCGATGAAGGCGACGAAGGCGACACCCTCCCGGCGTGCGATCGCAATGGACCGGTTCCGGGCTGCGGGGATGCCGGGTTCTGGCTCGACTTCGTAGCGGATAGCCACCTTCTCGCGAACGAATTCTTTGACCACTTCGTTCGCTGAGCCCGCAGGATCGTTGTCCACCACGACAATCAGGAACTGCTCATCCATCCCCCGCTGGTCGATCAGGCTCCTCAGGAGCGTTCGAAGACCGTCGGGCCGCTGGAAGGTCGCAACGCACACCGCCGTTCGCATCAGGATTCCTTCCGATCAAGTTGCTGAAGCGCCTGTTGAAGCAGCTCGATCACGCCTTGAACACCATCGACCATCGCATCGGCATAGTCGATGACTTCCTGTGGAGTCGGATCATTGCGCACGCCCACGCTGTGGAATTCAAGACCCTGCTCGGTCCGGATCCTCGCGAGTGCCCGGAAGGCGTCGACGTCGGTCACGTCGTCGCCGAGATAGATCAGGCCGTCTAGTTCGTACTCGGCTGCCAGTTCTGCCACCGATGTTCCTTTGGACAACTCGACCGGCGGACGGACCT
>REEK01000149.1 GCA_007695115.1 Sphaerobacteraceae bacterium
GGACGCTGTAATCGCCGAGCGAACCATCGTCGTTGATCGGATAAGCGCGAAGTTCTCGTTTGCGATCGGCGCCGTAGTCGCTCTGAGCAACGTAGAGCGTTGATTCGTCCGGAGAGACGAGCAAGCCATTGGGGCGTGTGGTATCGAAGGTAACCCGATGGATCATCCAGGATCCGTCGGGCATGGGATCGGCCCGAAAGACCGACTCGTGGTCGAGCTCCATAGTGTGTCGATCATCGGAGTAACGCGGATCAGTGAACCAGATTCGAGACTGACTGTCGACTGCGAGATCGTTCGGACTGTTGAGGCGCTTTCCTTCGTAGTTGTCCACGATAACCACGGCTTCTGCACCAGGGTCATAGCGAACGATCCGACGACCGCTGTCGTCCTTCCCCCCCTCACAGGCGTAGAGTTGCCAGTTCTGGTCGAAGATCATCCCATTTGCGAGATTGGTATCCTCTCGAACCACTGCACATTCGCCTGTTTCTGGATCGTAGCGCTGGATCCGACTGGCGGCTATCTCAGTAAAGAGCAATCCAGAACCATCCCAGGCGGGCCCCTCGATCAGGGTCGGGAACTCGGCAAGTTGCTCGAAGTCCCATTCGTATCTCATTGTGTGATTCCCCGATGTTTGTGCCATCGAATATCTCCTCTCGCAGCATGGCCGCACGACACGCTCAATGTATGACATAATTGCCTGGCTGTCATCAGGGGTTGATTCCATCGTGCCCGCAACGTCACAATTGGTGCGATACTCGAGAAATCGCACGCAGAGCGACGTGGCGAGGCTCGTGACAAACTGTCCACCTGCGGGAAGGAACGCGCACGTATGTCCTCAACGGAACCCAGGAAGAAGCGAGTACTCATAACCGGAGCAACCGGTGTGGTCGGAAAAGCGGTCCGGGAGATGCTTTCCGATCGATACGAATTACATTCCCTCACCAGGTCGAAGGCAGATTTCCCGAGCCATATCGGAGATATCACTGATCTCGATTCGATTCAGCCAGCGTTCGAAGGCATGGATGCGGTGGTGCATCTGGCTGCATCATCGAAGGTTGAATCGCCGTGGGAAGAGGTACTTCCCAACAATCTGATCGGCACCTACAACGTTTACGAGGCGGCGCGACGGGCCGGAGTGGAGACAGTGGTCTTCGCTTCGTCGAATCACGCCATCGGGGTGTACGAGGTGGAAGCCGCTCCGGAACTCTATGAACTCGATGATCCACGAGTCTACGATCATACGGTCGACATCCGGCCCGACTCACTTTACGGAATGTCGAAGGCATACGGGGAAGCGCTCGGCCGGTACTATGTCGATATGCACGGACTCCGTGTCTTCTGTCTGCGTATCGGTTCGGTGCGTGAGGCTGATGATCCACTGGATCCGGCGATCGCAAAGGCGTCGCCGGCATTGCTCAACCTGGAGACGGTGGAACAGCGTTACAAGCGGATGCGAGGGACGTGGCTCAGTCGGCGCGACTGCTGCGATCTCATCGCGAAATGTCTGGATAACGAGACGTTGAACTGGGCCGTGGTTTACGGGATTTCCGACAATCCGCGTCAGTTCTGGGACATCGATCACGCCAAGAAAATTCTGGGTTACGACCCGAAGGACAGCGCTCCATCGTAGCAGCCGCCAGGTTGCGGGGGAACTCTTGGAGTGAGCGCGAACGCGTGACCTCTGGTCATGCGAAGTCAGGACTCAAGCGGGGGCGAGCAGGTTTTACGACACGCTTCACGGTGTCTTTGCGTCACGTACTATGCCTGCACGTCATCGTTTGCACACTAAAGGGAGTGCAGGGATGATCCTTCGGCTGCTCATTGCAGCGATCATTACGCTCGCGGGAACTAGCGGGCTGCCGAGCGAATATATCGATTCAGAGTCAGTCGACCTTTCACATTTACAGAGAGACCAGGACGACGAGCTGCCAACCCGGGTCTACTTCGAAGAGACTGGGCAGTACCTCGAGGACGAGATGCTGGAATTCTGGCTGGAGTATGGCGGAGTCAACGTATTCGGCTATCCGATCAGCGCACCGTCAACCAGCGACGGCATGATACTCCAGTATTTCGAGAGAACGGTTCTCGAATACGACCCTGACAACTCGTCCGAAGTGCAGGTTCAGCTCCGCCATCTCGGGGCTCAGGCTGCAGGACCGAGCATGTTCCGAAGCTCGGCGTTCGAACCGGGCGAAACGACGTCCGATGGCGCGTTTGAGGAAACCGGACACGCGGTGGGCGAGCACTTCCAGCGATACTGGGAGCGGCACGGCGGCATTCCGATCTTCGGCTTCCCAATAAGTGCGGAGATCACCGCAAACGGCAAAACTATCCAGTATTTCGAGCGGGCTGTGCTTCAGTACAACCCGGACAAGCCACGCGACTGGAGAATCTCCCAGCCACTGCTGGGGCTCGAGACTGCCCAGGCAAAGAACGTCGACACGTCTCGACAGCAACGGGACAACGATGTCGCAGTTTATAGCGATGGGCTGTTCGGGCAGGGTGGAGCTAGCTCGGATGAACCAGTCGTCTATCTGACCTTCGACGATGGCCCCAGTGGAACCTATACGCCCGAGGTGCTGGATCTCCTGTATGACTACGATGCCTACGGGACATTCTTCGTGCTCGGTCAGGCCGCGGAGTACTATCCCGATCTGATTCAACGGATGGTAGATGATGGTCATACGGTGGCGAACCACACGTGGGATCACCCACAGCTTGCTGGTAAATCATTTGCCGAGGTCGAATGGCAACTCAAAGAGACAACTCGGGCGGTTGGATCGGCGATGGCGCCGTGTATGCGCCCGCCGTATGGGTCGATGGACAGTAACACCAGAACGTGGTCGGAATCACTCGGCTACGAGGTCATCCTGTGGGACGTCGACCCTCGTGACTGGGAACGGCCGGGGGCGGGTGTCATTGCCGACCGGATTCTCGGCTCAGTTTTCCCGGGCGCCGTGGTGCTACTCCACGATGGAGGCTCGGAACGCTCGCAATCGGTGGAGGCGCTGGAGATCGTACTCGAAGAGCTGAGCGGCCAGGGGTATCGGTTCGAACCAATGTGTAGGTAGGGTGATCTTGACGCAACCATTTCGGGTAATGTACGATCAATTCAGGCGTTGACTCGCCGGCTGGAAAACCTTGAAATTTCAGGGCTTTCCGACATCATTTGTAGGCCTCGCGAACGTGGTTCTTGAGTCTGTGACACTGACCCCACCTCGGTCGTCACGGGGAAGGGTCTTTTAGTGTCATCGGATCAGAAACCTGATTTGCCATCGCCGTTTGCACGGTTCTGGGACGTCGTGAGCTGGTGGTTCAGCTCGCTACTCATCTTTTCATTTCTCGCTATAGTCATCACACTCGTCTCTGCGCTGTTGCTGTCGGGATCCGGCTATAGCGCTCAGGACTTCGATGCCGACATCGGCGATGGCGTGGAGACAACTCTGGCTCAGCTCGATGATCGAGAGATCATGGAGCCATTGGTTGCCCAAGTGAAAGTTTACGCTATTTCGCCTCGGCAGCTCGAGCTCGATGATCGAGAGACCCTGGAGCCATTAAATCCTGAGGCTGATGGCGTTGATACATCGCCTCACCAGCATGACTCAGACGTTGCAGATTTCTCGGAGGGCATGAGTGGCCAGGGCGGGGCTGGCTCAGATGAGAAAGTGGTCTATCTGACCTTCGATGACGGGCCGGATTCAACGTTCACACCGCAGATGCTTGATCTCCTCTACGAGTACGATGCCTCTGGCACGTTCTTCGTCTTGGGACGGGCCGTGGAGGCCAATCCAGAAGTGCTGCAGCGGATAATCTACGATGGGCACACGGTGGCGAACCACACATGGGATCACTCGTCTTTGTCAGGAATGTCGTTCGCCGACGTGAAATGGCAACTCAGTGAGACCGCCCGCGCAGTCGGTCCGGCTATGGCACCGTGCATGCGTCCACCATTTGGGTCGATGGACAGCAACACGAAAGCGTGGTCGGAGTCGCTCGGCTACGAGGTCGTCTTGTGGGACGCTGACCCTCGTGACTGGGAACGGCCAGGGGCGAATGTGATTGCTGATCGAATCTTCGACCTGGTTTTTCCGGGTGCCGTGGTGCTTCTTCATGATGGGGGCGGGGATCGCTCGCAATCGGTGGAGGCGCTGAAGATCGTGCTCGAAGAGCTCAGTGACCAGGGGTATCGGTTCGAAGCAATGTGTCGATAATCGGGTATTTTCGCGCAACCAGCACCAGTATCATTCGTCCTTGAAGCAGCGGCATTAGACGCTGCTTTATCGCGTCGTTCACATCGTCGTTCACTTACGCGCGATACATCATATTGATGGGACATAACATCTTGACTGGCGACTGGAACCGTGACCCAAAATTCGACCAGGACCGACGCAGCTCGACTGCAGAGCATAGACTGGACGCCGAAATCGATCAGCTCCGTTCAGAACCAGGCTATCTGGAGCGGCTATTCGACCGGATCCTCGGCTATGGATCGGACGCGCCCAGAAATTCGCATGCTGCGCCGCCGATCTACGCCGACCAGCAACTGGATCGTTCAGACTTCACCCGGAAGTCGCTGATACGAGCAGACTTTCGTGGCGCATCACTTGTGGGAGCGATTTTCACCGGCGCCAACCTCGATCGCGCGCTCTTTTGCGATGCTGCGCTGACCGAAGCGAACCTGGCCGAGGCGATCCTTACCGGGACTGTCTTTCGTGGCGCTGATCTCTCCGGAGCGAACCTGATCGGAGCCGACTTTACCGGTGCCGATCTCCGCGGAGCGAATTTGCAGGGTGCGTATCTCTGGGGCGCTGATTTCAACGACGCTGATATGAAGGACGCGTTGCTTGATGGGGCATACGTCGGGGGCTCGATCCTGAGTCATGCCAGAAACCTCACGCTGGAGCAGTTTCGCTCAACCATTCATGACGAAACGGGCGCCTACCGGCTTTCGATGCTGCCCGATCCACCATCGAAAAAAGCCTGACCTGACCGCCAACTCTGGCCCCTCTCTTGCTGACCATCGCAGGGTCGCTGTAGCCTGTGACCAGACTGCGAAGAGTTATTTCGATCGAGAGAGGGGCCACCGGTGCCAGTAGCACGCGTCAGAACGATTCAGTATCAGACCGGCCACGATGATGAGATCGTCTCGCTCTATGAGAACGAGATAATCCCGGCTGCGGCTGAGCAGCCGGGGTTGATCCAGTACCTGCTTCTGAACGACCCCTCGACGGGCAAAGTACTTTCCATAACAATCTGGGAAAATGAAGATGTTGTCCCGCCAGGCGATCCACCGCATTACGTGGTCGGTCTCGATAGCACCGCCAGGCTAGGCGAACTTCGCGACCCCGCGGCGGGAATCCCTCCTCAGGAAGTCTTTGAAGTTGGAGTTGATCTGTTGACGGAACGCGACCCACGTGTCGATTAGCATTGCGGTCATACTGGGCGAATTCTGGGTAAAATAGAAGAGAAGGTGCAGGTAAAGTGAATTGAAACCAGCGGCCAGCCTTCTGGCTCGCAGCTTCGACGATGGCGGTGTTCCGCCGGGTGAGAGGAGATCTGCGCGATGGAGTATACGTATCGAGAGTTTCTCGACACGGTGATTTCCCCGTCGGCGATCTCCGTGCTCGATCGGATGTATCCGGCGATCTCTGAGCTATACGCGATCGATGAACTGCTGGAAGCTCCGCTGCCGGTTGAGGATCATGACATTCACCGGGATCGGTTTCTCACACGTCTCCGGCGAATCGTAAAGATTCTGCCACCCCACATCAGCCCAATGCCGAACGAGGTCTTCTGCGCCATCGAATTTCTGGTTCACGAGATTCATGGCGAGCCAATCCTGCTGGGACAGGCGATTCTCCGGCTGGAGTATCTGGGCGAGGAGATCAAGGCCGATCCGCTCCTGCATTCGCTGGTCACTGGCAGGGCGAACTGATCGATTATTCCTGCTCGATATGATCCGGATCGTCTGATGATTCCGTATCGGGAAATGGGATCGTCAGCGTTTTGTGTGCCACACCGATGCACGTCTGCGGGAACACAAACCTGGCGGCCTCCAGATGCTCCCGCGGGTTCTGCAACGCGGGGCTGAAGTGCGTGAGCCATAGCTTCTTTACCTCACCGCGTCGGGCGATTTCGGCAGATTCGGGGAAGACCATGTGCCCGCGCTCATCGGCCCGGCTTCGCTCCTCTTCGCTGCCGTACATCCCCTCGCAGATCAACAGGTCGCTTCCCCGGACAAACTCGGGAAGCTCGCTGGTGGGTCTGGTATCGGTGACAAACGAGACTTTGATTCCCGGCCTGGGCGGGCCGAGCACATCGTCGGGCAGGATTGTTTTGCCGTCCACTTCGACGCCCTGACCCTCTTTAAGGGCGCTCCAGTAGTGAACCGGGATGTTCTTTGCCTCGGCGATATCCCGTTGAAATTCGCGAGTACGCTTGAGCTGGAAACTATAGGCCAGACATGGGACGTGATGAGAAACCTCGAGTGCGCGCATCTCGAGGCCACCGGGAAGCTGTACGACATCGCCATTGAAGAGCTCGACCACAGAGAGTTCGAACGGGAGCCGGGGAACCACGACCCTCAGCGCATTCACCAGTGGGGTGATGCCGATCGGCCCGTAGATCGTGACCGGGTCGGTGCGCATTGCATGAGCGAGCGAATACAGAATACCTGGAAGACCGGCGGTGTGATCGGCGTGGCGGTGGGTGAGAATGATGGCATCGGTCTGGTTGAATCCCCAGCCACTCATTTTCCAGGAGATCTGGGTGCCTTCACCGCAATCGATCAGAAAGGTGTGTCCGCCGGTTCGCAACAGCAGCGACGATAGCCAGCGATCCGGCATCGGCATCATTCCTCCGGTGCCCAGCAGGCAGACATCAATCATGCTGGAGTTTGCTCACTTTCCCGTTCCCCAATGTTTCTGTTGCCGTGCGCTCTCACCGCCCGCCGCGATGATACTCAATCCGGACATCCTGCGGGCCCGGGACTGATGCTAAGATCAACGCGGTGGCAAATTCTCATGGGGAAGGATTGACTGGTGAAGACTGGACGACCGGCGACAATGGCCCTGAACGGGATGGTTTCGACTCCGCACTACCTCGCCAGTCAGGCTGGTTGGCGTGTGCTGCGAGAAGGTGGCAATGCCGTTGATGCGGCAATCGCGGCCAATGCCGTGCTGAATGTGGTGATGCCGGACAATTGCGCCCTTGGCGGCGACGCCTTCTTCATGATCTGGGATCCGAAAAAGAAGCAGGTGACCGGGCTGAACGGGAGTGGAGTAACTCCGGCAGGAACCTCGATCGACGCGGTACGCGCGGCTGGACATGAGACGATGCCGGATCGTGGGGCCTGGACGGTGACCGTTCCCGGAACCGTCGAGGCCTGGAGTCGCGCCCTGGAAGCGTATGGCACGCGTGAACTCGACTATTTGCTGGTCGATGCGCTGCGCTACGCCAGTGAAGGTTTTCCGGTCACTCCACACCTGCACGATTCGATCACTGCCAGTTCCGCACTGCTGAAACAGAACGAAGCGGCTAGCCGCCAGTTCCTGCCTGGAGGCAAGGTTCCGGCCGCTGGATCGATCCTCAAACAGCCGGCGCTCGCGGCTTCCTTTCGGGAGATCATTCGCGGTGGTCCGCGTGCTTTCTACGAGGGCAAAGTGGGTGGACAGATTCTGAAGAGCCTCCACGCTGCCGGATCTCCGATGACCGCTGAGGACCTTGCCGGACAGCGATCAGATTGGGTGACACCGATCACCACCGATTATCGTGGCTACAAGGTATTCGAGATGCCACCGAATACCCAGGGAGTCACTGCCCTGCAGCTGTTGAACATCGCCTCAGGGTGGGATCCGGCCGGTTTACCGGATGGATCAGCCGAACAGATCCACCACTTTGTGGAAGCAAAGAAACAGGCGTTCCTGGACCGGGATCATTATATCGGCGACCCGAGAATGGTCGACGTCCCGGTTGACTGGCTGATCTCCGCAGAGCGTGCAGATGAGATGCGGGCGAA
>REEK01000064.1 GCA_007695115.1 Sphaerobacteraceae bacterium
TGCCCGTCGTCACCAATGGCCAGCACACCGGCGCCACGCCAGGCCGGTTCGTCAAAGGGCCAGGCGCCTGAATAGATGTTTTTGATTGCCCCCTCCGAGAACTCGATGTAGGGGCGCACGACCCTGTGCGCCCGATGTTCGCGTGGAGGCTCCGGATCGACAGAGGCGTCGACCCCTACGACCCATACATAGTTACTCCCAATTGTTCTCCCCTCTCCCAGAATTGGGAGAGGGGCCGGGGGTGAGGGCCGTAGGCTACACCACGAACTTGCCGTCTTTACTGAAGAGGTCGCCATCGACATGGACTTCGCTGCCGTTGCGCAGGTCCATGATCATGTCCCAGTGGACGGCCGACTGGTTCTTCGAGCCGCTCTGTGGATAGCCAGCGCCGACGGCCATGTGCAGGGTGCCGCCGATCTTCTCATCGAACAGCGTGTTGCCAGTGTATTTCTGGATGCCTTTGTTGGTACCGAAGGCGAACTCGCCCAGATAGCGTGCGCCTTCGTCGGTGTCCAGCGTGCTGATCAGGTATTCCTCGTTCTTGCTAGCGCTGGCATCCACCACTTTGCCGTTCTCGAACGTCAACTGAATACCTTCCACCGAGCGGCCACTCATGGTGCTCGGGAATGTGAAGGAGACATGCCCGTTGGCGGAGTCTTCCACCGGGCCGGTGAAGATCTCGCCGTCCGGGAAGTTGTGCTTGCCATCGGCGTTGATCCAGGTCCGGCCGCCGGTCTGAACGGTGATGTCGGTGCCTTCTGCCTGAATCCGGATTTCGTTGCGGGTGGAGAGCCAGTCGCAGAGGCGCTGTTGTTCGGCGGAGATCTCCCGCCAGCGAGCCACCGGATCCGGATCATCCAGCAGGCCAGCCCCGTAGACGAACTCCTCGTACTCGGCCAGCGACATCTCGGCATCCTGTGCGTAGGCCTCGGTGGGGAACAGGGTCAGAATCCAAGCCAGATCGCCGGTGGCGGCCCGGTTCATCATCGTCTGGCGAATCTCGCCACGGGCACGCCCGGCCAGTTGCTGGCGGGCAGGATCGACGCTGGTGAGTGAGCGGGTGTTGGTGTCGCTCATCACTCTGATCAGCCCATCGGCTTCTTCGATCGCCCAGCGATCGATCGGCGAGATGTACTGTAATTGCTCATCGCTACCGTGGGCAAACATGAGTTCGGTGGTGCCGGGGAGCGATGGGCGCATGATCGGGTGCCCGCCTCGTAGCAAGGTGTACTTGTAAGCGGCCTGAAGCACTGCGGCGGCGTTCGCGCCACCACTAATCTCGATGATTTGTCCCGGCTGGACATCGACCGAGTACTCCACCATCAGTTTTCCGAGCCGGTCGATTCGAACGTCGGCCATGCTGGCATCCCTCTCTGAAGACTGAGTCGTCTTCACACAGATTCGAAATCTCCATAGTTGAGGCGAATTGTACGTGTGGCGGCGCCATTTATCCCACACATGCGACCGCGTTCGCGTGCTTCAGGTACCCCGGTACCTGAAAGGCGGTTCTTCCGATGCTCATGTCTAGGTACGAACGAATAATCTATACGGGCACAATATCTCGTCTTTCGCTACTCACTAGAGATTATGATTAGGCTATCGTTTCGAACGCTCTACATGTTCCAGAGCAAGGTTGAACATGAACCAGAAATATCAGGCACATGAGGGTCAAATACTCGTCCTCTTTGCCATCGGAACCATTATCCTTATCGCATTTGCTGCACTGGCGGTCGATGTCGGTCTCGCCCTGTCCGAGCGTCGCGGCGCTCAGAACGCGGCCGATGCCGCCACCCTTGCGGTTGCGCGGGCGATGGTTGAGGGTGAGACCAACGATGCGGTTCTTCGTCAGACTGCCCTGCACTACGCGCAGGCGAATGGCTATGATATCGCCGATCTCGATGCCGATATTCAGCTCACCGAAACTGGTGTGGAAGTGAATGTCCGGCATGACGTGACGCGAGCATTCCTGGGCGCATTCTACGATGGAGACTGGGCAATCAGCGCCGATGCGCGAGCCTCGCTCGATACCGTGCCGGCCGATTACGGGCTGATTGCGCTGGATGACTCTGGCGATGCGATCTACCTGGCCGGAAACACCCATGTGCGGGTGCAAGGTGGCGGCATGATGTCCAACTCAGGAATCGCTTGCGGTGGCAGCAGCACGATTACTGCCGGGACTGCTGTTCACGCTGCAGGAAGTGTCCTCGACACCACCAATCCATCGATTGCCTGCATAATCGAAGGTGACGAAAACACCTCTGGGAACCGTTCTCCAATAGAAGATCCGCTGGCTGGTACTCCGACACCGCCGGAGCCTTCGTATCCGACAGGGCTTCCGGCCGGGCAGTGCACCTATGAGGATCAGCAGTGGAATAGCCGGGCTGTCTGTCAACCGGGGCACTACACATCCTGGAACTGGGGAAGCGGCTGGGGCATCCGGCTGATGCCCGGAACCTATCTGTTTGATACCAACGTCACCACCAACCCCTACGGAACTGGTGTGATTGACATGGTTCCCGGGGGGAATTACACATTCTACGTTCGTAACTCCACGTTCAGTGTCAACAACACGACCTGGGACATGGGCTCGAACAACGTGAACATGTATTTTCTGAACTCGAGTTTTCAGTTCACCGGTGGAACAGACCTGGTGACGCTTGGATCGGGCCTCTATTACTTTGACAATAGCCGGTTCGAACCGGCATCTGGAGCCAATGCACGAGGCGACGCCGTTTCATTCTTCTTCCGGAATGGCGGAGAGTTCAAGACAAGCGGCAACACGCAGCAAATGCGGTTTACCGCACCAACCACATCCCTCTATGGGGAGCCGCCCAATACGCTCTTCCATGCAGAGCCCGGAAGCAATACGAACATTCATTTCGGAAACTCGTCTCCGAACGTATTGTTGCAAGGCCTGGTCTACGCGCCCGACAGCGACTTTCTCATGAGCGGAAATACCAGCGGTGTCTGGGCACAAGGGCAGTTGATCGTCAGAACGTTCCGAGCTCCAAGCGGTTCGCTGGGTACCGCAGGCAACCCTTCAACGATTGAATACGTCGACTACGTCGACATGGGAACCCCGCAAGTCTGGCTCACGCGCTAATCTCGAGTACTGCTGGCTGACGACCCTGGCCGATCGTACCCAGCAGAAAGTACGTTCGGCCAACGCTATTCGGGAGGCGTAATACATAGCTATCTGGCTAATTACTCGCTATTCTTGGGATAGACGACAAGTGAGTCCTGTTCCTGCAGCAGATACGGCAGAAGCTATCGAGAGCGGCGACTATGGAGCGGTATCGCGGACAAAGCATGGTTGAACTGGCGCTGATCACCCCGGTTCTCCTGATTATGATCCTGGTCACCGTCGATGGTGCCCGCGTCTTCAGCGCGCAAATCGCGATCAGCAATGCTGCTCGTGAAGGCGCAAACTATGCTTCTCGCTCCTACGACAATGCAAACAATGAACTCGAGGTGCGGAATTCGGCGCTTCAGGAACTTGGAAGTGCCGGGACTGTATTCGGCGTCGCCCCCACCGTTGGGGTCGAGGGCCCGGACGACGGGTGTGTTGATAGCTTCGGCTATGATTGCGTGCGCGTCACAGTAAATTACGAGTTCACGACACTCTTCAATTTCCCCGGTTTACCGAACCAGATCGATCTTCAGCGCACCGCACAAATGCGGATTCTGGAGGTCTGATGTTGCGCCGATTTCTCCGTCAGCGAACGTCAGGACAGGGGATGGTGGAGTTCTCTCTGGTAGCTCCGCTCTTCTTCCTCATGTTGTTCGGGGTAATGGAAGGCGGCTGGCTGCTCTTCCACAACCATCAGGTCTCCAACGCCGCTCGTGAAGGAGCCCGCTTCGCTGTTGTCAACGGGGAGATGTCGGGTACCGAGCTCACCAATGACATGATCAAGGACCATATTCAGGATCGCGTCTCGCTATCCAACTGGGACAGCCTTGAGGTCAATCTGGTTGAGATCGATGAAAACATGGAGCCAGAAAGTCGAATTCGTGTCGATGTGGATTACACCCACCTCACGCTTGTCGGCTTCATCTTCGAGTCTGCCGCGATTAACCTTAGCTCGAGCAGCCAGATGCGGGTGCATTACTAGCCCGCCTGTCCCGAGACGGAGTTTGCCAATGAATCAGCCCGAGCCATCCAGAAATCACCGGCAGGAGGGTCAGGTTCTGATCATGGTTGCCGTTGCGAGCGCCATTCTTCTGGCGTTTGCCGCCCTGGCGGTCGATGCTGGCCTGGCGATGGCCGAGCGACGTGGTGCCCAGAATACGGCTGATGCCGCATCGATGGCGGTTGCCCGGGCGATGGTAGACGGCGCCGAATTGCAGGAACTCGAAGAAACGGCCGAGTACTACGGCGAGCTCAATGGCTACGAGGTAATCCTCGAAAACGTGGCGATCGACCAGGATGGGCGCACCGTGGAGATCGTCGTGCAGGTGGATGTTCCCAGGATATTCCTCGGCGCGTTCTACGATGGAGACTGGTCTGTGAGCACGTCCGCAGAGGCGTCGCTGTCCGCGGTGCAGGAGCCGTACGCGATGATCGCACTGGGTGAGGATCCGAACTGTCAGAACAACACGGGGATCCGGTTCTCAGGCGGGGGCAATGCCGAAATCACTATTCAAGAAGGAAGTATCGGCTCGAATGCCTGTATTCGGACCGACGGAAATTTCCAGAATGATATCTTGGTAGACGGTAACGTCGAAGCACTCCACGGAATCAACGACAGCCACGGCAACATCGTCGTACCGCCAGGAAACAGTATCCGCTCGCGAAACAGTCCGATCGAGGACCCGTTCGACCACTGGATCGAACCAACATGCTCGGCCAACGGTACCGTTACCGATGACCCCAATGACAATCGTGGAGTGATTCTCACACCCGGCACACACTCCGGCTTCCCCGGTGGCAACACCCGGCGGATCAATCTGTTACCAGGCGTGTATTGCATCGACGACCGGGCCACAGTGGGCAGCAATATGGTGGTGCGCTCAGTCGATGCCGACTACGAGGAAACTGGACAGGTTGGCGATGGCGGTGGGGTGTTGCTGGTCATGACCGGCAACAACGGCGAACTCCGGTTCAACGGCCAGGGTAGCCTGCAGGTCCGTTCCATTGCCTATCTGAATCCGTCGTTTGCCGGATGCACCAACGCCTGTGAGGAAGAAGCGGTGATCTGGGTGTCGCAGACTTCCTGTAGAGATATGGACGCGAAAGGCGGGAGCAGCACCGCCATTCGTGGGGTGATCTACGCACCCTGTTCCGATGTATCGATCGGTGGCAACCCGGATACGAACGTGCTTGAAGGAATGATCGTCGCCGAGTCGGTCGAGATTCACGGGAACGCGCAGTTGAACCTCGTCGCCAATCAGGATCCGATTGATTCGACCCCGGAGATCTACCTGACCCGCTAGCCACAAGCACGTGTCATTCCCGTTCGTTGCGCGCTCCCAGTCATCATCCACCCATGACCCATGTACCGAGCGACCGCCGGAAAGTCGGGAGCCAGTTCGGTACCTTTGCCTAATGTGCAGCAATCCCACCGACTCCTATACTGATAGTGAGCGATACTCTCGCTTGCAGCCAGTCGTGCTCTGGGGGCACCATGGAGTCAGATCGCACCAATACCAAACACAAAACTCGCGGACAATCACTTGTCGAGCTGGCGCTGATCCTGCCAATCGCCATTCTGATGCTCGTGTTCAGCGCCGATTTCGGACGGGCCATGACCGCCTACATTCAGGTTGGAAGCGCGGCACGAGAAGGCGCAGCCTACGGGATGCAATCAACCGCTGCGTCACAAGATACATCCGGGATGATTGAGGCGGTGCGCGCCGAGACAACGACCATCTGGGGGGAACCGGTTGCCATCAGTTTTCCGGGGTGCACCGATACGCTAACCCGGCCCAGTGGCGCCGCTTACCAGTGCGTCGCCGTTACAGTGAGCTACAATTTCCGGCCCCTCGTCCCGATCTGGCCAATTCCGTCGTCGATTCCACTTGAGCGAACCGTCGAGATGCGGGTGGTGAACTGATGGGCAGGCTATTCAATCGCACCCATCGATTCCGTGGCCAGGGTATGGTCGAATTTGCCCTGGTACTTCCAGTCTTTCTGGCGATTACGCTGGGAACGATCGAGCTCGGCTGGCTGGTCTTCGCCAATCACACCCTGACAAACGCGACGCGAGAAGGAGCCAGATACGCGATGGTACATGGCCAACGCTCAGGCGACGTTGCCACCGTATCGACCGTTGCGCCGGTGGTGCAGGACTTTGGTGGTCGCTTCGCATCAGAGATCACGGTAACAAATGTCGAGTTCACGCCGGATACTGCCGAGCCGGGCAGTCAGGTCCTGGTCGAGACGAGTTATGACCACGCGCCGATCATCGGGATGATCATCGGAGCCGGGACAATTAATCTGACCAGTTCGAGCACCGTCATTGTTCAATATTGATTACCGTATATGTGTGATCATTGTCTGATAACGAGGGCATCATGAAGTTCAGGGACCTGCGCCAGAAACTATCGAACAAGCAGGAGGATCGCAGCGTTGGCGAAGGCCAGGTGCTGGTCATCTTTGCCTCTGGATTACTGCTTTTGCTCGGTATGGTGGCGGTGGCGGTCGATGCCGGTTTCCTGATGGCCGAGCGCCGTCAGGTTCAGAGCAGTGCTGATGCCGCGGCCCTGGCGGCGGCGCGGGCCAAGCTCGACTACATCTACCAGCCAGCGGCAGGCAATCTGGAAAACGTTCAGGTGGAAGCCGCGCGAAACTACGGCTCCAGCAACGCGGGCACCTCTCCGGACAACGTGGATGTCGATACCGCACCGGACGGGTACGGTGATCGGTTCGTTGAAGTGACCGTCTCGAAAGACGTCGAGATGTTCTTCCTCCGGGCGCTCTACGATGGCGAGTGGGGCACCAGCGCCAGCGCAGTCGCCGGAATCGAGGATACCGAACTCCCTTATGCGCTTGTCGCCCTCGACTGTCCCGGGATCCATGTCAGTGGTTCGGGCGTGATCGATGTCAACGAGGGCAGCATCATGTCTAACTGCAACATTACTCGTGACGGTGACTCATCTCTCGTCACAGCCGATGGTGTGATCGATGCTTACGGGACAATCAACCCTGGCACGAACTGGTCTGCTGGAGAGGGTTTTCGGCCCAACAGGGGAAGCACCGTGAGCGATCCGATCGCCGGCACTCCACCGCCGAGCAGGAGTGATGCTCAGGATCAGCAAAACATCACTACCCAGGCCCAGCTTGCCGCAGCGGTAACCAACGGTACTACACATCAGACGAACACCGTGCGTTGCTCCACCAACTGCACCTTGCAGCCAGGCTACTATGGTAGCCCATCCAGCACGACGCAGCTTATCCTCGACGTCCGGCAGGGTGGAACGCTGACCCTACAGCCCGGGGTCTATTATTTCGGTGACAGGTTTACCCTCACCGCACAGGGTGATGGCATGACCCAGGGTACAGGCGTGATGATGTACTTCACTGACAACGCCCGCTTTATCCCGAATAACGGACGTGTCGAAATTGCAGCACCGGAAACGAGCCCCTACACAGGCGGACTGAACGGAATGGCACTCTGGATCGACAACTGCTCCGAGTTCCGAATGCAGGCCAACAACTCTGGTTCCTTTGATGGTGTCATCTACGCGCCCTGCTCTTCGGTCACTTTGAGTGGCGGCCCGGGCGCTCAGGGAATGCAGGTGATCGTGGGCAGTCTGGAGCTATCTGGTTCCGGGCAGTTCAATATTCTCTACGAGGACTACGTGATGCTGGATATTCCCGGAGTCTTCCTGGTTCGCTAGACGTTCCTGCGCCCGATTGCATCAAAACGCCCGGCGATGACTCGCCGGGCGTTTGTATTGGTTGCGCTGGATTGT
>REEK01000066.1 GCA_007695115.1 Sphaerobacteraceae bacterium
GCATTAGGCACGCCGCCAGCGTTGTTCCTGAGCCAGGATCAAACTCTCCATCAAGACTGGTTGCACCATTTACGGTGCGTTTCTTATCCTGGTTCATACGACCATCATGCGAATCACTTCGCACTCAAGCCATCTGGTCACGCTCCAATTGTCAAGGTGCTGGGGCAATGCGTCTCTGCGCTCTTGTTCTGCCCCTCAAAAGCGCGACACTCACTATAACGCTTCCGAAATCCCTTGTCAAGATCTCAGTGCGCTTTCCGTTCCGCTCCGTACGTTCGCATTGGAGCGGGAGTTGTCACGCGTTTTGTGTGCCGCTTCTCTTTCGCGGCGACGACCAGTCTAGCACAGCCGATTTTCCGTTGCCAACCCAATTTTCAAATTTCGTTCACATTCCTTGACCCATGGCCTGCAAACCCCAATAATCGCGGCACGAACACGAACAACGTACATTGCGATATCTTGTCGCGAGTTCCCAGGAGAGGATCGACCATGAAGCCTGTAATTGGATTGACCCCAACGCCTTCCACCGACAAGCTGGGCCACGGAACATTTCGCCGGTATGTTCTGGCGAACAACTACACTGAAGGAGTGGAAGAGTCCGGCGGACTTCCCTTCATTCTTCCGCCACAAGGCGGAGACCCGAACGAGATCCTTGATCGAATCGATGGCCTGCTCTTCAGCGGTGGCGGAGATATCAACCCGATGGAGTACCGCGAAACCAACGTCCACGCTGGCGGCATCGACGAGCAGCGAGATAGCTTCGAACTCGCACTATTCAAGGCTGCTCTCGAACGCGACATCCCCATTCTCTGCATTTGCCGGGGAATTCAGGTCGCCAATGTTGCCCTCGGAGGCACGCTCTACCAGGACATCGCCGCCGAATTCAGCGATCAGATCGAGCATCGTCAGCATGAGGCAGGCTACAGCCCGCCAGACAAATCGCATGGGGTGAGTGTGGAACCTGATTCCCGGCTGCACGAGGTCTACGGATCCACAGAAATCGAGACAAACTCGTTCCATCACCAGGCGCTGAAGGATGTCTCCCCTGAACTCGTGGTGATCGGACGCGCACCCGACGGCACCATCGAGGCCGTCGATCGTCCAGCCAGCACCTGGTTTCTTGGCGTACAGTGGCATCCAGAGATGATGTTCCGCGAACATTCGGAACATCTGAAACCATTCCAGTCGCTGGTCGAGGCCACGCATGCTTCAATTCGTCGAGCGCGCGCCACCGTCTAGACTGACCAGACACGAAATGCACGAGACCTGATGGAGGACTCATGATCGGCCCTGTACCACTCGTATTCTCAGAACTACTCCCGGGAGATCGCGTTGCAGGGCTCGCCTGCCTCTGGACGGCAGAACTCCGCCGGACGCGGCAAGGCAAACCGTTTCTCAGGATGGAGTTGCGGGATGAAACCTCGTCCATCCTGCCAGCTATTCTCTGGGATGCAGATCCGGACCAGGTGTATGAGTGCCCCACAGTGGTGCTCATCGAAGGTGACGCCAGTGAATACAACGGGAGTCCACAGATCAGAGTGAACACCCTGCGCCTGACGAAGGAAGACGTAGGCGCCTACCTTCCCGGCACCTATCGGCCACGCGAGGAGCTCATCGACGAATTCACGGGCCTCGTTGAAATGATCGAGGATGAGGACCTTCGCGGCCTGGTGAACCACGTGCTCGAAGCCAGTCCCGGGTTCTGGAGCGCGCCGGCCGCGATCCGGTTTCACGGTGCCTACCGCGGTGGTCTGCTCGAGCACACCCTGCACGTCATGCGGATCTGTCTGAGCTCCGCGGATATCTACGGAGGCCGGGTCAACCGTGATCTTCTCCTCGCCACGGCCGCGCTGCATGACATCGGCAAAGCCGATGCTTACGATGGCCCGGAAAGCCGCCAGCCGCTCGAGGATGAGCGACTGCTCGGTCATATCGTCCGGGGGGTGATGCTCGTCGAGCGTGTTGCCCGAGATATCGAGTATGCCGGCGATATCCCGCTGTCGGACGTGTTGCATCCGATAATCAGCCATCACGGAGAACTGGAGTATGGCGCGCCGGTAACCCCGGGAACCCCAGAAGGGTTGATCCTCAGCGGTGCCGATACGCTGGACGCCTCCACGACCGGGTACTTCGATCTCTGGCGCGACAAAGTCGACGGCGAGAGCTGGACCTACTCGAACCAGAGTCGGGGTTGGGTCCGGAAACCGAACACCTACGATCAGGGTTAGCTCAATCGGACTCGCCGATGAGATAGGTCTCTTCCCATTCGCGTTGCTGTTTCTCGGACACGCGAATGAAGAGTCCTGTCGACGTTGCCAGCACCTGACCGTCGCCATCTCGGATTTCGCCGCTGGTCTCGACCGCTCGCCCGCGATCGTTGGTGACGCTTCCAGTCACCGTGACCGGCTCACCCGACGGTACCGGTTTCCGGAAATCGACTGAAATCCGTGCGGTCACCGCCAGTCGACCGGAATCGATCACTGCCCAGCTCATCGCCTCATCGAGCATGGTCGAGACGATTCCGCCGTGCGTCATACGGGTATACCCCTCGTGCTCAGGTCTTGGCGTGAACGTGGCAACGACCTCGCCATCTCCACGATAGAACGCCAGGTGCAGCCCCATGTCATTCTGCACACCGCACCCGAAGCAGCCGTGATCTGTGGTCTTGTTCACCCGGTCCTGTTGATCCTTCATCCTTTGCAACGACTCCCCTCGCTCGGCTAGACAACGCAAATCCCGAGACCAGAAACCGATTCGGCATCATACAGATCGGTAATCTTGCGATTCGCGGAATTGAGGACGCATCCAGCGTGTTGTAGGATTTCTAGACTGTCGACGATTCAATGTCCGGAGCTAGCACATGGCACGCAAGTACGATCAATTGTTTGAAACGGTACGTCAGAACGTTGAAGAAGTCGACGTTAAGGCGTTGAAATCCGCTGTCGACCAGACGGGCAAGACGCCCGTAGTAGTTGATGTCAGGGAGCGTGACGAGTGGGAACAGGGCCACGTACCTGGCGCCCGTTTCATTCCTCGCGGGTTTCTGGAAATGCGTATTGAAGAGCAGGTTCCGGATAAAGAGCAGCCGGTGTACCTCTACTGCGCTGGTGGAGTACGCTCGATCTTCGCGGCACAGGCTCTCCAGCAACTGGGCTACGAGAATGCGATCTCGGTATCAGGTGGATTCGGCGCCTGGAAAGATGCCGGATACCAGTTCGACATCCCACGGCAGTGGAGCCCCGATCAGCGACAACGCTACAGTCGCCACTTTCTGATCCCGGAAGTCGGCGAGGCTGGCCAGGCCAAATTGCTGGATGCGAAGGTCCTGATGATCGGCGCTGGCGGACTTGGCTCTCCGGCAGCTCTGTATCTCGCCGCGGCTGGCGTCGGCAAACTCGGGATCGTCGATTCCGATGAGGTCGATCTTAGCAACCTGCAGCGGCAGATCGTTCATACGACCGCCCGGGTTGGTGAGCCGAAGACCGAATCTGCCCGTGCGTTTGTCAACGATCTGAACCCCGATGTCGAAGTGGTTGGCATTCAGGAGCGATTGAACGCCAGCAACGTTCTCGACCTGGTTGCTGAATACGACATCGTCGTCAACGGAGCCGACAATTTCGCCACGCGATACCTGTTGAACGATGCATGCGTCATTCTCAACAAGCCGATCGTGGATGGCAGCATCTTCCGGTTCGAAGGTCAAGTTACCGTCTATGCGCCGGGTGAAGGACCGTGCTACCGATGCATGTTCCCCGAACCGCCGCCTGCCGATCTGGCACCTACCTGAGACGCTGCTGGTGTCCTGGGCGTGCTCCCAGGCGTTATTGGAGTTCTGCAGGCAACCGAGGCCATCAAGTTGATCCTTGGTCAGGGTGAACCGCTGATCGGACGACTCTTGACGTTCGACGCACTTGAGTCTACGTTCCGCAAGCTGAAAATCGGACGCGATCCGGAGTGCCCGGCCTGTGGCGAACATGCCACACTGGATGCGAGCAAGGTGCAGGACATGGATTATCAGATATCCTGCGCGCTTCCGATTGCCGGCGACTAGAAGCCTCTGATTATGCAGAGAGATAAGAAACCGGGGGTGGTCGATGACCACCCCCGGTTCTGCTCGCCTCAGCCGTCTTGCGTCCCCACTCAGACGGACGCACCACCAGCCACGGCCGGGATGATTCCTACTTCGTCGCCATCCTTGACCGGGGTATCCGGTCCCTCCAGCGCACGAACATCATCCCCATTGACGAAAACGTTGACGAACCGTCGGATACGACCATCAGGCTCACAGATTCGCTCTTTAATGCCTGGGAACTTTGCGTCAACCTCAGTCAGAACCTCGCCAACCGTCGACGCTTCTACCTCGATCGACGACTGATCCTCGGTGTATTGCCGCAACTGTGCGGGAATTATTACGTTCACTGCCATTGCTTGCCCCTATCAACCAGTTTGATCAGATCGACCTGTCAGTCAACAATTGCCCCGAACCAGAAGCAATTCTCCAGTCTATCCCGTAGCTACAAACTGTCAACCAGCTTCACGCACTGTCTATTCCGGCGGCTCAGTCAAGTCCAGCAAGGAATTAGCTCCAACGGGCCTATTATCGCTGACTCAGTGATAGTACGATTGTCAGCGCGACACGGGACGCTCGCCTGCGTTCGCCTGTCCGATATCCAATCGTCCTGGTGTCGACAATAACCATGCCGTCAGGAGGCTCCAGTCCGTGCAAACGAGGACGCTGAACGACCGCTATCGCCTTGACGAAGTCGTCGGCGAAGGCGGAATGGCGGTGGTTTACCGCGGGTATGATCTCGTACTGAATCGCGACGTCGCGGTCAAATTGCTGCGCGATCAGTATGGTTCAGACGAAAACTTCCTCGCTCGCTTCGATCGCGAGGCGCAATCTGCTGCGCGGCTTTCCCACCCCAACATCGTCAATGTCTATGACGTTGGAGAGGACAACAATGTCCGCTACATCGTCATGGAAAATATCGAGGGACCCAACCTCAAGGAGCTGATACGCAGGCAGGGACCATTTACGGTAGACGGCGCGGCGTTCATTATTCGCCAGATCGCCAACGGGCTCGATTTCGCCCACGCCCGAGATCTGGTTCATCGGGATATCAAACCCCAGAACATCCTGGTCGATAACAACGGCAACGTAAAGGTCGTGGACTTTGGTATTGCCAAAGGAATCAGCGACAGCAATCTGACCGAGGCCGGCACCGGCATGGGCACCGTGCACTATGTTTCGCCGGAACAGGCCCGTGGCGAGCAGGCCACTCCATCTTCAGACGTGTACTCGACCGGCGTCGTGCTCTACGAGATGCTCACCAAGACAATCCCGTTTGACGCTGACTCGCCCGTTGGTGTGGCAATGCAGCACGTCAACGCCGTGCCACCGCCACCGTCAGAGATCAACCCGCAACTCCCAAAAGAAATTGACGAATTCATCGAGATTGCGCTCGCCAAGACACCGGAAGAGCGCTTTCAGAGTGCGGGGGAGATGGCATCAGCGCTAGAGGCACTGAGTCGCGGTGAAGGGATTCAATCAACCGGCGCAACACGGATGATGGCTGCTGGTGGTGCCGCGGCAACTGCCGTCGCCCCCTCAGCCGCTGCAGGTAGAGGCGCCCGGCGTCGACCGCCCGGACGCAACCGCGGCAACAACAAACGCATGGGGAACTTCCGCGACGATGTCGGCTGTGTCACCTGGCTCATCGGTTCAGCGATTCTGATCGGACTGATCGGTCTGGTCATCCTTGCGTTCCGGCTCGGCGATTTCGGTCTGTTCGAGCAACCAGCAAATGAAACGGCCTCGCTGACACCCACCGCGACGGCGGAACCCTCTCCCTCGCCAACACCCGAACTGACTGCAACTCCGGAGCCTACGCCCGAAGCGACGGAGACCCCTGAACCATCTCCGACTCCAGAACCTGATACGGTCGCCGTTCCGCAGTTCGTAGGGGGGACCCTTGAACAGGCACAGCGAATCGCCGGTGACCTGGAACTCGAGGTCGAAGAAGTATTCAGTGATTCAGTCGATTCAGGAATCATCGCATCTCAGGATCCGGAACCGGGTACGGAAGTCGATCCCGATGCGACGGTCGTGGTTCGGGTTAGCCAGGGAGCCGAAACCGTCAGCGTTCCAGATCTCGCCAATGCGTCTCGGAGCGAGGCGCAAAACCAGTTGGGGAATCTCCCTGTCAATGTCGAAGAGCGATGGGAACCGAGTCAAAACATTGCAGAAGGCGTTGTCCTGCGCGTCGAGCCAACCGGACAGGTTGCTCGCGGATCGACTGTGACGGTGACCATCAGCATGGGAGACGTAGTCCGCGTCCCGAACGTCTTCCGGCAGCCAGTTGGAGAGGCGATCTCGCAGCTGGAATCAGCTGGACTTCAGGTCGGATCCGCAAGTCCGCAATCATGCGAGTTCATCCAGAACCAGAACCCCAATTTCAACTGTGAGGACTTCCCGGACGGCCATGTCGTCTCCGGCACGCTCGAATGGGAAAACTGGGTAAACCGGGGAGCGTCGATCGATATTGCCTACTACGACGCCAGTGCCGGAACCAGTAGTGCTGACGATGACGATGACGACGATTAGTGCCACAATGATCCCATGCCAGAACTGCCATGGGATCGATCGATATCCTCGCTGAGAACGTCAAGCCAGAGCCTCTGGCGATGGCTGAAACCTTATGCCTCTAGCATCCTGATTGTCGCGGGAGCGACCATACTCGGCGTGAGCCTGGCGATCAGTGCCAAATTCATCGAACCTGGCGATCGCGTCGTGGTCGGCAATACTGCCGGTACGCTCACCGTTCTGATCGAGAGCAATCAGCAGCGCTTGATGATCGGCGCTGGCCCCTCGAGATCCCACGCAGCCGATCTGATCGGCCGGTCCACCCGTCCATGGGATCGAACCGTCGATCTCCTGATTCTTCCGGGATGGGATGATCACCACGTCGCGGGAGCAATCGGCCTCATCGAACGCCGCTCAATCGACAGCATCGCCGTCCTTGGAGTTCCGGGAAATGAGCCAGTCTGGACACTTCTGGAACGAGCCTCCTCCGACTTCGACGTTCCGCTGAGGTATGTCGATCATCCCTCGTCGCTGGATCTCGACTCTGGCACTTCGTTGTTGATGTCGGAACTGGACGGCGATCGGGATGGGGCGTGGGTTCGATTCGACTATCAGGGCATGGCGGTAGACATTATCGATAGCGCCGAAACCGCTCGGGCGCGGCCTGATCCTCGAGCTGCCGATCCGCTAGATGACCATGTCGTGATCTCAACCCGGAGAGTCGCGTTGCCGGATGCCAGCAGTCCATCAGTTGGGATCGTGGCCCAGCCTCATTGGCACTTCGAATTCACCGAACTCGATGCACAGTTTCTGGCTCCAATCGATCGCAATGATCGACTGACGATCGCGATCGACACTGAACGGTTCCGAATTCACCAGGATGAACTGGAACCTGGAATGCGATCGGCAGACCCCTAGATGGGCCCACCGCATTTCGGGCAGTAGCCCTCAGCGCCACTGACATTCGCCTGACAGTGCGGGCACTGTGGGATCGGGAACTCATCCGTTCCCGTTCGCACCACGCGCTCGACTGGTGGTCGATAGCCGAAGACACCCGGTGGTTCGCTGCTCTGCGGCGACTGGGTTGGAGGTTGAACCGACTGCGTTCCGAAAACCGGACCCTCTGCCACTGGCTCAGGCTCAGGTTCAGGTTTAGGTTCAGGTTCAGGCCGAGGAGGCTCTGGTGGAGGCTGCGGTCCGAACTGAGGCCGGTGCGGCTGCGTCTCATCGACACTCGCCGGTTCAGCAGTTCGGCTCGATTCCTCGGGCCGAGGCGCTGCCGGAGGAGCTTCGCGGGGTTTCGCAGGCGATGGTGCTGGAGTTTGCTGTTGTTGCTGCTCAGAACTATCTGAATCCGGAGACGGAGTCTGCAGAGGTGGCGGAGTCACCGGGGCCGGGGCGGGTTGCGGAGATTGCTGCTGCTGTTGCGGATAGTGCACCCGCGGCTGTGGTGGTGCTGATGGCTGCGCCGGCTGCGTCTCTGCCCCATGGAGAGATGAGTCCTCACGCCCGACACTCTGGATCGGGCGAGTCTCTTCCGCTGGCGCTGGACGAGAAGCCGCCGCTCGTGGATCCGAAGGCTGCTTTCTCGCAAACGGCGACCGCTTCTGATCGATCTGCATCGTGCGCTGCGCATACGGCTCCGGATAGGCATCTTCTTCATATAGTTCGTACTCTTCATCTTCCTCATCGAAGAACTCTTCATCCTCGACATCTGGACCGAACAGGGCTAGCACCAGTGATATGGGCACAAAGATCGCCGCGGCGACAAGCAGAATCCAGCCCGTTCCATCGGACAGGAATGGAGCGATCACCGCGCTATCGAGAAACCCGGCCTCATCCGAAGAAAGGAGATAGACGCGAATATCGCGCAACGCAAAACTCAGCAGCAAGGCTCCATTGGCACCAGCAATCAGTGCTCCGAGCGTGCGCGCCATCCAGCCCGCAGGCGGAATCGGCAGTGCAGCCCCAGAACTGTAACCAAGCAGAAACGTAGCACTGATAAGACTGAGCATGGCAATCATGAACGCGCCGCCAGACTCATGCAGGCGAGTCACCGCTGCCAGCTCGACGCCCCAGGTCTCGCCCCAGAATCGTCCCAGTGCCGCACCGAACAGAATGCCCAGGGTGACAAAGGCTTCCCGGTAGGCACCTCTCCAGAACCCAATCGGCACGAACAGCGCGATCAGGATGACTAGCAGAACATCCAGCAGAATATAAACATCCACGATACGGGCCACTTTCTCAGGCGATTCAGTCTGGCGTTCTTGTTAGCTACGGGGTTGAACGTACAGCCAAGATTCGACTGAGATTCTAGCATGCTGATACCGGTTCTGGCGGAATGAGCGGCACAATGCCTGTGTTATGATTGGCCAGATGAGTGGGCTGACGCAACGACACTGTACTGTTGCGCAACTCTTGGACGGAAATTGACAATTCAGAAAGGGGGTAAGTCGTACCACCCTTGGTTAGAAGTAAACGTTCTCGCAAGCGTTCAAGTCAATCACAGGAGCACCAGCGGGAAGAACTCGTCTGGCGTAAGGTTGACCTTCACCTGCACACGCCCGCATCGGCTGATTATCAGCAACCGGAAACGACGTTCCTCGATATTCTTCGACGCGCCGAAGAGCGCGAGCTGGATATCATTGCTTTCACGGATCACAACTCGGTTGCTGGGTACGCTCGCATGTGGCGGATCATCGAGGATCTCGAGCTTCTCGAGCACCTCGAGCGTATCAACGACAGCGAAGCGCATGAACTGGCCGAGTATCGCAGGCTGCTGAACAAGATCCTGGTTCTGCCGGGGTTCGAGTTCACGGCAACCTTCGGATTCCACATTCTGGGGCTTTTCCCCCCGGAAACATCGATTCGAAAGCTGGAATACGTACTCCTGGCATTGAATGTCCCCGAAGACAAGCTGGACATCGGCTCGAGTGAGGTTGGTGCAACCACTGACGTCCTGCGATGCTATGAGGTCCTGCGAGAAAACGGGGCAATTGTCATCGGAGCCCACGTCAATTCCACCCACGGTATTGCTATGCAAGGCTTCCCATTCGGCAAGCAAACCAAGATGGATTACACCCAGGATCCCAACCTCCATGCACTGGAGGCCACAGACCTGGAAAACCCTGGACGGCGCACAACATTGCGCTTCTTCAGCGGAACCAAAGCCGAGTACCCACGACGAATGCACTGCATTCAGGGTTCGGACGCCCATCGGTTGACAAAAGATCCCGACCGGGAGACCAATCTCGGCGTCGGCGATCGCCCAACGGAGATGGCTCTCGCACAGCCCTCCTTCGAAGCAATTCGTGAGCTCCTCGAGAGCTCCAGCTTCGACCACATCCGGCCAGCACGGCCAGCAACCATTGGCGCCGAATTCATCCGGGAAGCACGCAAGCAGGGTGATACCGTCAGTCAGTCGTTCCATGAGCGTCTGGCAACGCGACGAACCAAATCGAACTCGGTTCTCAAAGACATCACCGCACTGGCCAACACCGATGGCGGAACGCTGTTTATCGGCCTCAAGGCGGCCGAGGATGCGCCAATCGCCGGTGTTTCCAAACCGGATAACACCCTCGAACGACTCGCAGAGGACGTGCAGAATTACATTTCGCCGTCCCTGGATATCAGTGCAGATTCGTTCGAGATCGATGGTAAGTCAGTGATCGTGATGTCGATTCCGGAAGGCTCCGAGAAGCCATACACCCTTGGCAGCGGCGAGATTTATGTTCGCCGAGGCGACAAGACTTCGATCGCCAGTCGGGATGACATCGTCGAGATGGTGCTCTCGTCAACAATGGACACCGATGATTCTTCGTCATCGCAATCGCAGAAGTCCAGCTCATCTGCTGGATCTTCCGCTGCGAACACGCAAGGATCCAACGGCCGGAAACCGGATATTCCAAAAGATAATGTCCCCCGGCCCGGCACAGGTGTTGAGCTCATCGAAACCGACAAGCGAGACGGTGAGACGTTTTACACCGTCTACGACCTGCGTAATGAAAAAGTCGTGCCAAACGTGACCCGCTCATCGTCACGTAGCCTCTGGCGCTATGCCATTACTCAAGAAGAGGACACCACCTTCAATCCGAAGAAAGTCGAGTGGAACGGCAAATTCGGAGTGATTGGTCGACGTAAGCAAGGGAATGTTCACCGGTTCGATCTGGTCTATTCGGAGAATGACAAACACCATATCTTTTATGGTGTTACGCTCAAAGGACTCAGTAAAGACTGGAATCAGGTGATTCAAAACTCTTCCTTCGCTCCTGGCGACTCCTAGTCGCACCTGAACGCAATTGCGAGAGAATACCCGACAGGGCCGGCTATTTGGTCGGCCCTGTTGTTTGTCTGACGAACAACCGGAATAAGCAGAGGAGGCAGCCGATGCACGAAACAGCGGATGATATCAGGAGCCTGCAGATGTTGATTGATGAATCGGTCGAGCTGGCCGGTCCATTTCTCAGGCACTCGTTCGACATGCCAGCGTTATCCCTGTCCGCCGGCCAGATCATCCGGCGGCTAGAAGGATCAGTAACCCTGGCACTCGGCACGGTGACCAGCGACGGCCGGCCCCGTGTTGCTCCGGTTATTGCCCTGTTCTACCGGGGTCAGTTCTTCATCCCGACCGTTCGCACCGCACTCAGAACGCGGCACGTTCAGAACAACGCTGAAGTCAGCCTGTCGCTCTACGAGGGCAACGACTTCGCGATCATCGTCCATGGACAGGCGGTCGTGATCGACTCCGAGCACCAGGTCTTCGATAGTCTCGTCAACCTTCAGATCGAAGTCGGGGCAGGTGACGTCCGCACCTGGGGTGATGCAGTCTTCATTAAGGTGGACGCCGAGCGACTCTATTCTTTCGCCCGCTTTCCGGATCAGTTTCCGGCATCCTGACTGATCGCCGCGATCACATCGGACGAGGTCACCACCGTGGCGAACTCACCATGAATACTCGTCAACGCTACCTGATGAATGACATCGCCAGAGATCAACTCGCCGTCGGGTGAGACACGGTCGTAGGCACCGGTTGCGTCCGAAACCACGTAGGTATCGAATCCGAGGTCACCGGCAATCCGCGCGGTCGTTTCCACGCAATGGTTAGTAACGAATCCCATAATGACGACAGTGTCCACTCCCTCAGCCCGCAATCGAGCCTCGAGATCGGTGCCAACAAAGGCGCAGTTCGCCTGCTTTTCGATGAGGATCTCACCGTCCAGAGGACGCGCGAACGGCTGGATCTCATTGCCCGGGTTAGATGAGTGGAAGACCGAATCCGGTCGGATCGAGTTGTGCTTGACGTGAATCAGGGGCCGACCAGCGTTGCGCCACGTTGATAGCACATGCTCGAGTCGTGATTCAGCGTCCGGATTGTTACGTGGTCCACGTGAGCGGTCTACCATTCCCTGCTGAACGTCGATGATCAACAGGGTGGTGGTGTCTGGAAGTTTCACTGGTCGGCTCCTTTGACGATAAGTGAAACGCGTCTGTCTGTGTCTAGCCGAAAAAGGCGCGCAATCCGTTGATCGCATCATCCAGTGCACGCCGTGGCGGCATCTGGCTGAGGATCATGTTCATCATCTTCTTCTGCTTGTCCTTCTTCGGAACACTATCGACGGTCAGGTATTCCCGAGCGACGTTGGTCAGCAACTCGGGAACCTCATTGAACAGATGCGGCCGCTGGTGCGCAAAGTCGGTCAGGTTCCGGATCTTGTGCAGATCCTTGAGTACAAAACTGTCCGAGAGCAACTCGCGGTATCTGCTCAACTGAGCCGCTGAGAAGTCGCCGGCTTCCTTGGCTTCAATGATCGTCTGGGCTGCCAGTTTGCCGGAAATCATCGCAAAGTTGGAACCCTCACGATTGAGCGGATTGACCAGCCCGGCCGCATCACCAACCAGCAACGCGCCATCAGCATAGAGCGTTGGCAGCGTTTTCCAGCCGCCTTCGGGAATCAGATGCGCCGTGTACTCGATCGTCTCTCCACCCTCGATCAGTGGAGCAATTGACGGATGAGCTTTGAAGTCGTTGAGAATGTCGTTGGTGTTCAGGCCGCTGTCGATCAGATCCTGCAGCATCGCTCCGGTCCCGATGGAGATCGTCTCATCGTTGGTATAGATGAACCCGTAGCCGAGGAGCCCGGCCGTGGACTGGCCGAAGATCTCCATCGCTACCCCGACCCCATCACGAACGTTGAAGCGCTCGTTGATCTGCTCCCGGCTGAGTCGGATTAGTTCTTTCGAAATCAGCGCCTGATCCTTCGGTGACCAGCCATCGTGCAGCCCTGCCTTCTGCGCCAGGAGCGAATTGGCGCCATCAGCAATTACCACGACATCGGCGTGGAGGTCACCCTCGTCACCGCCTGTGTTCACTCCGTCGATCCGGCCGTCCCGCCAGATAAGGTCGCCCACAACCATCTGCGGGATCACGAAAGCGCCTTCTTCCTCCGCTTTCCCCGCAAACCACTGATCCCAGTCCCCTCGCATCACCGTGTAGGCGTTGTGCGGTTCCTGCGCGAACTGCTCGGTACGAAACACGCCGCCGATGGAGTCAGTCTCCGTCAGCATCATGAATCGTTGTTCGATCATCGCACGTTCCAGGGGTGCTTCGTTCCAGAACTCGGGAATGAGTTGCTCAGTCGGCTGGCGGTAAATGATCCCGCCCATGACATTCTTCGATCCGGGATAGGCGCCGCGCTCGATCACGACAACCTCCAGACCCGCACGGGCCAACTCAAGTGCCGCCGCCGCGCCAGCAGGTCCTGCCCCGACCACAATTACGTCTACGCGCTCATCCTGCATCTCATCCCCTGTCAGTAGTCCAACCGGCCCCAACTAGCTCCAGATCCGGATGCTAGCCGTTCTTTCGGGCGCGAATCTGCTCGGTGAGCTTGGGAACGATCTCCTCGAGGTCGCCAACCAGCCCGAAGTCCGCCATCTTGAAGATCGGCGCTGCCGGGTCTCGGTTGATCGCCACAATCGTGTCCGACCCAACCATGCCCACCGTATGCTGCACCGCTCCGGACACACCAACGCCAACGTACAGCTTCGGAGCGATTTTCTGACCGGTCTGTCCCACTTGTTCGTAGTGAGGACGCCAGCCAAGGTCGGTGACGGCGCGAGTTGCACCAGCAGCACCACCCATCGCCTCGGCCAGATCCTGAACGAGCTTGTAGTTCTCCTCGGAACCGAGTCCACGGCCACCGATAATCACCACATCAGCCGACGTCAAATCAGCAGCCTGGCCAGCTGAGGATTCCAGGCCGGTGATCGACACCCGGATATCACCCTCGTTGATCGTCACCTCCAGCGGTTCCGGCGTCACGTCTCGAGCGCTATCGGCCACGGGTGCCTTGAACGCACCGGTGTGCAGCGTGGCGACGACAGTTCGATCGAGTGCCGCACGGACCTTCGTCATCATCTTGTTGCCATAGACCGGCCGGGAAGCCACCAGCTCTTCGCCTTCGATATTTAGCGTCGAGCAGTCCGGCAAATGAGCCAGCTCATGCTTGCCGGCAATGAATCCGGCAATATCCCGCCCAGCGGTGGTTCCTGCAAGCAGCAGAACGCCCGGACTGGTCTTCTCGATCGCCGCATCCAGCGCCGCCGCGTAGCCGTCAACCGTAATCAGCGAAAGTTCCGGTGCGTCGGCTATCAGCACCCGGTCAGCACCTGACTGACCGACGGTCCCGGCAGCATCTGTCACTCCGCTGCCGATTACCAGGGCGATCAATTCCCGTCCGGACTGTTCCGCCAGCGCGGCGCCCGCGGTGAGCGCTTCATATGATGTCCCACGAACGGTTCCCTCGTGAGATTCAAGTGCAATCAGAATTGGTGTCGCTTCAGCCAATGGATGGTCCTCTCTGGCTCGATCACGCCGGCCTAAATCAGTTTCTTCTCTGCGAGGAAGTTCACCAGTTGCTCGACAGCCTGGTCCGTGTCTTCCTCTTCCACGATGATCCCCTGAGCTTCCTGTTCTTCGATGAAGAGGTCACCCCAGGAGACGACCGAATCGCCACTTCCACCGTCGATCCCGAGATCGGCTCCCGTCTTGACGTCCGTCGTCTTCTTCCGGGATGCCATGATCCCTTTAAGCGATGGGGAGCGTGGATCCGGCAGTCCACTAAGGGCGCAGAGAATCACCGGAGGCGTGACCTCCAGCGACTGATGTCCGTCTTCGATCTCACGCTTCAACTGAAGCGCTCCACCGGTGTACTGGAGATCAATGAGGTTGCTGACGACAGGAAGGTTCATCATCGCCGCCAGGCGTGGTCCGATATCTCCGGTGGCAGTGTCGCTTGCCTCCTGACCAACGAACAGCAGGTCAAACCCTTCTTGCTCAAGAAACGTCTTGAGGATTCGAGAGGTAACCAGACTGTCACCACCGATCAACGATGGATCATCGAGCACCACCGCCCGATCTGCGCCCATTGCCAGACACCGGTTGACCGGATCGCGTCCGCTGCCCATTGATGCCACGACAATCTCGACATCGTTGCCGGCCTCGCGAAGGGCAACCGCCGCTTCCATCCCGTACAGGTCGTACTCATTGGCGACCGTTGGGGTGCCAGGTTGAAGCTGACCCGTTCGCGTGTCGAGCCTGATCGCGTTCGGATCAGGGACTTCCTTCACCAGTACAACGATTTTCACGCGCTACCTCCGTGTTTATCGACAGTTCTCAACGTTCTTCATCGAGATCGTCCCGAATGAATCAGGAATCGCTTGCCGCGGAACGAGCAAAGCTTGGCTTGCGGCGCTCGAGGAACGCTTCCATTCCCTCACTTTGCTCATCGCCATTGAACGCCGCGGCGAACAGTTTCGACTCGTGGATCGTTCCAGACGAGAGCGAAGTCTCCATCGTGCGGTTGATCAGTTTCTTGCTGGCTGCCAGAGCCTCTGGGCCGTTTTCCATGAAGGTGAAGGCCATCTTGCGGGCCTGGTCCATCAGTTCATCTGCGGGATAGACGGCGTTGACGAGACCAATATCGAGCGCTTCGGCCGTCTCGATGTGCCGGCCACTGAAGATGATCTCTTTCGCACGGCCAATACCGACAATACGCGGCAAACGCTGGGTTCCGCCCCATCCTGGCGGAATTCCGAGGCCCACCTCCGGCTGCCCGAGCTTCACCCCGTCAGCGGCCAGTCGAACATCACAGGCGAGCGCAAGCTCACAGCCCCCGCCGAGGGCAAATCCGTTGATCACGCCGATCACTGGCTGTGGCATCTGCTCGATCGCATCACACATCTTGTTGCCACGGCGAGAGAACGCCACTGCGCCGTCGTGATCCTTCTCGCTCATCTCCTGAACATCCGCGCCAGCCACGAACGCCTTTCCGGTTCCGGTAATGATGACCGCGCGCACGTCCTTATCGTCGCTCATCTCCTTGACCAGGTCAGTCAGTCCGAGAATCATCTCGGTGGTAAACGCGTTGAGCGCATCCGGCCGATTGATCGTAATGGTTGCAATACCGTCTTCTTTCTGGACCTCGAACGCCATATTCCGGCTCCCCCTTCACCCGACACCAGTGTCCGGTTATTTCGACATCAACCCGCGAAAACTCTGTCCTCGTGCGGAATACCGCGCAGCCTGCTGTATCAGGCCTTCCTGCTCTTCGGCGGTCACTTCACGCCGGACCCGGGCGGGCATCCCGATTGCCAGCGAGGCATCCGGAATTTCCATCCGTTCCGACACCAGCGCTCCGGCTCCTATGATACTTCCGCGTCCGATGGTGGTGTACGACATGACAATCGCCCCCATGCCGATCAATGAACCATCACCGATCCGTGTGCCATGAATGATCGCCCGGTGGCCCACCGTCACATCATCACCCAGAATCGTCGGTGAATCGAAATCGAGATGCACCATCGTGTGTTCCTGGAGATTGGTTCGTTCGCCGATCCGGATCGGGCCAATGTCACCTCGAAGGACACACCCGAACCAGACGCTGGACCCAGAGCCGATCTCCACATCGCCAATGATCACTGCGTCCGGTGCGATAAACGCATCGTCAGCGATTTTCGGATACTTCCCCTCGAACTCATAGATCAGCGCCACTGGACAATCCCTCCCGACAACAATCACCGTGCAAGCGGTGACTTTACACGAACGGCCAGGACACCGGATGCCTGGCCGTTCGATCATTCCCTCATGGATCGAGGATCTAGTCTGCGGTTGCGGTCTGCGTCTCCCAGGCCTGTGCCGGAGGCTGCGGACACCGCAGCGGGCGATCGGCCCGGTAGCCGAGCGCGTAATCTGCCTGCAACAACTGGTGAATCTCGCGGGTACCTTCATAGATCACGGCGCCACGCGAGTTCCGCATATAACGCTCGACCGGGTATTCACCGGAGAATCCGTAGGCTCCGTGAATCTGGATCGCATCATTGGCGGCGTTGAACGCCTGGTCACAGGAAACCCACTTCGCAAGTGATGTCTCCCGCGTGTTTCGTTCACCACGGTTCTTGAGTTCTGCTGCCTGCATGACCAGCAGTCTGGAGGTCTCATACCCGGCAACCATCTTCGAAACCATCTGCTTGACGAGCTGGAACTGCCCGATCTCCTGGCCGAACGCCTCGCGCTCGTGGCAGTAGCTCCGGCTGGCGTCCAGGCTGGCGCGGATCAGGCCAACGGCTCCAGCGGCCACGGTAAAGCGGCCCTGATCGATCGCACTCATGGCGATCTTGAAGCCTTCGCCCTCTTCGCCGATCATGTTCTCGGCAGGGACCCGGACGTTGTTGAACGCAATCCAGCCAGTATCGCCAGCGCGAACGCCGAGCTTGGCGTGGAACGAACCGGTGGTGAGACCTTCCATTCCGCGCTCGAGCACAAACGCGGCCAGTCCGCGATGCTTCTGCTCTGGATCGAGCGTAGCAAACACCAGCATGTGATCAGCGGTGTTGGCCAGCGAGATCCATGCCTTTTCACCATTCAGTACATAGTGATCGCCATCTTTGACGGCGCGCGTCTGGATGTTTCCGGCGTCAGAACCTGCGCCTGGCTCGGTCAGTCCAAAGGTGCCAAGTTTGGTGCCTTCGGCCTGCGGACGAAGCCACTTCTCCTTCTGCTCCTCGGTGGCCCACTGGTGCAGTGTCAGACTGTTGAGGCCAACGTGAACGCTCATGACGACGCGCAGGAACGTATCGACGGCTTCCATCTCTTCGCAGGCGAGCGCAAAGCTCACGTAATCGAACCCGCCACCACCGTAGCGCTCCGGAATCGGAATACCGAGAATACCCTGCTCGCCCATCTTGTAGAGCACTTCCGGGTGAAACTCACTCTTCTGATCCCATTCCTGAATATGTGGCGCAACTTCACGCTCAGCAAACTCGCGAACCATATCGCGAACCTGGCGCTGTTCCTCGTTTAGCCGAAAATCCATGCGGGTCCTCCCGTGTTCATTCAAGTCCGCAACGTACCGCCGGAGAGGTCTTTCCGGCCGCCCCGCTGCCGGCGGGAGTATAGGGCAGCCGCATCATTACGGTCAATCATACCGTTATTCGTCACTACTTCGGGGAACATCCGCAGTGCGCGCTCCGCCGAAACACCAGCACTCTTCGAGTTCATCCAGTACCCGGTCGAGCAGTTCGTTGACGTCTCCAGGCTTCCCCGTCTCGATCTGAATACTCGTCGCCGTCGGTAACGGCAGGTCATCGCGATCCAGATTCACGTTTATGCCGATACCAACAAGGATGTAGTGAACCTTCTGCCCTTCAATCGAGGATTGACAGAGGATTCCGGCGATCTTCCGCCCTTCGACCATCAGGTCATTTGGAAGTTTTATGTCACATTGAACGCCGACCCATCGCTCGATCGCTCGTGAGACAGCATGGCCTACAAGCTCCGGAATATGTTCGAGCCGGTCCGGTGAGCAATCAGGTCGAGCGATCGCTGTCATCAGCAGCGAGGAGCCCGCCGGAGCGAGCCACTGTCGCCCGTATTGTCCTCTTCCTGCCGTCTGCTCGCCAGCCACGATGACCACACCCGTGGGGGCACCCCGCCGGGCATGCTGACTCGCGTCATCCATGGTAGAGCCAACGACTTCGTGTCGTTCGATGATCCAGTGCACTCAGGACACCTGTATCGGGTTGCTGACCGTTGCTTCCGCGTTGTCGTCGATCAGCGTAATGTGAACCGTGCGCACCCGTCGACGTTCGACGCGATCAACCGTAATCGTGATCGGTCCGGTATTCACCTGCTCACCCGGTTCGGGAATATGACCCAGCACACGGGCAACCAGTCCACCGATCGTATCGCTGTCCGTTTCGGGAAGTGGCACACCCAGCAGATCCGATAGTTCGTCGACGTTCATGCCACCATCGACCGTTATGACGCCGTTCGAACCATATTCGAACTGTGGCAACTCTCGATCGTATTCATCCTGGATCTCGCCCACGATCTCCTCGATGATGTCCTCGATCGTCACCAGACCGGCGGTCCCGCCGTATTCATCAACCACTATTGCCAGATGAACCCGGGCTCGCTGGAGATCCTTGAGAAGATCGTCGACGCGTTTCGATTCCGGCACGAACATCGCCGGGCGCATCAGTTCCGAGAGCGAAGCCGTGCCGACGTCGTCGTTCACATAGCGCAGCAGATCCTTGGCATAGACGATTCCGCGGACCTGATCAATGGAATCCTCGAAAACAGGAATCCGGGAGTGTCCTGCACTTTGCGCCACACTGACAACGTCGCGGACCGATGTATCCAGGGCCACAGCCACCACGTCTGGTCTCGGCACCATGATCTCCCGGGCGAACGCTTCCTCAAGACTGAGGATGCCCGAGATCATTTCGTGCTCGTCATGCGGAATCTCACGTCGTTCACCGGAATCAGTATCCGTGGCTGGTGAGGAATCAGCGGCCTGCCATCCGTTCGAGGCTGTCTCATCATGCGTCTGGGATGTCCGCTCAACAGCAGCTGAGGCTCCGCTGTAGAGAATGAGGAACGGTCCCATCAGAACCGAAATCACATTCCCGATCCGCTGAATGATCGGAGCATCGGACAGATGATAGCGATCTACCACCGCTTCAGGAATCAACCGACCGATCAACACGACGACGAGCATGATCGCCGGCAACACGGCTATAAGCCATGCCAGCGACAGAACTCGTACTGTCAGGTGAGCTACCGCCGCGCCAATGACCAGCACCGCGACGAGCGTAGCGGCATCAACAGCCGAGCGAAGTTCCCCGTGTTGATCGACTCCACGATCGGAACCTCCACCGCTGGAACCACTCTCGACAATCTCACGAATAGTCAATCGGTGGCGCTTTTGCAGGCTTGCATCTACGATGCCTGCTGACACAAGCAGCAGGAACGCGAGGGTCAGGATGATTACTTCGATCCAGGTCTCGACACTCATGATTCGTGCCCTCCTGGACCGCAAGCAGGGTCAGGGTCGGAATCGTCGCTTGTTTCTTGCGTCATCGAATGATTCGCTCCTCGATTCAAACAGGATCAGGTAAACAGTGCGCTGATGCTCAGGTCTTTGTGGATTCGCATGATCGCCTCAGCGAGCAGCGGCGCCACACTCAGTTGGTCGATTTTCTCCGGTGCATCATCCCGGAGCGGAATGGTATCAGTCACATAGACCTTTTCAATGTTCGACTTCCCGATAAGGTCTAGCGCATCTCCAGCAAAGATCCCGTGTACCGCTGCGGCCCGGACGCTCTTCGCTCCGCGCGAGAGCAGTAGATCGGCCGCCTTGGAGAGCGTTCCGCCTCCGGCAATCATGTCATCCACGATAACGGCGTTCTTGCCTTCGACATCGCCAACCATCTCGATGACTTCGGTCTGCTCCGGCTTCGGGTGCTGCTTGGAGATAATCGCCAGCGACCCGCCGGCCCGCTTCCGGAATTCGTCAGCACGACCCACACCACCAGAATCGGGACTGACCACTACCAGGTCTTCGAGTCCCAGACGCCGGAAATGTGAGGCGAGGATCGGTGTAGCCCGGAGATGATCGACCGGAATGTCAAAGAATCCCTCGATGGCTGGCGCGTGGAGATCGAGCGTCAGAATCCGATCCGCCCCGGCCGTTACCAGAAGGTTCGCCACCAGTTTGGCGCTGATTGGCTCACGCCCCGTTGTCTTCTTCTCCTGCCGGGCATATGCGTAGTACGGAATTACCGCCGTTACCCGAGCTGCCGATGCGCGCCTGACTGCATCGAGGATGATCAGCATCTCCATCAGGTTATGGTTGACCGGATCACACATCGCCTGAATGACAAAAACGTCCGAGCCCCGGACATTCTCATCAAGCTTCACCTGAGTCTCGCCGTTGCCAAAATTACTGACCACCGCTCGTCCCAGCGGCGCTTCCAGCACTCCCATAATGGCTTCCGAGAGAGCCGGGTTTGCATTTCCGGCAAAAACCTGGAGCCGTCCATCCATCACGCCTCAGACGTCCCTTCCCCGTCCACGTGAGCGCGCCTGTCGTGACCCCGCTTACTCCGTGCCGGGACCCCGACGACCGTCTCACCCGAACCCACATCCCGATTGACAACACTCCCCGCGCCGGTAATCGCCCGTTCACCAACCGAGACCGGCGCAACCAGCATCGTATCGCTCCCGATAAAGCTATGGTTCCCGATTATCGTGCGATGCTTTTCACGTCCATCATAGTTGCAGGTCACCGTTCCCGCACCGATGTTGACATCTTCACCGATCGTCGCATCGCCGAGGTAGCTGAAGTGCCCCACCCGGCTCGATCGGCCAAGGCTACTGTTCTTCACTTCGGCAAAGTTCCCGATATGCACGTCGTCCGCCAGTTCCGCGCCTGCCCGCAAGTGAGCAAATGGCCCGACATGAACCCGATCACCGACCCTGGCGTATTCCAGATGCGACGCGTCGATCTGACAATCATTCCCGATCACGCTATCCGTGATAACGCTCTTCGGCCCGATCGTCGCCCCCTCGCCGATCGTCGTCTCGCCTCTGATAATCGTAAATGGCTCGATCCGGCTATCCATTCCGATCTGAACCGAATCATCGATGAACGTGGACGCTGGATCAGCGATCGTGACCCCACCACGCATCAGCCGGTCGAGAATACGCTTCTTCAGAATCTGCTCAGCCCGGGCGAGTTCGACACGATCGTTCACGCCATAGGCCACCGATGGATCAGTCTGAACAGCAACGACGGCCACGGACATCGAATCATCCTTCGCGGCCATCTCCACCAGCGATGTCAGGTAGTACTCGCCGTTTGCAGCCCGCGGAATCTGCGATAAATGGCGCTCCATCCAGGCACGCTCGTAGCATGAGATGCCGGAGTAGATCTCCACCGGGCCATCATATTTCCGGGAATCATCCCGGGCTTCCACAATTCCGACAATCTGTCCCGCGCTTCGGCGGACACGACCGTATGCGGCCGGATCATCCAGAATTGTCGTCAGCAGGGTAATCAGCGCGCCAGAATCGAGAATGGTCTCAGTGAGAGATTCGATCGCCGAACGCTCCAGCAACGGATGATCGCCGAAGAGCACCGCAACGTGGGTGATGTCGTCGCTGAGTTGATCGAAGGCACAGGCGGCCGCGTGCCCGGTGCCCAGTTGCTCATCCTGCCAGGCCACCGCTACCCCTTCGGGAAGAGAGCCGGCAATCTCAGCCTTTGCAGGGCTAAGCACTACGATTCGCTGGGAGACCACCGGGAGGTCTGCCGCACGCAAAACGTAATCCAGCATCGGTTTGCCGGACAATGGCTGCAGTTCTTTCGGGGTACGAGATTTCATTCGCGTGCCGAGGCCGGCCGCGAGAATAATCACTGCGATGTTCGAGCTGGAGCCGTTAGGGTCGTCTGTCGACACAGTTCCCTGGCGTTACTGATGAGCGTCGCCTGCTCACGATTCGCAGTCCGGCTGGCGGGCCAGGATTCGAACCTGGAACAAAGGCTCCAAAGGCCCTTGTGATACCCTTTCACCACCCGCCATCGGTGATTTGCGCAACGTGAATCCTACCGAGTTTCAGCTTACCCTGTCAACCGGGATCGCGCCGGGACTGCTCTCCGGAGCCGCGGTTGCGCCACCAACCCCGAAGAGCGCGAACGTATCGGTGGTCTACAGCTCGGACAGCAAGCCGGTCAGCAACGCGGTTCGTTCTACCAGTCCGGAGACCTTGATGTGCTCGGAATCGGCGTGGCCACCATTTCCGGTGCAACCCAGACCGTCGATCGTGGTTGCTCCGACAGCCGCCGTGAAGTTGCCATCACTGGCCCCACCGGTCGAGGCCTCCTGCAAATCGAGTCCCAGCTTCTGACCAATCGCATGCGCCTGCTGGAATGCGGCGGCGATTGCCTCGGTTCGCTCCATCGGTGGGCGATTCAGATCGCCTTCCACCGTCACCGACGCACCCGGCACCGACGCCCGGCATCCCCGGATCGCTTCAACGGTGCGTTCGGCCTCGTCCATCGTCACAGCTCGCAGATCGACGAGTGCATCAGCCTCAGCCGCGACTACGTTTCGACGGGTGCCGCCTGAGATCACCCCGACATTCACCGTGGTGCCCAGATCGTAATCGGTCAGCGAATGCAGGTACTGGATCTGATTGGCGAGCTCCTGGATGGCGCTCACCCCGGCCTTTGGATCTGCACCAGCGTGAGAAGCCTTACCCGTCACCTTCACGGTGAACATGCCGACGCCTTTGCGGGCGGTCTTCAGAGCTCCATGTGGCGGGACCGGTGGCTCCAGGCAGAGCACCAGATCGCTCTCCTTAGCCAGTTCTTCGATCACAGGACGAGAGGCAGGGCTGCCCATCTCTTCTTCCGTGTTGATCAGCCATTTGATGGGCCGGTGATCCAGGTTCTGTTCCTGAATCGCCCGCATCGCCTCCAGCATCATTGCAACGCTGGCCTTCATGTCGAAAATGCCCGGTCCGCGAGCAATGTCACCGTCGATGGACCATGGCAGCCGCTCGATCGTGCCGACTGGCCACACGGTATCGATGTGCGTCATTACCAGAATCTGCCCCGATTTCGAGCCATTGCCCGGCCAGGAGGCAATCGTCAAATCGCCCCACTCGGACTGGTCGCGACTCTCGATGCTCGCGCCGAGCTTCTCACACTCCGAACGCAGATACTGCACCAGTTTGTCGATTGCAGCTTTGTCCGTACTGGGTGATTCCATCCGGACGATCGTCTCCAGCGACGCCAGCAGTGCGTCCTGACGCTTCGCCACATCCTCGATCGTGATCATTCTGGTCCCTTCCCTGGCAACCGAATCCGGTCTACTTTCCAAAGGCCTTTTGAATATCATGATCTGGCGGTCCGCCATTGCCCCGCTCCAGAGCGAAGAGTTTCAGGCTCGCCTCCAGATCGATGTATCGATCGGCAATCTCCATTAGCTCGATGGCAGTATATCTTGGGGTCGATGCGATCTCCACCCGCAAACCGAGACGCTGGGCCCGATCGACAAGATAGGTGAAATCGCCATCACCACTGACCACTACCGCCACGTCGATATACTGCACCTGAGTCAGCAGATCGACAGCCAGCTCCATGTCGAGGTCACCTTTGGTGGTGCCGTCACTAAACCGCTTGAGTGGTTTGGTGATAACCCGGAACCCGTTTCGTCTCAGCCAGGTGAGAAACGGGATCGCTCCAGCATCTTCAGGGGCAACAGCCATATAGGCGTACGCTCGATGAAGCCGGCGACCATTCAGCAAAAAATCGAGGAGTCTTGTGTAATCGATACGGATACCAAGATCGCGAGCCGCAAAATAGAGATTTGACATATCAAAAAAAACAGCGACTTTATCAAACTGTTCGGGTCTCAGTTGAACATCATCTGCCATAAAAACTATTCGCGCTTTCTCTATTGCGAACTGGCCATTCAGGTCTCGCTGGAGGTGTCGTCACCCGCCTTTTCACGATCTTCTTTTTCCTTCAGTTGCTTGTAAAACTTTCGAGACTTCGGCATCGGCTTCGCTTCTTCTTCGGCTCTTCGTTCAGCAAACTCGGCGGATGCAGACTCCAGTTGTTCCTCAAGAACGGCCAGATCGTCGTATACGCCTACATTCTGATTCGCAACCGGTGTGCGCATGAGTCGTCTTACCAGATCGGTTACTGATTTGACTTGCGCACGATCCGCGCCGGGCGTCGACGCCGTCTTCTGAATGGTGCCAACGAGTTGCAGTGTCTCCGGGCGTGCGCCGTTCTCCTGAAGTCGCTCACGAACCCGTTCGAGTGCGTTGAGGATATTCATAATTCGCGCTCCTTCTCAGCTGTCGGGCCCAGCTATACGCCTGTCCTGCTGCCAGTATTACGGATGCCCAACCGCTTGACAACCGGATTATCGACAGTCCGGTCAATTTGTGAACACCTCGAGGCCAGCGACTCTGGTTTAATCCCATTCGATGATCACTGCAGCAATCATGCGCCGACAGGCAGGAAGTATCAGCATGAGCTCCTTTTCCGATGACCAGGCCAAGCGAGTCGACCTCTCGGATCGCTTCCTCGGAACGCTCCTCGGTTCGGCAATCGGCGACGCATTTGGCATGCCGGTGGAAGCGTCGTCCGCGGAGCAGATTCGAGACCGGTTTGGCTGGATCGAGTCGTATCTGCCCCGAACTGATAGTCAGGGCAACGAGCTCGAGGCTGCCGGTGAGATGACCGACGACACCGAGATGATGCTCTGCCACGTCGAGAGTCTCGTTTCCACCGGTGGGCTGGTTGATCCAGAGAACACCGGTATGCGATTTCTGCGGCTGCTCAATTCCGAATCACGCCGATTCATGGGTCGCACCACGATCGAGTCGCTCGAACGCGCCGACCAGACCGGCGAGTTTCAGGATGGGCTCGGTGGAGAACGCCGGGCAGGCAACGGTGTCGCCATGCGCGTCGCACCGATCGGGTTGATCCATAGTGTCGGCCGTTTCAATCACGAGGTCTTCGTTCGAGAGGTGATGCGTGCCGGGCTAATCACCCACTCCAACCCGGAGGCGCTCAATGGCGCGGTGGCGATCGCCTATGGTGTCCGATTGCAAGTCACCGGTGAGGTTCCACCGGATGTGCTTGGCGACGAGATCTGCTCTTTTATCGATGAAGACACCGTCTCCCGAAAGATCCGGGAGGCCGCGCATCTGGCTGCACGAGAGGGACTTCGGCTCGATGACAACGATGCGCATCTCGAACACCTGGCAAGCATCGGAACGTCCGGCTACGTTGCTGAGTCCGTGGCCGCCGCCGTCTATTGCGCCATCGTCGCCCGTCAGGACCTTCGCAAGGGAATCGAACTGGCCACCAACGCCGGCGGCGATACCGACACCATTGCGGCGATGGCTGGCGCGCTGATCGGCGCTCACGCAGGAGCTTCGTCGTTCCCGCTCGATCTGGTCGAGGGTCTGGCTGGACGAGCCTACATCCTTGTGGCCGGGCCGGGTCTCTACGAAACCGCCATGCAGCGGGCTGGTCTCTATGTCCGGCTCCACCAGCGATAGTTCAGCAGTTAGACCAGGAGGTCATGTGCAGGGAATTCAGTTCGACGCCGTCGTGTTCGATTTCGATGGCCTTCTGGCAGACAGTGAACCGCTTCAGATCCGGGCCTGGCAGGAATTTCTTGCCAGATGGAACTGTCAGCTCTCCAACGAGTTGATCAACGAGATGTTCGGGCTGCGAGTCCGGGACTCCGCCAAGGTTGTCCAGCAGCGACTCGATCTGCCGATCACTGCCGACGAGGTAATGCACGGCCGCGACGAGATCTTCCTCGAGCTCGTGGCAACGGAGCTTCCCATGATGAAGGGCTCCAGGGAGATCGTGACCTGGCTCCGCGACGAGACAAGGTTGAGAGTGGCGCTGGCAACGTCCGGGCATCGGCGCTATATCTCGGCTGCGCTGGGCGTCGCGAACCTGGAAGACGCGTTCGAAGTAATCGTCACTGGCGATGACGTCCAGAACGGCAAGCCCCATCCGGAGATCTATCAAGCCGCAGCTGACAAGCTCAACATCGACGCCAGTCGATGTATCGCGCTGGAAGATGCCCCTCACGGGATCAGATCAGCCATCGATGCAGGAATGTATTGCCTGGCGATCCCCAACGAGATGACCGAGTCGATCCCCGGCCATGACGTGGCCACTGCTATTCTGCCGGACCTCATTGCCGCCCGCGAGTGGATCGCAGAACGGATGTGATCCAGAGCTCGGGAGCATTATCCGCAGTGCAGAGCCACAACACTGCAACGAACATCTGTGTACGTACACCAGGATCAAGGTCAGGTCGCATCTATCGTCAGGAGTCGTCGTAGTTGCTCTTCCTGGGCTCGCCGGGTAACCACGATCAGTTCATCGCCTGGTTCGATGACTGTCTGACCACTGGGAATGATCAATTCGCCGCGACGTAGCATCGCCGTTATGATCACATCTCGCGGAAAGCGGATATGCTGAATCTCATGGTTCACGACTTCCGATTTCGGAGAGACCTTCACCTCGACGATCGCAAGCTCTTCATGTTTCAGGGCCAGCAAGTGGACGAACGGAAGCTCTGGAATCTGCTGCTCGATCATGTTCATGATCACATTGGTATTGCTGACGGTTGCATCGATGCCGAGGGTCCGGAACATCTGCTCATTTTTCGGGTTGTTGACCCGGGCAATCGTTCGCTTGACCTCAAACCGCTCTTTGGCAACCTGACAGATCACCAGATTGTCTTCGTCTTCGCCCGTGACCGCAATGACTACATCGGCTCTGGCCGCGCCCGCCTCCTGGAGCGTTGAAGCCTCGGCTGAGTCACCCTGCATGATGGCAGCGCCAAACTGCTCCATGTAGATGTCACACTTCGCAGGGTTTTTCTCGATGAGAAGAACCTCGTACCCCTCGGTGATGAGCGTCTTGGTGAGGTAGAATCCGACCTTTCCACCACCGGCCACGATAATGTACATAGTCTGGAAAGCCTTCTTCCGTTGCGCGGAGTCTACGCCCGCTAGAGTCCCGTCATATCGCTGGAGAGATTGAAGTCTGGCAGCTCGCGCTCGATGACATCGGCAACCAGACGAGTCGGGCAGATCACGGTGAGTCCAAGAGATTGATACGTTTCGGCCCGCGCTGGATCGTAAACGCGCAACAGAACGTTCTCGACGTGGAACACTTTCTGTGCAATCTGAGCAGCCATGATATTGGTGTTGTCGTTGTCAGTGACCGCAATGAAGGTGTCGACCGTTTCCACACCAGCAGATCGTTGCACATCCTCATCGATTCCGGTTCCCAGCACGATCACCGCGTTGAGATCACCGGGAAGGCGACTGAACGAGCGTGGGTCCTTGTCGATGATGGCTACCTCATGCCCGGCGGCGGACGCATCCATCGCCAGTCTGGCGCCAAGTCGACCGCATCCCAGTATGAGAATTCGCATCAGAGGTTTCCATCCAGTGTAGTCGGCCGGACCAGCATAACGGTGCAGGGAGCGTGATCGAGAATGAACGGTACGGTTTCCCCCTGGGTCAGCGATCCGCGACGCCTCCTGTTTGCCGATGCCAGAACGATTGCTTCCGCACCTCGTTCGATCGATTCATCGACAATCGCCGATGACGCCATTCGGGCCTGGAGCAGCTCGGTGGCAATCTTCCGCCACTTCACTCCCTTGATGGATTCGGCAAATCGCCGGGCTTCCTGCAATACAGACTCCCCATCTTCGATCTCGCACGGAAGATCGGAGTCCAGTGAAAGCCGCTGGGGGACCTCCACCACATAGACAAGGGTCAGGTCGGTCCCGCCTTTGTGATCGGCGATTGACGCCGCGAGGTCGATTGCATAATGATCAAGCGCACCGCCATGAACGGGCACCAGAATGCGACGATACACGATTGAGTGCCTCCCTGAAGCGCCGCCCCGGGCGCATCGGTAATGAAGGTTCGCATGCGCATACATGCGGCGACTAGTATGCCGCTCTTGAAGATGAGTAGCAACATCAGACAGTCCCGCTAGACACCCATCGACAATCGCAGAATAAGCGACTCGGGGAGGCCTTCTTCTCGGAGTTGCTGTTGGGTCAGCTTGATGTCGTAGGGTATTCGCCGGAACGTCACGGTCATTTGCTCGGTATCGAAGATCGCGCACCCGGCTCGCGGATCACCATCGCGCGGCTGGCCCACCGATCCAGGGTTGATGATGATGCGCTCCTCACCGACATCGATGACCTGACCGTCACTCGGCTGTTTCGGCTGGATATTGCTCTTTGCCGACTCTTCGGTGATGTAGAGCTGGATGTGAGTATGGCCCAGAAAACAGATCCGGGTGTCGTAGAAGCCGAAGTTGATCGCCGCAATACGCGCGTTGTACACGTATTCCCACACGGGGTGCTGCGGGCTGCCATGTACGACGGTCCAGTCATCCTCGATCATCCGGTTCGGCAGGGACTCCAGATAGTTCAGATGCCCCACGCCGAGCTTCATCGTGGTCCAGTAGCTGGCGTATTTTGCCACCGGGTTGAAGTCTTCGAGATCGAGTCGACCGATCGCAGCCCAGTCATGATTTCCAATAATGCTGACATTCGGGGCGATCTCACGGACCAGATCGACGCACTCACAAGGTTTGGGGCCGTATCCCACAACGTCACCGAGTGACCAGATGTCGTCGAATTCAATGTCCTGGGTAGCCTTGAGGACCGTTTCCAGTGCGACCAGGTTTGCGTGGACGTCCGAAATTATCAGGATCTTCATTCACCCACCGACAATATCCTGGTCGCGTCTGATCCGGCCGCTAAACGGCCGACTTTTCTCCAGAGCGTTCCAGATAAACCATCAACACCGCAACGTCGCCCGGTGTCACGCCTGCAATTCGGCTCGCCTGACCCAGCGTAGCCGGGCGCAATCGATCAAGCTTATCGCGAGCTTCGTTCCGCAAACTCGTCAACGAACGGAAATCGACGTCGGACGGAATGCGTCGATCCTCGAGTTTTCTGGCCCGCTCTACCATCGCGATCTCTTTCTCGATGTAGGCAGCGTAGCGAGCTTCGATCTCTGTTCGCTCCGCCATGTGGGCCGGAAGAGACCAGTCCTCGATCTCATCGATCACGATACCGTGCTGGTTGAATGCGCTGGCGAGCTGGTGATAGGTGACATCGGTTCGTCGAAGGTAATCGAGTGCCGTGACACTCCGGGTAACTGGCGGCAATTCGGCCGATTCCAGCAATTCACCGGTGCGTTTGTTCGGTGACAGATGATGCTTCTGAAGTGCCTGCAGTCGTTGCTCGATCGTGGAGATCTCATCCTGAACCTGACTGAGCCGTTCGTCGCTGATCAGACCGTAGCGGTACCCAACTTCAGTCAGCCGGGTCTCGGCGTTGTCCGAGCGAAGCAGAAGACGATACTCTGCCCGGGACGTCAACATACGGTATGGCTCAATGAAGTCCTGCGTGGTGAGATCGTCGATCATGACGCCGATATACGATTGATCACGACGCAGAATCAGCGGCTCACCGCCCGTTGCGTGAGCGGCGGCATTGATCCCGGCAACGAGTCCCTGTCCGGCAGCCTCTTCGTACCCTGAGGTTCCGCAGACCTGACCCGCCAGGAATAGTCCACCTACCTTCTTCGACTCCATGGTCACGTTGAGTTCAGAAGCATCGATCGCATCGTATTCGACCGCATATCCGTATCGGGTGATCGAGACGTTCTCGAGACCGGGGATGGTTCGAAGGAAGGCATCCTGAACGTCCTGAGGGAGACTGGTATTGGCCCCCTGCAGATAGAGTTCAGTGGTCCGCCAGCCTTCCGGCTCCAGAAACAGACCGTGTGCGGTCTTGTCAGGAAATCTGACGACCTTGTCCTCGATCGACGGGCAATACCGCGGTCCAGTGCTCTGAATCGCTCCGTTATACATCGGCGCCCGGTCGATGTTTGCGGCGATAATCGCGTGTGCTTCCGGGTTCGTCTCCACCAGATAGCACGGCATCTGATTGCGCCAGCCATCGAGCGACAATCCGGGGTACATCGGCAACGGTGGCAATTCGATCCGCTGCAACCGGCCATGCAAGCCATCGTGGCTGAACCAGAGCGGACGGTCGCTTCCATGTTGCTGCTGCATCTTGCTGAAATCGACCGATCGGGCATCAATCCGGGGCGGAGTACCGGTCTTCAACCGACGCAGGTTCATCCCGACCTCTGTCAGCGATGAAGACAGTTCCGTAGCCGCGACATCTCCAGCCCGTCCACCACTCGCCGACCACGTACCGGCGATCATGCTCCCGCGCAAGAATGTTCCGGCCGTGACGACAACAGCGCCAGCCAGATAGCGGTTTCCATGTTCAGTGGTGATTGCCGAGACTCTGACCCCGTTCGCATGTTTCACCGGTTCCAGAACGACGTCAGTCACCAGTTCCTGACGAACGGTCAGATTGTCCTGCGTCTCCAGCGCTTCCTTCATGGAAAGCTGATAGAGCGCCTTATCGGCCTGGGCTCGCAGAGACTGGACTGCTGGCCCCTTGCTGGTGTTCAGCAAACGGATCTGCAACGCGGTCCGGTCGATCGCCCGGCCCATCTCGCCACCCAGCGCATCGACATCACGAACCAGGTGGCCTTTCGCCGGTCCACCGATAGATGGATTACACGGCATGAAACCGATGCGATCCAGGTTCGGCGTCACGATCAGCGTCTTGCAGCCCGCACGGGCAGCCGCCAGCGCAGCCTCGCATCCCGCGTGGCCAGCTCCGATTACGATAACTTCGAATGTCTCGGTTCGTTCATTCACATTCATAACAACTGTCAAGTATAGGCCTCGCTGCCGGGCAGCACAACCGGAGAAACGAGGCAGCAATCGATCCAGACCTCGCTCTGTAGTAGGCTCAGCGGCACAGACTTTGCAGGAAATAGAGTGATAACCGGGGCAAGAAACGCCTTTGCACAACCCGGTTTAATGTTATTACTGATGAATACGACGAGATTCACCACACGCTGGTGCAGAATCCGAATAACTATTGGAGGCGAAATGGCAAGTCAGGTCGAAAAAACCGGAATGACTCCGGAGCAGAAATTTGGGCTGGCCGTTGGTGCCGGATTCGCACTGGCCGGTCTTGCGGTTTCCGTTTTCCGCAAGAAACAGCAGAAGACCCCGGTTCAGCAGACGGCTGACAAGATTCTGGAGAACCCTTCGCTGAAGGCGCTTTACAGTGCGGCGAAAGATTCGCTGGACGAAGCCAAGGGCAAGGTCGATCCCAAGACGATTGAAGCCGCGAAGGATCAGATTGCCCGACAGCGTGTCGAGATCCCGGCGAAGTGGCAGTCTGATATTGAGCCGGCAGCTCGCGATATGGCCAGCCGTGCGCTCGCAGCCGTTGAACAGATTCGCAGCGAAGGCTCGGACAAGGGCCGCGAACTCGGCAAGCGATGGGAAAAAGACTTCGCACCGGCAGCGAAATCGTTCGCCGACGAAGCGCTCCAGGAAGCTGACGAGATTCTGACGGCAGCACGGAAGAAGGCCGTAGAGATCTCCGATACAGCACGCAAGGACTACCTCACACAGCTCGGCCCTATGGCGTCGTCCGCTTCGGCAGCCATCGCCGAGGCCGTATCCGATGGCTCTGACAAGGTGTCCAAGTCAGTCAAGAACATCGACGTCCCCGATGTCTCGATGCCGAAGGGTGCCAGCAAGCCGAACATCCTGAAGCGCACCGGTCAGGGCGCAAAGGACGTCACCAGCCAGGTGCTGATGATCGGCTTCTGGGGTGCGGCGCTCGGTACCGTGGTCTACTACGGAATTCTCGATGAAGAGAAGCGCACCCGAGTGCGGAACTTCTTCACCGATACCTGGGAGCAGGTCACCGAGTTGATCGAAGATTTCCAGGACGATGACATCTTCGACGACGAAGAGACCTCAGAGCGCTTCTAGTCTGTTCCATTACACGCTCATTCAGCCCGGGTTGGAACGTACCAACCCGGGCATTTCCGTGCGTCTTGAGTGATGCAATCTTGGCTCGCCCCATTACTACTGTTATGATAGTAATGAGTTAGTGCAACAACCCAGTCAACTTCGACGCCGAGCACGCAAAGGGATACTCGCACACATGACTGAATTCACGGCACTCCGCACAGGCCTGTCATTTCCCGCATCAGATGTGTCAGCATTGAGTCCGAACTCAGCTGACCTGGACCTGGTCAGTCTCGACCAGACGACAGAACAGAACCACAATGCTGACCCGTGGACGCTCGCCAACTGGCTGGCCGCGACAACAACCGGGGTCGAGATCATGATCCCGATTCCTTCAGACCAGCTCCAGTACCCGGCGGTCCTGGCTAGAGCCGCAATCAGCAGTGATCTTCTGTCGGGCGGTCGCGTTGCCCTGAACATGGGATCGGGAACAGAGTCAGCCGATCAACTCGCCGCAGCCATCCAAATTCTCCGAGAGATGATGAACGTGGCTAATCGGCGTCCCCTAGAGACCTCCGGCAGCTTCTACCGAGTGGAAGGAGCGCAGCGGGGTCCGATTCCAACTCGCGACATCCCGATCTGGATCACCGGAGCTACGCCGGAATTGCTCCAACTGACTGGTCAGCTGGCTGACGGCTGGACAACGCCATATCCGGACATGCCTGCCCGGGACCTGATCATCGCCAGCGAATTCATCGATGCCGTCGCCATCGAGTCTGACCGTGATCCGGAAGAGATCCAACGCTCGATGATCATCAGTGAAAAACAACTGGATGGGTCGATCGATGATCTCACGGACGCGCTGATCCGGGCCCGCATCGGCACGATCCTGCTTCAATCCGCCGATGAGCACCAGATCGATACCTTCCTGAACCAGATCGCGCCGGAACTGCGCTCCCGGTTGGAATCCGCAGACCCGGACCGAAGTTCGACCCGTCGGGTTCGTCGCGCTGAAGTCCGGAAAAAGCGAATTCCTGGCATCGACTACGACGGTGTTCCTGAGTCCTTAAAGAACGCCGTCATCGAACCAGGTGACGTTGCGTACCCGCGAGTTCGGTCGACCTACATACGCGGCGGGGCTCCGGGAATCGTGC
>REEK01000127.1 GCA_007695115.1 Sphaerobacteraceae bacterium
AGTTCAGCAACGGTCGCTCGGAATCCGTCACCACGAAGAACACGACACCGATAGCAATCTCTACCACGCCACTGAGACTGCTTCCCAAGCGAACTTCTCGAAGCCTGCGATCAGTGAGGGCACCGGCGATCGCAAGTACACCACTTATCACGAGCGCCGCGGTTATGATGAGTCGGGCATCTGATGCCGATAGAAAGTCGAGCCATGGAAACAGCAGCGCAGCGGCGCCCGCGATCAGGCTGATTGCTCGACGCAGCAACCCCGTCGGACGGGCCGAGAGCCCGCCCGGATCCCAGATTGCCAATCCCAGATGCATGATCGCCATACCGGCAATGTAGGCGCCGACGATCTGAACCAGCGTGCCGACCGCCTGGGTGGTTGCGAAGAACAGGTACACGCCGATTCCCAGCGCCACGACTCCCTGAACTCCATTGAACTGCCAGCTGACATCATCACGCCAGGGTGCCAGCTCATAGAGTCTTGTGCTCAGTTTTTGGCCCATTTCATGGCTCCATGCATTCGAAAGAGAGGGCGAGCGTATCCCTCAGGTATTCTGGGGTAGTGGCTCGCCAACTCACCAAGTCTGGACAACGTATCAGGCTGGTCGAGCAGCCGTCCACGGATCTTCTGGCAACGTCAGAGAACCGATTATTCGCATCTGGCTGATCAGCCCAATGAGGAACAATCCACCCCAGATGAATACCCAGAAAGTGGAAGCATCGAGCGCCGCCCAACTCATGCCGTAGCCAAGCTGCGCCCGTTCGATCTGACCAAACGTCAGGAGAAGCCCGCCAATAATCGCTCCAGCACCGACAAACGCGGTGTTGACGATGACAACGTAGATCGGTAGCGCAAGTACAAATGCCCCAACAAAGAAGAGCACGCCGACGCCAAACGCCACCAGCGTGACGACCCATCCCGTCTCCACACCGATCCCGTTCATCATTCCTGAGCCCAGCAGGGCACCAGTTGAGCCCGCGGAGAGCAACGCTCCCACATACCAGAACAGATAGGAAACGACGGCCAGAATCGAACCGAAGATCAGGCCCAGGATCACCGCGAGGAAACTACTCAGGAACCCTTCAGACGTTACCGAACTCACCGCCAGTGCTGCGGTGAAGAACCCAACAAGGAAACCAATCATCGGCAGCGCAATGAAGAACATGCGCAACCCGCTCAGGCAGACAGCGAGACCCACGACCAGGAGTAGCAACCCGATAAGCACGTCCATGACAACCTGTTCCTTTCAACTAAGCTAGTAATCCACACGAGCAAAACTGCTCGGGGCATTCATCCGTCTGTTTCTTATCCCGCGAGAACTCGAGCCTTTGCGACCTCGAACTCGGCATCGGTGAGCATTCCGGCACTTCGCAACTCGGCAAGCTCCTTGAGTTGACCGATCAGACCCGTATCGACTGACTGGCCGACATCATGAGCCTGCACAGATTCGATTTGAGCCTGGATGCCCGGTTGCGGCGGGGGTTGTGACACCGGGGACTGCTGATAACTCGCGCCCGCAGACATCCTGTTAGAGACACTGTGTGAGACAGCCGTTGCCGTGCCGGCAATTGCCGCTGTGCGGCCGACCGTGCGAAGCAGTCCCGGACCTTCTCGCCGTGAGGATCGTCGACGAATCATTGCTCATTCCTTTCCTTACAAACATGTTCATGAAGCCAGAATGCGTTGCTAATCGGCCGAAACTTCATGCAGGGCCACCAGTTCTTCGATTGCCGAACGCGGAATCCTCTCGTTTACTATCACGCGTCCGTTGGACTTCACAACGGCGTCGGCAAATCTCGTTGCCCAGACGTTTTCGAATAGCAGAACCCCGGCGGACGAACCCGGAGCCAGTGACTCAGCCAGACTTACCGCGTCTTCGTCGGTGAGCAAAGCATCATCAAGCAGGTCAACGAGCGGCGCGAACGCCTGAGCTACATCATCGACCAGGTCGGAGAGTTCCGCCCATGTCACTGTGCCATCAGCATGTTTCTGCACGAACAGTATGTCGATGATCCGGATCACATCGTTCTGTACCAGCTCTTCGAGGGCTGGCGTAATTCCCCCCGAAAACTGGCTACCAGGAAACCCAACTACCAGGAGTTCAATTGGTCCAAGCTTCATCAGCCTTCTCCCTTTCTGACTCTCGCGAGTAACGAACGTAGAAACAACGGCGGCGTCATTTAGATCGATCTGCCGATCATTGAGAAATGTCCACCGGGTATCCTGGCCCGAGTGGAATGCCCAGCAGGAACCAGGCGACGAACAATACGATCCAGACGACCAGGATGATGATCGAGTACGGAATCATCAGCGAGATAATCGTCCCAAGCCCGGCACTCTTCTGGTATCGCTGGGCAACCAGGAGGATGAAGGGCAGATAGACCATCAGCGGCGTGATGACGTTGGTCGGCGAGTCACCCACTCGGTATGCGGCCAGCACTGTCTGCGGAGCTATGCCCAGTTCCGAAAACAGGGGAACAAACATCGGGGCAAAGATCGCCCACTTTGGTACGACATTCGGGATGAGGATGTTCAACAGTGCAATAGCTACGATAAACCCGACCAGGAGGAAGGTGGGCCGCACATCTGCCTGACTCAGCACGTTGGCCATGCTGCTGGCAAGCACTCGCGGCATGTTGGTGTAGTTGAAGAACGCGATGAACTGGCTGATGACCAGCAGCATGAAGATCAGACCGGCCAGGCCAGCAAAGGTCTTGGTAATTGCATTGATGACATCGGTACTGCCGGTGATCGTTCGAGCACCGATCCCATAGGTAATTCCACAGACCAGGAAGATCAGGGTGATCAGGAAGATGAGACTGTCCATGAACGGTGTGTTACCGATAATCGAGCCGTCTACCGGATCTCGCAACGGGGCACCGGGCAGGAGCGTAAGAAGCGCGATCACCGCAACGGCTCCGAGCAGGCCGTACAGTCCATACCGAAGGCCCCGGCTGGTGTTCGCCTCGTCGATTGCGGGTGCATCCTCCGGCACCGGCATTTCCTGACCGGTCTCGACATCCGTAGCCTCGTCCGGGTTATAGGAACCGAGACGTGGCTCGATCAGCCTCTCAGTGACCAGCGTCACCACGATCGCCAGCACGATGGTAGAGACGATTCCGAAGTAGAGATTCGCCGTGATGGTTATGGTGGCTTCCGGATCAATCACGGCGATCGCCTCGTTGGTAATCTCAGTAACCAGCGCGTCCACAGGTGCAATCAGGATGTTCACCGCGAACACGCCACTGACTCCACCAAACGCCGCAGCAATTCCCGCCAGAGGGTGGCGACCAACACTGAGGAATGCTGCCGCACCGAGTGGCACCAGAATCAGATAGCCCGCATCAGTGGCGACACTGGACACAATACCAATGAGCACGATCACGAAGGTCAACAGCTGCTTCGGCGCTGCGTTCACAAGTGCCCGGATAAGCGCCGCCATCAATCCGGCCTGTTCGGCAACTCCAACGCCAAGCATCGCCACAATGATCACCGCAACAACAGAAAAGCTGGCGAAGTTGCCCACAAACGAAGTGAATATGAATCTCAGTCCGTCCACCGATAACAGGCTCCGGACTGGCACATCCTCTTCAACAAGGACGTATTCGATCTGAATACCGAATTCGTCGAACTCGGCCTGTGTCAACGGGCGATCTGAGCCACCAACCCATCGCGGCTCGACAACAGTCAATCCCGGTTGCAAACGCTCTTCAGTCACCTCAACGCCAAGTGCCCCGAGAATGGCCGAAATGACGATCACAGCCCCGATAAGGTAGAGAAAGATGATGACCGGGTGTGGAACCTTGTTTCCGACTCGTTCGATTCCATCCAGCATCCGTTGAGATAGCGTACGATCTGACTCCGGTTCTGTTTCCCCGTCTTGCTCCGGAGGCTCTTGTTGACCGGCCATGTCGAGCAGATCCTTTCCTGGCACCGCATTTCAAATACGATGTGAGCCCAAGCCACTGACGCCGAATTACGATTCGAGACGACTGATTTCGTCCATGAACGCGATTGCGGTTGCGATTCCGCGCTTGTAGTTTTCGATTCCGAACCGTTCATTTGCTCCGTGGAGGCCATCATCATCCAGTCCGAAGCCCATCATCACTACGGGAATCCCCATCAGTCGAGCGATGTCTGCAACCACTGGAATCGAGCCGCCACCACGGGTAAACATCGGGGTAACACCCCAGCCCTGCTCATAGGCACGAACACCTGCTCTCATTTCGGGAAGGTCAAACGAGAATAGAGCCGGTTCACCTGTCGTGATGAGCTCGCAGCGAACCGAGACCGAAGGCGGAGCGATAGACGTGACATACGCGTCGATCAGATCGAAAACCTTGTGGGGATCCTGGTTTCCAACAAGCCGGCAGCTGACCTTCGCCATCGCACTGGCGGGAATGATCGTCTTCGGCCCGACCCCGGTCCATCCGCTTCCGATGCCGTTGATCTCAAGCGTCGGACGAGCAGTCACCCGCTCCTTGATCGTGAAGTCAGCCTCACCCCACAATGCCGGAACGCCAGTTGATTGAAGCGCTTGCTCATCGGAGATGGCGGTCTTTTCGATCTCGTTGCGTTCCGCATCGGTCAGAGCCACCACATCGTCATAGAAACCCGGGACCGCGATACTGTGATCGGGATTGTGCAGCTGGGAAAGAATCTCAGCGAGAGCCAGTGCTGGATTGTGAACCGCGCCACCCCAGAAACCACTATGCAAGTCATCGTGGGGACCCGTAACGTGGATCTCGAGGTAGGTCATCCCTCGAAGGCTATGCAGGATCGCCGGCTCCTCCAGCGTCGGCATCGATGTATCACTGATTACGCACACATCCGCCGCCAGAAGATCCAGGTTCTCATTCAGGAACGGTGCGAGGTTCGGTGAAGCAAGCTCTTCCTCACCTTCGAAGAAGAACTTCATATTGACCGGTGCCGAACCGCTGGACCGGAGATACGATTCAAGCGCCTTTACGTGAGTGAACAGCTGGCCCTTATCATCTGAAGCTCCGCGTGCATACAGAAACCCATCGCGCTCGACAGGATCGAACGGGTTAGTCTCCCAGCCATCAGCCTGATCTGCGGGAACCACATCGTAATGGCCATAAACCAGGATGGTTCTGGCGTCAGGTCCTGCGCCCAGCCACTCACCGTAGACCACTGGATGACCAGCGGTTGGAACGACCCTTACGTTCTCAGCACCAACCGAAATCAACTGATCTGCAAGCCAGTCAGCGGCACGTGCCATATCAGGCGCGTGTTCGGACTCCGTACTGACACTCGGGATTGCCAGGAAATCCATCAGCTCTGACTGAAATCGGCCAAGATTGTCCCGAGCATACTGTTGTGTCGCGTTGATCACCGTGCTCACATCCCTGTTCCTTTCATATTGTTGTCGTCGCTTTCGCACTCTGGGTGAGACAGGTCATTTCAGGGTTGGTCAGCATCCTCCAGGTTGGTAGCCTCGTTCTCGGCTGATTGAGGGCCGGGTAATTGATTTGCATTACCTGAATTCGTTTCCTCCGGGTGTTCGAACGAAGTCTCGCCGGACTGGTCAGGGTCGGTCGTCACAGAGACTTCTCCTGCTCTATAAGTTGGAAGCCGTCCTGCCGGAATTAGTGCCAAAAGCGCGATCATCGACAGAACAACAACTGAGGCCCGGAGTGCCTGCAGCCGGGTCTCCTCATTTATGTCTATAGCGGCATTGATCTCTGTGTCGGATGCATTGAGCCCATAAAGGAATTCCTCCAGCTCATCGTTCGTCAGAAAATCGACGTTATCCAGATTGATCTGGCTAATCAGGGGCGGGGGAAGATCCGGATTGTCCTCAACCGCGGAAGCGATCAAGAAGCCCAGCAGACCGACGGCCAGCAGGCTGGCAATCGCAGTACCAAGTGCCGCCGAAAGGTTGTTCACCGTGCCGCGTAACGATCCGACATGGCCGGCAAGAGACTTCGGCGCACCTGAGACCAGCACATTGAACATCAATGTCAGCAGTGCACCTTCGCCGAGGCCCATGATGATCAGGCTTCCGATCACTGCGGGGTCACTCCAGCTGTTATTGATTGCAGCTGCGAAGAGAAAGAGCCCGATTGCCACCGTTACAAAACCGAAACGGGCGATCGTCTTTGGCGGGATAACCGAATACAGCCTCACAACGAAAATCGCTGACGCAAAAATCGCCAGGGTGTAGGGGATGATTGCGATCGCCGTTTCAAGGCTGGTTCGCCCCTGAACGATCTGGATATAGAGCGGAAGCAGGAAGTTGATTGCTGGCCCCAGCGTCGCAATGATCAGCAGGCAAAAGGTTGCCGCTCGCTCACTGGCACCGTCCAGAATCTCGACCGCGAACAGCGTTGACTTGCCTGCACGACGCCGTTTCCCAAGCCAGACGAAGAACGCCTGAGCCAGAATCACCCCGACTACAATCAGAATCGGAGCGGGGGACAGCTGGAAGACGCTAAACGGCGCCCCGGAGCTTGCGACGAGTAGCCCCCACGATTTCAAGTTATCCACGCCGAGGCTGATCATCGATATTGATGCGGCAGCCAGAAGTGCGCCCAGCCAGTCGATCCGGCTGGACGTATCACGTTCAATCCGGTCCAGCCGAAAGCTGAGCGCAACATTGAGCAGCGCAAGAATCGCAAGAAATGCGAATGGCCACCGCCAGCCAATCGCGGTTCCAAGGAATCCGACAATGAGAAACGCCATGACCCCGGCAATTGCCTGAGAGGCACCCAGAATCCCCAGCGCTTGTTCCTGTTGGCGAGCGCGGTAGTGAGCCGCGATCATCACCACCAGGGCTGGCACAGCGGCGGCGGCAGCCAGGCCGGCTATGATCTGTGCCTGGATGATTGCAGCGGAGCTCTGGCTCAACGCTACCCATGCCATAGCCCCACCGTGGATGAGAACCGAGACCTGGAACACGATCCGGGAGCCGAGAATCGAGCCGATCTTCGCGCCAAGCATCACGAAACCGGCAACACAGAGCGAATAGACAACTACCGCGGTGGAAATAGTCGTTGGGGATGTCTCGAACTCATCGACGATGGCGCCCATGGAAATAATCAGCGCGCTCACCTGGAAAGCCAGCTGAATTTGCACTGACGCGATGACTATCATCGGAAGCCAGCTACGCTGGACTTCTTCCGGATTGTGACTAGACAAGGTGCCGCATTTCAGCAGATGCTGATAGTTGCAGGCGCTGAAGCTCGACAACCAGAGAGTTCAAAGGATTGTGTCCAATAAACTAGAGGAAAAGAACAACCGCCATCAGTTCAAACGGGATTGAACTGGAATCAACCAGGCGACGCTTGTGCCCTTTCGCCCTCGCGCTTGACGTCAGGATCCCTGCATTGCTTCTGGTGCATTGAGCAACGCACCAGAAGCAAATGTCGACAAACCAGCCAGGATAGCGCCGGGAGTGTGTCCGGGCCTAGACCTCGAACACCTCACGAAGCTTGGCTTCCTCGTCCTTCGACAGATTAGTCGAGATGATTTCGAAGTCCATGTCTTTTACCTCTTCAGCAATGCGATCACGCACTGCGTCGCTGGTGAGGATGAACAGTGCGGACGTGCCAGGACCGATCTGCTCTTTCACGTTATTGATGAATGACTCATCGATCCCGATTCTGGCGAAATGGCCGGACAACGCACCGATAGTTGCGCCAACCGCCGCGCCGAAAAGTGGGATGAAGAAGATCAGCCCGAAGAGCATTCCCCAGAAAGCGCCACTCAATGCGGCGGGGCCGGTCAGGCTCGTCAATTGTTCGGTTCGTGGTTTCGAGGCACCATCGTTCCATCGAAGGATCGCGCCATCGTGAATGCGGATAAGTCCTCGTCCCTGCATTTCCTTCAGCCTGGCGATGCCCGTCTCGGCACCATCAGGGG
>REEK01000059.1 GCA_007695115.1 Sphaerobacteraceae bacterium
CAGTTGGCATCTCACTATAGTTGTGCGTGTACAGCGTGTAGCCCTGATGTCCTGAGAGACTGATAGAGATCGGAACGTTCAATGTCGGAGCCACCAGGTTACCGGTCGGATCCATGAACCAGACTTCAGCCAGCGTTGTCGTTGCCGGCAAGCTGTTGAAGAGCTGGATACCGCTGGTGTCGCCGGTTCCGGTGTTCGGGTTGCCCTTCTGAACCAGCGGCACTCCCATCATGCCGAGATCGAGAGAATCCCAATCAGCTGAGCCACCGAGTTCATTGAGGAGCTCGTCGATGTCGTTGAAGAGGATTTGCTGACCGATCCAGGAGAGATCACCGATTGTCGGCATCGGCGGTTCGGTGACATAGGACATTGCGTCGCCAACGTCCGGATCTCCACCGAAGTACTTCACCTGGTCAACTGCCGCGTGTAGCGACTGGGTTCCAGTAATCGTGGCGGCGCCAACGAAGCCGCTGTTCAATCCGAGATCCTGCGTGCCAGGTGTGTAGATGTACTCCATACCGCGTGGTGGGATCGTCAGCTGTTCGCTGCCAACCTGGCTACCGCCCGGCGTAAAGAAGCTCACCGTCACCGTATTCGGGGAATTGCTGGTGTTCGCGATGCTGATACCCGTGTTCCAGTAATTGTAGTTCTGGAAGATCAACGGGGCAATCGCCTTGTGGTTGTCGGCAGCAGTGAGTTCAAGGGAGACCTCGTTCACCTGCTCGACCGGTCGCGAGACGTTGTTGAGCAGCATGTTGGTTTCGGTCTTGTACCGATTCGCAACCACACCGATCGGGGCGTTCGAGGTGATGAAGGCGTTGCCGACCCACTCTTCATCGATACCCGGGGCATCCATGATGTCGATGTGCACCACTTCACCACCGCGAATCACGCCGGTGAACTCGCCACTGGAAGTTCCTGCCGCACCCTGGCCACCGGCCGCGTAGAGTGTCACGGTGTAGGCAGTACCCGGGTTCGGGTCTTTCTCATCAGCAAAGCTGGCCAGTCGCAGTTCAGTGCGCCAGCCGCTGTTGGTCTGCACGATCGGCAGAACATGATGATCGGTCAGCGGTGGCTCGACCTGGAACCGGTTCATGCCGGTATAGCCATCAACCGTCTCATGCGCGGCCTGAGTCTGCGCGCTGTTGGCCGGGAAATCGGCAACAGTCTTCACCGAGCCCGCCAGCGTTGGATTGACCGCGTAGAGGAACTCCAACATGAGCTCGTGCTTGGCGATCGCGAGCCCAAGGAAGAGTCGAGTGAGTCCAGTAGCATCTTCAAACTGATCCTGAAGCTCAGCCAGCGTGGCTTCCGTTTCAGCAATCAGGGCCACGACCTCCGGCTGAACGCCAACTACGTGAACACTGGCACCTGGCGAGTCAATCTCCAGGTCTGCCGCTGAAACAGTAACCGAGGCACCTGCCTGAACATTGGCCACGACATAGGGGTTGTCGTATGCCTGCGATCCACTTCCAACGCCGACATAGAAGTAGAGATCAGTGGACCCCGCCATCAGGCTACCGAGGTTCTGAACCGTCACATCACCATGGAACGGTCCTGATTCGCCGAGCATCTCGCCGTTCGGCACCCACGGGAAATAGACCCCGGTGCTCAAGGCATCGACGGCATCGATCGACCCGGAAATGGGGCCCTGCGCGCTACTGACTCCAATGGAGGCAACAAATGCGCTCATAACCAACGATAAAACTAAAAGGATTCTTAGCCCGCGAGCCTTCATACATTCCCCTTACCCTCATTAGTCCCGGAGACCGGGACATCAAATCACCCAAACTCCGCTAACCATTGAACGATTGGTGTTGCAATCAGTTGCATATTACAGCAGATTACTATCGCCGCATACACTCTTGCGAACATTGCATGGAGAACAAGTCAGGCATCAGACCGTAGTGATTCCCGGGCGTTCAGCGCTCATGGCAGCTCGCGATCACCTGGCAGAGTGGGTCAAATCGACTTCAGAACAGAAGATACCCCCGGAACCTTCCGGCTCCGGGGGATGCGTTTCGGGCACATCTGTTTCGCTGAGATCGACTACTGTGTGTCGTACCAGGTCACGGTGACTTCGGCCGTGAGATCGGTACCGGGAACCTCGATGAGGATCACGTCAGTCATATCGGCGTCGGGATCGAACAAACCGTCGAACTCGTAGGAGAGCAGCGCCTGTCCCGATACGTCGGTGACGCCAACGGTTTTGCCGTCGCTTTCCGGCACAGTCAGTGCCATACCTTCATTCGGACCACTGATAACCGATGCGATGACGTCCGCCCCTTCAACCGGCCCATTGGCAGCATCCAGGACCGTTGCTTCGATGAGGTGCGGCTCATCGACGGAAGCATCGGCTTCGGTGGGGTTCGCTTTCAACTCAACCGGTTCACCGTCATCGGCCCACTCGACGGTCGCCGACGCAGATACCGTGCTGTCCAGGATTCGTGCGATGACTTCGTCGGTCCCAATCTCATCTCCGGAGTAGGTGAATTCGATCTGCCCATCCTGGTCAGTGGTGCCGATGTTGTCCCCGTAGTTCGGGTCGTCCGGAGAGACAGTGCCGATGGCGCCTTCGTGAACACCGGTCACCGTGAACTCGACCGGAAGACCAGAGACGGGTTCACCCTCGGCGTCGGTCGCCGTTGCCACCAGCGGCGATGAAACCTCCGACCCTGGTCCTGATGCCTGAGATGCTGGCGCCAGCGTGAGATCGATAGCCTGGCTCGGTAGACCGCCACCGATTACGCGATGCATCCGATGGGCCACTCCCCTGTCACCGGGAACACCGAAGGTGGTGTTCGTCATGACCCCGAGGACTTCGCCGTCACCACCGACTACGTCAACCACGGCACCACCCTGGAAGTTCGGCGGCATCGCGTCGAACACGTCATCGCCGGTGGACATGGTCATCGACTCTTGTGCATCCAGGTCGACCTGCACCGGCGCCGACAGCGTCGGTTGAACGGGCCCGATAGTCCAGAAAGTGACTTCGGCCTCGACCGGATCATTCGATGGATTGAACAGATACAGGTCGGTTTCGGATCCCGCGGTCGCGTCTTCATTTGCCTTCTGCACCATCGTCACTGCCAGGCGATCGCCCGTGGTTGCCGTATCAGACCGCAACTCATAGGTCATCGCGCTGGGGCCTTCGTCACCTCCGGCATCGGTATTGATCAGATCGACCGAACCAATGGCCGGCAACTCCGATCCAACGACCGCAGTCACGTACTCGTAGCCGCTGATATCGGCAATATCTGTCAGATCGACACGCTGAACTCCGACTGGATCGATCGTGTATTGACCAGAGTCGATCAGATCTCCATCGGCGGAGTAGAGTGCCACGGTAAACGAGCTCAGCTCGTATCCGGGATTGTTGATGTTCAGGGTCGCGCTCGAACCGGGTTCGCCCGGGTTCACGAACGACGCATAGGTGAACGCTTCTGCCGAGTCTTCGGGAACCGAGGTGTTACTCAGGCTGAGTTCATCCCCCGAATTCGAGCGTTCGGAAACGATACCAATGGGGGCATCAGACTCGATCCGGACTGAACCAGTGAACGAATCGTCCGCGTCCTGGAACATGTCCTGCAATTCGATGTGCTCGACTTCGCCCGGACGGAACGGAAAACTCGATGCGGTCGAAGATTCTCCGGATTCATGGTAGAGCGTGACATTAACATTCGTCAGCCCGGCTCCAGATGTATCCAGATTGGCGATATGCAAGGTGGTCTCCCACCCGTCGCCTTGCTCGGCGATTGGAAGGATCTTGGTTGGTCCCACCGCGATCTCGTCCGGGGTCATCGCGTTATAGCCGTCGATTGCGTCGAAGCCTGGTTCAGGGGCAACGTCCTCTTCATCATCATCTACGGGGCCGGGCGGAACGTTCGCCGCGGCCGACGGATTTGCCTGATCGGGCAGCCTCGACGAGACATCCGGCGGGCCACCACCCCGGGCGTGATCCGGTGGACCACGGCGCTGACCAGGTTGCTGGGCCTGAGCGTCGTCCATAGCAGCAGTGCCGGCGTCTGGAGTATCGTCAGTACCCTCGGATGCCTGGCGATCGGTCTTCAGAACGGCGGAGATCTCCGCTCCCTGTCCATTCTCTGGAACCGACTCCACCACCAGGCTCGCACCGGGTTCATCGACTCCAAGCTCTTCAGCATCAAAGTACATGGACCGCTGCGGAGTGATAAATACCGTAAACTCGAGCTCGAAAGATGTGTCGCTGGTTCCCTCGCCAACGAGCACGTTTACCTCAGCGTCCATGTCATGTTCGAGATTCTGGATAACGATCTCGCTGTTTACATCCTCACCCACGGGAACCCACGGAAAATAGAGCGTCTTGACCGGGTCTACCGCGGAACTCGAACTCGGCCCGATGGACAGAACGATCACTGCGGTGATCGTCGCAACGAGACCGAGTGCGTACCTGCGCCACATAAACCCTCCCTCAGTAAAAACGGGTAACGCTGAGTCTCCACTCGACGCGTGACATGCGCCTGGGCGGAGTGTTCGGCTGATAGCCCTGCACCAACCGGTGTCATTGCGGACTTCTCAGCACATTCAGCTGTACAGCACAGGGATATGGTAGATCATTAAGCGCGTTCAGGTCAAATATGCGATTTGGGAGAAAGGACGGTTTTCGAAAGAAAATATTGCATTGCTTACACGACCAATTATTGCCGCAAGGATTTGAATTGCTGGGAGAGTGGCTTGTTCGCGGGGCGACAAGGAGAGCCTGCCCTGAGTGGAGCCGAATGTGTCTGCCCTCGTCAATCCGACCGGTTTGCGGGACGGGGCGACACAGAGGTCGCCGACTACCGATCCCCCGCTTTTCTCGATGTTGGGGCTGGCGCCTCTGCCAGCCCGTGGTTCGCGCGGACACCCGGGTCGGCAGGAGCGCCGACCCCTACATAGTTTTTGACGTGGGTTGCCCCCTACTCGTACCGCAGAGCATCGGCGATCGACACGCGGGACGCTTGCCGAGCCGGGATCCAGGCCATGATCAGCGAGGCGACGATCGCGAGTACTCCGAAGAACAGGATAAGGCCCCACGGAATCGTGAATTCGATCTGCCCGAAATCGGCAAACTCCTCGCTCGTGATCAACTGGTAGGCCAGCCAGAGCGCCAGCGCCCCGCCAGAGAGCACACCGAGCAGCGTGATCATTGCCGACTCGATAATGAAACTGGCGGAAACCATCGCCCGGCTATACCCGATCGCCCGCAGCATACCGATCTGTTGCCGTCGCTCGACAACGGAACGGAACGAGACGACTCCCAGCGCAGCAATACCAACGACCAGGCCGAGCGACATGAAGCCCTGCACCAGGTAGATGAAACCGCGGTTGATCGCCAGTTGCTCGTCGAGCAGGTCCTGCATCGAATCTGCCTGAACGCCATACTGGATCAATGCCGCCTGCATCTCCTCCGCGAACTCAGTGTGGTCGACTCCGCTCTCCGCCCGCACCAGATAGGTGTACCCGGTTGGCTGGGCGAACAGCTCATCGAAGCCCTGCTCACTCATGTACAGACCCCAGATCATCGACACACTCTGGTCGACGATGCCGATTATCGTGACCTCACCGCTCGTGCCATTGAGCAGTGAACTGGCTTCAACCGTAATCGGGTCGAGGTAGTCCGCTCCAAGGTCGACTCCTTCGAGCTGGAAGCCCGGTCCGCCGATCTGGATTCCCCCTTCAATCGGTACCGCGAACGCATCGATCACCGCGAGGGTCGGATCCTCGGCAACCGCCTGCCAGACGTCCGCCTCGCTCTCGTATCCTTCTGCATAGATCTGAAGAGGCATCCGGCTTTCGGAGATGAATGTTTCATCCACACCACGAACGGTGTAGCTGCCCCACTCCTCATCCGGAGAGGTTCGCAGCCGTGCCGCACCGAACCCGACCGTAGACATACGGGCTGCTGCGTCGATCTGACCGGTATCGACTCCGCCCTCTACGAGCGCTGCTTCCAGGTCGTCGATCGGATTGACCGCGCCCTGCTCCAGCTGGATGTCCCAGCCAGCCGAGGCATCCTCGCCGGAAAACAGCTGTTCGAAGTTCGAGTTGATCGTTGCCATCGCCACCAGCGAGAAGATGATCAGACTGAACATGGCGATCGTCATACCGGTACGTCCGCGACTGGCCAGGGGATACGCCACCGCAGTCTTTACCGCGGGGAGCCACCGGCTGAATGTCTGCCCGAGGAAGCTCACCACGCTTGTCAGCACGGTGGCGTTCCAGACGATGAGTACCGTTGCCGACGTAACCATGAAGATTCCGGAGATAAAGAACATCTCGAAGTCGCCACTCATACCTTCAGGCTCGATATAGGCCACCCACTCCCAGGGCAACACCCAGTAGAGCAGGACCAGGCCAGCAGCCAGTGAGTAGACCAGCCGGGAGGAGAACCCGAACCGGCGGAAGATCACGGCAAGGCAGAGTGGAATCAGAGAGATACCCATGGTGTACAGCGCCATGCTACCGCTCTCGGCACCACCCCAGAGCATCAGCGCACCAAGTACCAGCCCGATGATGCCGAAGATCAGGAACTTGCGACTTTCGCGTTCTTTCGGCTCTTCCTGAGTGTCACGAATCGCCGAGACGATGTTCAACCGACTAACCCGCCAGGAAGAAATCACGATAGTGATGAAGGTGATAACCACGCCAAGCGTGTAAGCAATCACCAGACTCTGCCAGGTAACGGAAGGTTCGATCTGGATGAAATCGCCGATCAATCTGGCAATGACGTCCGCGATGACCCAGGCAACACCGACGCCGAGCGCCGCGCCGACCGCTGCGGCCGCAAGATCATAAGTCAGCCCCTCCGCGATGTACATCTGGGTCAACTGCCGTCGCTTCAGGCCAACGGCCCGGGCCATACCCATCTCGGGTTTGCGTTCGGCCGCAAGGAGAACGAAGATGAGGAAGATCAGAAGAATGCCTGCAGCAATCGAGAACATACCCAGCACCACAAAGATGGAACTGAAGGCATTCCCGGCCAGCTCGGCCTCTTCGAGCAAACTCTGCTTTACCGCATTGATGTTGAACTGCGTCCCGGCCAGCAGCGGTTCGATGGCCGCCATTGCCTCGTCGGTTCGGTCTGCACCAGACACTTCATCACCACTGTTGGTGACAGCAATCATGTTGAGTTCGTCACTGTCGAGACCAGTCAGCTCCTGTGCATAGGACAGAGGAATCGCAAAACCACCCGGCATTCCAGGCGTCTGGACACCGGTGAGGTACGAGTCCTCGCCTACCGCGAAGACCGTCATCTCATGTGGTGCATTCTGCACGAACACGGTGAAAGCATCACCCGCTTCCAGATTCAGTGACTCCGAAAGTGTTTCACTGAGAACGACCTCACCATCTGAAAGCGAATCCAGGTCAATGGTGTTGCCCTCCAGATCGCGGAGTCCTCCGAACGCCTCGATCGCCTCCGCCTCCAGGCCGGTCATCGCCGTCACCGGTTCAGCGAACGTGCCATCCCCGACAACGGCAGGTACTTGCTCAGCCACGACGCCCATGAAGCCGTCGATTGCACCGACATCCGCCGTTTCAGCGCGCAGTTCTTCAAGCAGGCTGGTCGGAACAGTGCCGCCACCTTCCGGTACCGCCTGCTCCATATCCGTTGCTTCGACTGCTTCTTCACTGCTATGAACAATGATCTGATCCGTGTGACCGAGATAGTTGTAGACATCCGCCCGGATGCTGTGGTTGAGGGTGTCACCAGTTGTCAGCGCAGCGGCAACAATCAGCGTGCTGAGCATGAGCCCAACAATGATCAATACCGTCTGAGCAGGTCGCCGCGGGATATTACGGACACCCATCCGAAAGATCACCCGGTTCCGCAAAAGAATCCAGGCACCGACCAGCAGGCAGAGGCCAAAGATGACCAGCAGCACATTCATGATCGATGTCATCGGAATGCCGAAGATATTCTCCATGGCTCTACTTACCGCCCATCACTGACGATTTCGCCGTCGTGCATCTGGATAATCCGGTCACACATGTCACCGATTCGTGGGTCGTGCGTGACAACGACGAAGGTCTGTCTGTTTCGCTGGTTCAGGTCCCGCATGAGAGCCATAACCTCATCAGCGGTGGAGGAATCGAGGTCACCGGTCGGCTCATCTGCCCAGACGATCGCCGGATCATTCACCAGGGCGCGGGCAATCGTGACCCGCTGGCGCTGACCACCGGAAAGCTCCGCAGGGCGATGAGTTGACCAATCGTTCAGTCCCACCATGTCCAGAATCGCTAGCGCCCGTTCGCGGGCTTCGCGCGTGCCGACGCCACTTACCAGCAACGGCAACTCAGTGTTCTCCACCGCATTCAGCACTGGCAGCAGGTTATAGAATTGAAAGATGAACCCCATGTCCTGCGCTCGGAATGCGGTCCGCTTATTGTCGGAGAGTTTGGCCAGATCAGTCCCGGCAATCAGGATGCTGCCGGAATCGATCTCATCAAGGCCTGACAGGCAATTGAGAAGCGTCGTCTTTCCACAGCCCGATGGTCCCATGATGGCCACCATCTCACCCCGATTGACGGTGAGATCAACACTCTTCAGTGCTTCGACCCGAATGCGTCCAGACTCGTAGGTCTTTACAACGCCGCTCGCTTCGATAATCGCGTCTTGCGCATCGAGATCAACGATCACCTCATCCTTACTGGCGGTCTTCTGGCTCATAACGATCTTCCTTCCCACATTTCCCGTGGCGTCGCCGAGTGGCGTTTTACTGGCAGAATCTTAGGTTTCCGGCCAGATGACCGAAATAATGCTCGCTGGTTAATAAAAGGTAAGGCTAACCCCACTCCCCCGGACTACTATAGGGGATTCTTGTGCTTTGCACCATGTTCGCGAGGATGGGTCAGCCCCGACTGAATGGACAAAATGACCCTGTCCGGATGGACAGGGTTCTGGTCGGGATTTCTGTTCTTGAGCAGATACGGGGAGCGGAAACCGGCAGGATCAGGTAACGATCACACCGTCGGTCTCTCCGAAACTGTTATCGACGAACTCATCAGCCTCAGCATCATTGATCCAGATCTCGTTGTCCACAAGATACCGGAACTGCACACGAGAGCCGCTTGGTACCACGAGCGACGTCGAGTAGGAGCCATCCTTGCGACGCACCATGGGGCGGGCACTGGTGCTCCAGCCATCATGACTGCTCACCAGATGCATACTGGCTACCGGATACTCCGGACAGTAGCGAAACGTCACCCGGCAGGTCCGTCCATTGTTATAGAAACTTCGGCGAATCATGATTCAATCCATTCTTGTCTGATCACGTACTTACTGACCAGAAGAACGCTGATCAGTGGAGTCGCTCTCCTCGCCCTTATCCTGGTCCTGTGGCGTATCGTCGTCACCTTCCGACTCGGACTGATCGCCTTCACGGTCATCGTCAGACTTCTTCATATCAGCTGAGGGCAGGAGCGATTCGGGATCCCGAATCGGAATGCCGACGATCGCTGGCCGCTCCTCTGGAACGCGCAATTGTCCGACCAGCAAGTGTGGATACCGGGCAACCAGCACCAGAGCGCCGAAAATCGTGCGAAACACCATGATCACCGTACGGTAAGCCAGCGCGACGAACGTCGCCCGGGCCAGACCGATACCGAGATAATTCAACAGGCCAGTCAAGCTACCGTCGCTGACGCCATAGCCGCCCGGCACCGGCACCAGCACCCGGGCGACCGTGCTGAAAGAGTGGGCGTACAGCGCCTCGAAGGGATGCAGACCGCGCTCCGTGAGTGACAACGCCAGCACTAGAAGGATAGCTGTCGAGAGAATCGTCGCCCCGATGCTGTAAATCGACCCACCAACAAGCGTCCGGAAGTTCATCAACACCGCGACGTATTCCCGGAAATCGTCACTCTGGGGGACCACTCGCCGGGTCAGGCGAAAACGCCCCAGGAACGCGATAACCCGATCCCCAAGCCCCCGATTCCGGAGCACCTGCACCACGGCAATCGCGCCAATCGCCGTCAGCAACGGGATAAAGAGTTGAATGTTGCGCTGAGACGTCGCCACGATTGCAATGGTTGCCATCACCGACAGGGCAAAGGCGTCGGCAAACGTCTGGCCCACCAGACTGGCCGTTGCCTGGCGCATCTTGACGTTGCCATGCTCCTGCGCCAGCCGGGCACCGAGCAATGATCCGCCGGGGAGCGCCGTCCCGGCCTGAGCTGCCAGATAGGAGGTGAGAGCATCGAAGGTGCTGATGTCGAGCTTACTGGAACGGAGGAAGAACGCCCAGCGGAGGCCTTTGACGATCTCGTTCGCCAGCAGGAGAAGCAGAAGGATGAACACCGATTCAGCGGACATGCTGAGGATCGCACTACTCATCGACTCGAGGTCGGCCACGGCATAAAAGAAGATAGCCGCGGCAATGATCAGCGCGATAATGATGAAACGCTTCATAAGGTGCTGGCCGATCGGCGGAACGAACGGTCAGTGGCGGCGAGCACCCCGGAAACCGAGACGTTTCGATCCGTGATCGAATCGGCAGAGATGTCAATTCGCATGGTCGAACCGGTAGTGTCCTCGGCTCGTCGGTAGCGCCGCAGCGATCCGCAAGCCAGTGTAAACAACGAGCGAGGTGCCGTAGTTGTTGTTCCCCCGCGGCTGGCGGCCGGAAATTCCCCCATGCAGGCCCGGGATCCTGGCTGAGCGCCGCTCAACCACCCTTCCGATGTACCTGCGCGCGTCGCAACTTTACCGTCTCTCAATCCCTCGTGCTAGCCCCCGCCATTCGGACAGTGGTTGGACCGGGGAGAATACAGCCCGTATCATGCGGAAACATTCTGATTCGTGCAGATAGCGACACCCATTTGTATGGAAAGGTTCGGCTCTCCTGATGACTGCAATTGACGACCGTCGCCTGGTCGCCCTTACTACCGAACTCGTCTCGCACCCGAGCCTCCCCGGCGCTGAAGGTAATGTTGCCGAAGCAATCAAACAGGCGATCACCCAGCTCGATTTCGATGAAGTATCGATCGATGAACTCGGCAACGTCGTGGCAATCAGGCGGGCCGAAAGCGGCAGCGGAACGCTCCTTTTCGATGGCCACATCGATACCGTAAGTCCGGGAAATCACGATCTCTGGAGCGGCGATCCCCATACGGTGATCGAACGCGATGGCAAACTGATCGGCCGGGGAGTCGCCGATATGAAGGGCGCCATCGCCGCCATGATGCTCGGGCTCTCCAGCGTTCCACGCAGCGAGCTCAGCGCCGATATCGTCCTGTCCTGCTCAGTGTGTGAGGAAGCGGTCGAAGGTGTGGCCCTCGGGACGGTTCTCGACCATAACCCGGCAGATATCGTGATTATCGCCGAGTCCACCGAATGTGAACTGGCAATCGGTCAGCGCGGTCGTGGGGAACTCCTGGTCGAGACGTTCGGCTCGGCGGCGCATTCATCGACACCGCATCTTGGTGTCAACTCCGTGAAACACATGGCAAAGGTCATCAGCCGTCTCTCCGAGATGGAACCACCGCATCACCCCCGGCTCGGTTACGGAGTAATGGAAGTAACTGATGTCAAATCGAACCCGTACCCGGGGCTGTCGGTCATTCCCGAGCATTGCGCTGCAACGTTCGATCGACGCCTGCTGGTGGGCGAGATGGAAGACGACATTCTGGCATCCCTGCAACCGGCGCTGGATGAAGTCCGGGCCGAGATTCCCGAGCTGCAGGTGCAGGTCTCGATTCCACGTACCGATGTCACCACGTTCCCCGGCACACCACTGATCGCCCCGAAGTTCTCTCCGGCATGGCTATTCGAGGAAGACCATCCTGCGGTGCGGGCTGCGCTCGATGCGCTAGAGAAGGGGAATGTCGGAACCACCACACGGACCTACTCTTTCTGCACCAACGGCAGTGAATCCGCCGGACGTCGGAACATTCCGACGCTGGGCTATGGGCCGGGGAGCGAGGAACAGGCGCATCGAGTGGATGAATACGTGGAGATCGAGCAGCTTGTTCGGGCAGCGCAGGGGTATGCGGCGCTGGCTCGTGGACTGGGCGCGGGGATCGTTTGATCCCCGCATGCCGAAGCATCTCGATTTATGGGATGGTATTCCGTGGTGCCAGATCAATTCGATGCAGGGGCGCACGCCTCTGTGCGCCCGATGTGCCCGGCGATTCCGGGACGGCAGGGGCGCCGTCCCCTACATCGGCAATTGACATGTCTAGATCCCGACACCATGCGAGGCTGCACACCGGAAACCGCCGTAAGAGGCGATGCCCCTACGCGAGCAACGCCTTCAGGCGCTGGCTGGCCTGGTACAGGTTGATCGACCACCCGACTCCAAACACATGCGGGGTCAGGACACGATCATCCTTCGGATTCCACCATCGCTGGAGAATTCGCTCCGGCGTGGGGGGACGGAAATCGTAGGGGACCCCGAAAGCATCGCCCTGCCAGGTTCGGTCTTTCGGCTCCCGAGACCACTGCTCGAGAATCGCATAGGCGAACAGAAACGCCGCTATGAGCTTGATGATCTTCCTGATTACACGAAACATCGATCTATTTCCTCTCAACGCCGGTGGCTATCGCTCGTAGACCCACGCTCCACCAACCATAGTGCGGGTTACGCGGCCCTCACGCAAGGCATCGTCACTGCACGTCAGGGGATCAACGTCGGTCACGATCAGATCAGCCAGTTTACCCGGCTCGATCGACCCCTGCCGATCGTCCAGCCCGATCGCCGCGGCCCCGGCAATGGTGTAGCTCCGGATTGCGGCCTCGCGACTGATCGCTTCGGATTGATCGAACTGCCGTCCCTGCACCGTCTTCCGGGCAACCGCGGCGTACATCCCAACGAAGGGGTTGAAGTCCGTAATCGGGCTATCAGATGAACTGGCCACTGGTACCCCGGCCGCAAGATAGCTGGCCAGCGGAACCGTCTGCGCGGCGCGCTCCTCGCCGAGTGAATTCACGTAACTGTCCCCGAGATTGGTGATGAATGGCGTGCTGACCAGCGCACCAATCCGGTGTTCGGCCATAAGGGAGAGCGTCTCCGCTGACGGGAAATACCCGTGATGAATCCGGTGAAACAAGCGCGGGTTCGGATTGGCGCGCTGTGCGGCAACCATCGCTCGAACCGCCAGATCCTGGGCTGTCGTTCCGCAGGTGTGGGTGTCGATCGACCAGCCGAGATCGTGCGCCCAGCGAACCATATGCGGGTACTCGTCCGGATCAACCACCCATTGCCCGTAATTGTCCGGTTCATCTTTATATGGCTCATCGAACCGTCCAGTCCGATCGCCAACGCCGCCATCCAGCCCGAACTTGATCCCGCCGAGCCGGAGCATGTCATCCCCGAAACCGGCATGCACTCCGTAGCCCTGAATCCAGTCCTGCAGGCCAGCCATCATGTCCACCGGAGCAAATCCCCAGGCGCCGAGCAGGAGATCGGAGCGCACCGTCAGGACGCCCTCGGCATACGCTGCCTGATAGCCCCGGAGCTGCTCTGGAAACAGTCCGGGGTCGGCGATTCGCGTGATGCCGACCGCGTTGTAGGCACGCGAGCCAATCGCCAGCGCTTCCACCAATTGCGCTTGCGACAGGCCGGGAATCGCCTGCAGAACCATCTGCTTGGCGCGATCCCGGAACAACCCGTTCGGCTCGCCGGTATCCGGATCTCGGTCGAACCCGCCAGCGTAGAGCAGATCGGCCGGCGGATCTGGCGTATTACGCGTGATCCCGGCCGCAGCCAGTGCCGCGCTATTGGCCACCAGCTTGTTCCAGACCCGATGCATCACGACCGGGTTGTCCGGAGCAACGGCGTCGAATTCCCAGCGGGTCGGGAAGCGGCCTTCCGCCAGCAACGCTTCGTCCCAGCCCTTCCCCAGAATCCACTCGCCCGGCTTCGCCTGGGCAACCGCCGCCGCCACTCTGTCGAGAATTTCGCCAATCGAGCGGCAATCGTACAGCTGAACCTGCGTCAAACCGACGCTGGTGGAGAGCAGGTGGTTGTGGCCATCGATCAGTCCGGGGAGCACAGTCGCGCCGCCCAGATCATCGACACGAGTCCGGCCACTGGCGAGATCGGCGATCTCGTCACTGGTCCCGGTGGCCACAATACGATCACCCTGGATCGCCACAGCTTCCACCACACTGAATGCGGCATCCACCGTCAGAATCCGGCCGTTGAGAAGTATTCGATCAACGCCAAACGGCATAACTGGCCCTGCCTCTACTCATGAGATCAAACAAAGAAAAAACGAATCTGCCTGATTGCCCGGCAGTATGGTGGTCGGGTTGGTCGCTCGTCAATCCGCAGATCGGGCGATCACCAGCAGATCGATCGAACGCTCGACCTGCTCATCGCTGATCGGATAATCGGCAGTGGTGAACTGATCGATCTCGCCCGGCTGCTGACGCCCCACGAACCGGCGGATCACCCGGGTCATGGTGGCGTGGATTGGCCCGGTAATGCGCTCGGGCAGGCGATACCTGAGCCCGAGGAAATCGAGCTTCATAAGACGGCCGACGATCTTCCGGTTTCTGGCCCGGTACTGCATCACTCGATGACTGCCCGAAACGCCGAACATCTCGACATCCGGGAAGACAATCTCCATCACCTCTTGCAGCTCATCGGCGCTGTACTCCAGCACATGATGTGGGTTGGGACCAGTCCCGGCCCAGAGGCGATTGGGAGTGGTCAGAATAAGCTCCCCGCCAGGTTTCAGCACCCGTCGAGCCTCGAAGAGGAACCCCGGCGCATCATCCAGATGCTCCAGAACCTGAAAACAGCAAAGGGTATCGAACGAGTCGTCCACAAACGGCAGTGAACTCGCGTCGCCCTGCAGAAATCCGGGGCCGTCTGCGTCGGCGTATTTGCTCCGGGCGTAGCTGGCTGCTTCCATTGAGTAGTCGAGCCCGACCACAAACGAGGCATGCTCGGCCAGCAGCGCTGGCCCGTAGCCTTCGCCGGCACCGCAATCGAGCACCACTTCCCCGTCCACCCGGGCCGCGGCAAACTCGTAGACCGCCAGCGACTGCAGGAACGTCGCCCGAAGCTCTGGAATATCAGGAAGAATTCGTTCGCCAGTAAATCGCATAGTCACGAGGGGAGTCTACTTCACCATGGGGCCGGCGGGTAGAATCGAAACCAGTCAACCGGAACGGGAAAGGGATCACCACTATGGGATCAGACCAGCAACCACCAGCCCGGGGACCACTCCCCGATCTTTCATCACTGTTGATCGATCGGAATGAGGATGGCTTCCCGGACGACATTGTCGGAATTCTGGCGATCCCGGAGGATCTCGATACCGCGGACTGGGCTGCCGTGCTCAATCTCTGCGCCAGGCTCGGTCTCTCAACCAGCGGGTTCACCCCACCACTTGTCTCCCGCGAGCCAGAGATCGGCCGGGTCTCGGTAACGCTTCGACCCGGAGACGCAGCACGAATCAACGGCCTGGCGCTTGACGGAAAAGATCCCGAGCCGGTAGCGAATTCGGTGCAACCGGTGCCGATCGATCTCACCGATCTCTGGTCGATCAGTGGATTCCTTACCGATCGGGACGACGATCAGGCAACCGACGACTCCGCCATCCACCTGATACTTCCCGATCACGTCCCGTTCGAACTCGGTTCTGCGCTGGCGAATCTGGCCGCCCGGATTGGTATCGAATGCGGCGCGCTGACGCTGCCGATTGCCGGGGATACGATGCCGGCCTGGCGAAATCGCCTGGAGATCAGCCTGAACAATGATGAGACTGCTCGCCTGAGTCGAGCCGGCAGCGGATCACTCGCGTTGACGGGAACCGTGGATGCATTGACTGCGGCGATCAACCATATCGCCCGGCTCTCCAGCGGGTTTCTTGGAGATCGGCCCGGAGTGCGGGCCATCGACTGGCTCCGTCGATCTGCCGCTGGTTGGACCGCAGACGGCCAGGTTACCCAGGTACAGGCCGCCGTGGCCGATAATCGACCTGACCGGCTGATCGTTCTCGATCAATCGACGGACGTGCATCAGCGAATCGCCCAGATACTGGCTGAATCCGGCCCCGAGCCAGAACCGGCCGCACCGGGTGAGCACGTCGTGTTCGATCATCAGTGGACTGCCGAGTGGGAAGTCCAGCGCGCAATCCGGACGCTGGAGAACGACATTCTGCCCTCGCTCGATCCATCCAGCCCGCTCGATCTGCTTGTGATGATCTCCGAACCTCCCCAGATCAGGCGACGAGTTCGCGGGCTGATCAGCCGGATGATGGTCGATCGCGGATTCAACGATGGTTCACTCCACGTGCTGGACGCCTTCAAGCCCGGACTGGACTGGCTTCGGATCATCATGCTGGCGAAACTCCGGGAGATCAGCGATCTGGCAAAAATCGAGATCACGGCCCGGACCTGGGATCCGGAGAAGCATGACGGACAACTCGATATGCCGATCCGCTGGCTGCAGGAGCTCTTCCCCGGTGATGAGATCCTGGCCCGGGAGCTGGGGCTTCCCCTGGATCAGGTGCGGATTCAACTGGACGACTCGCTGGAGCCGATCTATCGGGTGGAAGCGTTCGATAGTGCCGGACATGTTGTTCTGGAATCGTCATTCTCACCTCTCTGGCGGCGCATCGACTATCTGAGCGGGATCCATGATGCCGGCAATGTCACCGTAACAACTGGAGGTATTGTCGCCCGGCAAAATGACGAGACGTTCCGGGCCCGGGTGCTTACCGATCCCGAGATCGTCTGGCGCTATGTACAGGGTGAGCTGTTGCCGAATCTGCGACGGTTCATCCTCACCGAGACGGAGAACGAGCCTCGACAGGGTGATCAACCATTCTTCGAAGATCTGTTGATCGATCTCCGGATCAGCGCCAGTGACGAGCCATACGGTATCCGGGAAGAGCGTCACTCCGCGGCCGAGGCGCTCCACGAAGATCTCTACTTCAACATCCTCGATTTTGTGGAAGAGCTCGGCAAGCAGACCACCGGCGAGAAGCTCGGTGCGCCCGGCTCGGTGCGGCCGTTCGTCGAGGTCGTCCCCGGGCGGCAACCGGAGGCGAGAATCCGCCTGACTCGACGGCCGCGTGGTATCGCCCGGCTGATGTCCGGTGGACAATCCCGGATCATCGCCCCGGCCACTCGCTCTCTTCCCGCAGCGCCTGCGGTACGGGGGGTCCGCTTTTCCGTCGACAACATTACATTTGATGTTGACTGGACTGAATCAACTGAAGACATCGCCCGGTTTGTCACGGCACTTAGCGTCGTCTGCCAGCCGGAACAGTCCAGCCTGCAGCTCGATGTATCCACACCAGCCGGTTCGGTGCTGATCGGCGTTCCGGCTCCGGTTGACGTCGGTCTTCCGGATGAACCCGCCGCACTCCCGGTGTCGGCTGACACGATCATCAGCAATCCGGAGGTCTCTTCATTGCTCAGCCGATTCGCCAGGCACCCAGCAGTGACCGTGGTTCCGGCGGCAGAGACCTCCTGGCAGGGGCGGGCGATCCCGGCCGTGGCAGTGACCAGTCCACAGAGCGCCGAAATCTGGTCGATGCGGAAGCTCTCACACCTGAAGCCAACCAAGTTGATCGTCGCCCGGCATCACGCCAACGAGGTCGCCAGCACCACCAGCGCATTCCAGTTGATCGAGGCGCTGACCAGAGATGATTCGGCCCAGGCGATGCTCCGGGGGCTCAATCTCGTGCTACTGCCGCTGGAGAATCCGGATGGCGCGGCACTGCACGATGAGCTCAGGGCAACCAATCCGACCTGGAAGCATCATCCGGCCCGCTACAACGCCACCGGGTACGAGTTCGGCGAGGATCAGGGCAATCCGGACAGCCAGTACGGTGAGGGTCGGGTTCGAGACCTGGTCTGGAGCGCTTGCCTGCCGGATATCGTGGTCGATAACCATGGCGTACCGTCGCACGAGTGGGCGCAGCTCTTCGCCGGGTTCGGATCTCCACCCCGGTTCGGAGTCAGCTACTGGCAGGTTCAGGCGCTCCTCTATGGGATTCTTCCGTGGTTCGATCAGCCAGCTCACCGGGAGGCGATGACTGCCGTGCGGGATAGCGTCGCTGCACGGATCGCCGCTGATGACGATCTCCTCCAGTGGAACCGGGTCTACACCGAACGCTACCGAACCTGGGGGCACCAGTGGGTGCCGGAGCGGTTTCCCATGGAGCTGGTGCAGGAGATGCTCTTTCATATCAGCCAGGTCGAGCCAGATTCCGTTCGTGGGCGGAGATCGTATGCCGTGCGCTACCCGAACACCACCGTGCTCAACTGGATTACCGAAGTCGCCGACGAGACAGTCTCGGGCGACGCGCTGGAACGCACTGCCAGAGCGCATCTGTTGACCAACATCGCCGTGATGGAACTCCTGCGGGATCATCACCAGCGCCACCCAGTTCATGCCGACCCGGTGGCTGGTGGGGTGAAAATCCAGACCGGGCGGGAACGTCCATTGCGGTTGAACGCTTCGAACTGAGCTGCTTTTGCGAGGCGCAGCATTGCGCCAGACGCGTGAGAGAAACCATTGGCACGAGCTGCAAGTACATCCAGCAAGACCGCGATTACCCGGCGTGAGTTCTTCGCCGCGGTGCGGGATCGCCTGCAAGTCAGGCTCCCCACTGAGCTACAGGGCATCCGGTTTCGGGCAAACCACCGGCAGATGAAGCTCTACTACCGACATGAGCGCTTGCACTACGAGATCTGGACCAACGGGCGGGATCAGCATATCGAGATCGGGCTTCACTTCGAAAACGGGCCAGAATCGACCGAGTCGTTGATCCAGTTCTTCGACCAGCACATCGTCGAGATCAAACACGAGCTCGGTCCGGAGATCGAACTGGAACGCTGGACCAACTCCTGGGGCCGGATTTTCCTGTTACTCCCCTATCAGCCGCTCACCGAAGAGCTCGCCATCGAGGTCGCCGATCGCCTGTGTGCGATGATCACCATGCTCCAGCCGCTGCTCGATGAGGCGATCAAACACGGCTATGCCGGCGTTTCAGCCTGAAACTCGAACCGAACCCGGAACAATCCTGACATCAACTATTGTCAGCCTGCGTACAATAGACCGGGTCGACTCGTCGGCCATCAATCGAGCTGCATAGCGAACAGGGCCAACATCCCATGACCATGGAAGAACTTCTTCCCCTTATCGACACCGTTCTGATCATTATCAGCGGCTCGGCGGTCGTTGCCGGCGTCATCCTCATCAAAAAGAAGATGGTCGATTACCACAAGTACGCCATGCTGACGGCGACGACGTTTGCGGCGCTGTTTCTCGTGGTCTACGTCACCCGCTACCTGCTCTACGGAAGTAAACTCTTTGTGGGTGAGGGCTGGGTACTGGCCGTCTACGTGGCGATCCTTGCCTCACACGTGATTCTCTCGATCGTGATTATCCCACTGGTGCTGATCACGCTCTACCGGGCGCTCACAAAACAGTTCGAGCGGCACAAAGCGATCGCTCGCTATACTGTTCCAATCTGGCTCTACGTGGTGGTCACCGGCTGGATCATCTATCTCATGCTCTACCATCTCCCTGTCGAAAATCTCTGACGATCACATCGAGGAACCTGATGGCATCGATCAACACCACATCACAACCGGTCACCGCCAACGGGCATGTCAATCTGGCGCATAGCCCGGTTCAGGACACCGTTGATATCGGCTCGGCCGCCGTCTCGATCACCGATCTGCACAAACGATACGGTGATCTCAAGGCCGTCGACGGGCTCAGTTTTCAGATCCGACCGGGAGAGATCTTCGCTTTGCTCGGGCCGAACGGAGCCGGAAAGACAACAACGCTGGAGATTCTGGAGGGCTATCGCTCACGGGATGGCGGGGCCGTCTCGGTACTCGGCTTCGATCCCCAGCGGGAAGCTACGCAGCTCAAACCACTGATCGGGGTGATGCTGCAGAGTGGTGGTATCTATCCCACCGTGACCCCGTTCGAGTTACTGGAACTGCTCAACAGCTTCTATCCGAACGCTCGCCAGCCAGCCGAATTACTCGATCTGGTTGGTCTCACCGATTCCGCCAGCACACGATACAAACAGCTCTCAGGCGGGCAACAGCGTCGGCTGGCTCTGGCCGCTGCGATTATCGGGCATCCGAAGCTTCTCTTCCTCGATGAGCCGACCTCGGCAATGGACCCGCAGGCTCGTCGGGTCACCTGGGAACTGATCGAAGCCCAGCAGCAGCAAGGCACCACGATCATCCTGACGACTCACTCCATGGAAGAAGCCGAGCGTCTTGCCGATCGGGTCGCGATTATCGACCACGGCAAACTGCTGACGCTCGAGGAGCCATCCGCGCTGCGGCGAAACGGGGGAAGCACTGTCCGCTTCTCCGGGCCAGCCAGCATCGATCCAGCCGACCTGGCCGGGATTCCGGCAGCCAATGAGATCATAGCCAAGGGCTCGGGGCAGTTCGTCATCGAGACCGATGATCCGATCGCTCTGCTGGACGAACTCACCACATGGGCACGTCAACGTGGAATACTCCTCGATGATCTGCGTGCCGGGCACGAGACGCTGGAAGATGTCTTCCTGCGACTGACCGGACACCAGATTCGTGAGTAGCCCGCTACTGGATTCGAGCAGAATGTCCGCACTGATCGCCCAGACACGGATGGAAATCCGGTTGACCATGCGCCGTTTCGAAGCGGTGCTGATCACGATGGTCGTGCCCGTTATCCTGCTGATCTTCCTGGGCCTGATCGGCCTGGCGCCGGAAGAGTACAGCCGACCGGTCGATTTCCTCCTGCCGAGCATGCTCGTACTCGCCGTTATGTCGACTGGCCTCGTCGGTCTGTCGATCCGAACGGCCTACGAGCGAAGCTACGGCGTGCTCAAACGGCTCGGCTCCACCCCGCTCAGTCGGGGAAACCTGCTCCTGGCGAAGATCAACTCGGTCATTCTGGTGACGCTGATTCAGATCGTGGTTCTGATCGGGATCGCCGCGCTCGGGTTCGGATGGCGCCCCGAGGGAAACCTGCTTCTGGCGGGCATCGTGCTGGTAATCGGGACCGCAACGTTTGCCGGTCTGGGGCTGTTGCTGGCCGGAATTCTCCGGGCAGAGACGACGCTTGCCGCGGCAAACACCATCTACATCTTCCTGCTTTTGTTCGGTGGAATTATCTGGCCTGCAGAGCGGTTGCCGGGCGCGGTTTCCGTTGTCAGCTCGCTTCTGCCATCCAGCGCATTCGCCACCGCACTGCGAGATATTCTCTCGACAGGTGAGGCGCCAGTCACCCCGATTATCATTCTGTCGGTCTGGGGTATTGCTGGTATTCTGATAGCGAGTCGAACGTTCCGGTGGGAGTAAGACGGAGTCTATGAGCAGCGATCAGGCACACGAGGACCAACAGGAAGATTCAACCCCGCGATCGAAGATCAAATCGCGGAAAGAGATCGAGCAGGAGAAGAGTCCGACTCCGGCGCGGCGTCCAACGCCGACCTCAATACTGCTCTACGTCGGCCTGGTCGTCGTCCTGTACATCTACTGGGCGCTCTTTCCCGGGTTCCCACCGCTGGAACTCGAAGCCAACCTGGGCACGTCTATCTTCATCCGTCTGCTGGTGATCTTCCTGCTGATCAACCGATCGGTGGTTGGCTGGTTCATCGGAATCGTGCTGGAAACGATATACATCATCGTCTTCTCGTTCCAGATCGCGTCCATCGGTGGAGATAGCGCCGCAAAACTCTGGGGATTGCTCTTTCTGGCAATCGCAGCACTGGCGCTCTTGTTGACCCGCACCTCCCGCCATCACGTCTGGTCGAAGGGTGATGAAGCAGAGCCGGATGCACACACCTTCAAGAGCACCACGACCGATGATCAGGCGGAACCGGCGTCATCTTCTTCGAGATCGTCGTCTTCTTCCTCCATGTAGACCGCGGTGACCACGATTTCGTGCAGGCCGGTGGAACCGTCCGGGAGCGCTGACTGCTCTTCCTCGATCTGTGGAGTGCCGTCACCTTCGTAGGCCCGGGCATAGATCCAGCTCGACTTCTCTTCCTCCGGCACCCAATCGTAAGACCATCGCACCCAGCTGCTGTCCGACAAGGCATCTTCGACCTCGGCATCGACCCATGTCTGCATACTATCCACTGAAACTTCAACCCGGGAGATGCCCCGATCTCCGGAGTACGCCACACCACCAATCAGTGTCGGTTCACCAACCGGCACATGGCTCTGATAGAACGGCGTCACGATCTTGGACATGGTGAGCACCGGCGCTTCATCCGACCAGCCCCGCTCCTGCCAGTAACCGGTATAGACCTCAGGAACCGGCTCGATCCGGTTGATCCACTTGACGTGCTTCATTCCATAGATACCTGGAACCACCAGCCGGAGTGGGAACCCATGCTGATCCGGGAGTTGCTGCCCGTTGAGCTGGTAGGCCAGAATCACATCGTCCGACATCGCCTTCTCCAGCGTGATGGAGTCCGAGTAATCGTCCTCCGCATGGAGTGCCACATCGACCACCCCATCCCGAACACCCGCCTGCTCCAGAATCGCGCGCAAGGGAACACCGGTCCACTCGCCATTGCTGATGTACTCACCACCAACGGTGTTGCTGATGCACTCCAGCGTGGTGACCTGGGTAACGGACTCCATCTCCAGAATGTCATCGTAGGTGAAGCCGATATCGGTTTCGACTTCGCCATCGACAACCAGAATCCAGTTGTCTGCGTTGACCGTGGGATCAACCACATTCTTGGAAACCGTGTAGAAGTCACCCAGTGGCGTAATCGCCGGCGGAAGTTCACCTTCCGTGTCGGTCAGTCCGGTCGGTTGACTTCGGGTGGCCAGGCCATCCATGAATCGTCCGAGGTAGGCGACGGAGATGACCGCCGGAACACCGAGCGTCGCCCAGCGCATGAAGCGGCGGCGGCCTGGATCGATCTCGACCCCATCACGCTCCAGCGCACTGAAGACACCGGTGACGATCGCCACCCCGAACACGCCAGCAATGACGAAGAAAGCCAGCATCGCGTTCGATGCTCCCGCAGTCGAGTCCATCGCGAAGATGCCGAGTCCACCGAGAGGAGCCATCACCAGACCGAGCATTAGCCAGACGGCACCGATCAATCCGGGCAGAACCAGCCAGGGAGAGGTGCCCCGCCGCATGATGTTCTCGGTCGCCAGACCGATGAACCCGCTGACGATCACCTGACCGAGCACGATCCCGGCAAACGCGAGTGGTTTGGCCCACGATTCCAGGAAGCCGAGAATCTGACCGAACGTCTCGACGGGAATGATCGCGGTCATCCGGTCCGAGAGCATCTGGGGAACAACCGGCGCGCGCCAGAGATCCCCGAGGGCGATCATGACTGCGGTTGCCAGGACGCCAGCAATCAAGCCAGAGTAGAAACCGGGGCGGCGGATGAAGTCGAAGGACATGATAGCGCTCCCTGGGGCTGGTGGATCGAGTAGGCGTTGGTCTAATTCTACGGATTTCGTACCAATGGAATCTAATATCTATTAGGTATACGAAAAATCGGGCCCGAATGGATGGAACTCCATGCTCACCCCGCCTCTTCCAGCGTCGGGAGAAGATCGGACAGAGGGCTGTTCAATGTAGCACTACACCCTGCATATAGCTGTCATTCCGACCGCAGCGGAGGAATCTCGATCGTCCCGTACGTCGACACCTGCAGGCATCTCAGATCTCTCGACAAGCTCGAGATGACAGGTTCGACGTCGGGAAGCGTTGGCGATCAGCGCAGAGTCTTCTCCCTCTCCCAGTATTGGGAGAGGGTCGGGGTGAGGGCCGCTATTCCAGGGCTTCGGTCAGGAGATCAAGGTTAAAAGAAAAAGGGGCCGTGGGAGAGACGGCCCCGGTACAGGGAGGGCGGGGAAACGCTGAAGCGGGTGTGAACGCTTGCGGCGTTCAGCCTGCTTGCAATCTGGGGGCAGATTGCGGTTTTCCCCCCGAGCTATACGTAGTGTACGTACGCTCTGATACCTATTGTACGTACACCCAGAAATTTGTCAAGGTGTCACGCGAAATTGCCCGACCATCCGCTTTCCACCCGGAACTGCTAAGCTACGAGCCAGAACGTCGACTCTCGGGAACATTTGCCGGCTCAGAACAGGAGACTTCCATGGCTGCCCCGCTTCGTGTTGGACTCATCGGCCTGGGCGCAATCGGTCAGGATCTCGTGCGCCTGGCGCAGAAAACCGCTCCAGATCAGATCGAATTCGTTGGCGCGATCGTGCAGAACCTCGATAAACCGGATCGTATGCTCCCGGTGTTCGGTTCCGTCGACGAGATCATGACCCGGCACCCAGAAGTCTTTCTGGAGGTCGCCGGACACGAAGGGCTCCGCACACACGGCATCGAGGTACTGAACCGGGGTCTGGATCTCTATTTTCTGGCGGTCGGATCGCTGGCCGATCCCGGCTTTGAGTCCGAGTTCCGCGCTGCGGCCGAGGCATCGAACGGCCAGGCGATCGTGGTCTCCGGGGCAATCGGGGCGCTGGACGCCATCTCGGCGGCGAAGGCCGGTGGTCTTGATCGGGTTCAGCACACGGTCCGCAAGCATCCGGCAACACTCCTCGGCCCGGACGAAGGCGCCGGAATCACCGACGAAACCGAGGTCTTCCGTGGAAACGCTCGAGATGCCGCACTTGCCTATCCGGAGAGTGTCAACGTCACGGCCGCTGTCAGCTTCGCGGGAATCGGACTGGACCGCACCGAGGTTGTGGTGATGGTCGATCCGGCGGTCGATCGAAACGTGCATACCGTCGAGGCCGAAGGGGCATTTGGCTCCCTGCGATTCGAGATCCGGAACGTTCCGAGTGCGCAGAATCCGAAAACCGGCGCACTCGTAGCAATGAGTTGCCTGCGGCAGCTCCGCAAACGCCGGGACGGGATCGCCGTCGGCTAACGGTCTCGCAGGAGATCGTCATACAGCGCGCGAACGGTACCGGCAACCTGCGCCCAGGAATATTCCGAGCGCACCGTCTCAAGGGCCTGCTTGCCACGTCGACGTCGCTCATCCGGATTATTGACCACCTCGATCAGCGTCCGGGTGAGCGCCTCCTGATCATCCGGGGGGATCATCCAGCCATCAGGCGAATCCGGATTTCTGTTGATGAACGTTGGCGGACCACCGCTATCGGTGGCAATCACCGGCAGCTGGCAGGCCATCGCTTCGAGATAGACTTGGCCAAACGGCTCATTCCGGGACGGCGCCACCATAACATCGGAGGCGTTGAGCCCGGCCGGCAGCTCGCTATGACCTCTCCAGCCAACAAAGAAGATCCCGTCAGTGTTGCCTTCGCTCGCCACGGTATAGGGATGCTCACCTTCCCACTCTCCCGGATTGCCACCCCAGATCACCAGTGGCGCCTTCCAGTGAAAGTGCGGCCTGGCATCCTGGTAGGCCCGGATCAGCATCGGTACGCGTTTCATACTGGTAAACCGGCCAACGAAGAAGAGCACCGGGGTCTGCTCACCGGCAGCATCGACGAACCACTCATCGACCTCCGTCTGGGTATACCGGATCGAGCCTGGCTCACCGGATTCATCCCAGCCGCGGGGTCGATCTACCAGCCAGTGCTTCCAGCGCTCGAGTCGCTGGCTCGCCGTCAGCCGATCCGGCGTAAAGTGGTCGGTATCAACGCCGTTCGGAACCGGCTGAATCCGCGCAGGATCGTAGTCGAGCAATTCGACTGTCTGATCACGGGCGCTTTCGGTCAGTACGATCAGGCGATCACACATCGCGGCATACTCGATCAGTCGCTTTTCCCAGAAATCTGACCATCGCCAGTATGGCCATCGGGTCGATGTGGCGATGCGTTGCTGATCGGACGTCAGCGACTCCCATTCCCGGGCAATCGTTGCCTCGATATCTGCTGGATCACGGTCGAACGTGAGACCGCAGGCATGGAGCAGGGCACGCCGCGCCCGGATCCGGGTGAGCATCTTGAGCTCGGTCCCGTGGATATGTCCGATCTTCGGAACATCTGGCCAGAGTGATTGCACCGCGGGCTGAATCGGCGAGAGGTGGTGTATATGGAAGACATCCGGAACCCGGGTGACCCTGGATTGCAGAATCTGCTCCCATCGCGATTCCATCCAGTGCGCCGTATCCGGGTCGATCGAGACAAATGCCCGATCTGCCACCTCCGGCCGGTCTTCATAGGAAGGGTGCATCGGCACTGGCTCCCTCAGCGGGTCTCCTCCAGACCGAAACACCTCGTGCGCTGGAGTGTAATCAATGGGCAGCACATCGAGATCCCGAAAGAACCGCTGGGCATGCGTGGCCGACTCGGGTTCACCGAGTGACCCGGAGATCACCTGACATTCGACCTGGTGGTGATCCAGTGCGGCCGCAAGATAACGAATGACCTGCGCCGAGCCACCCCGTGGAAAGAACAACAGAAGTTGGGTCGTTGAAATCGGCGATCGAGGCTCGGCCATTGTTTGTCTCCTGGTTGGTATCGGGGTAACGTGCGGTGGGCGGGCGAACAATTAATGTTTTCTCAACACTGTGAAGATTCTACGGCAGAGCCGCAACCAGCGAGCACCATAGCTCATCCACTCCAGTTATATGCCTCGTACTGCATCAGACTCTTGACACAGACTGACTCACTATTTAGAATATATCCAGTTACCGTTACTCCGCCCGGAAACCGGGCACGTGAAGGTCGTTTGTCAGATGTCATACACATCAGGGAGGTGAGCTGTCATGGTTATGCGTCGACATCCGTGGGCCGAGTTCACTCGTCTCTTCGATGAAATGGATCGAGCATTCGGCGATACCATCGATGGAGGTCGCTCGACCCCGTTCAACCGTGGATTCCGGCCAGCTATCGATCTGTACGACACCGGCCAGGAGTTGATCGTTCATGCGCTGCTGCCAGGCACTCGACCGGAGGATCTGGACGTAAACCTGGAGCAGAATACGCTGCACATCTCCGGATCGTATGGCTACGAGCACCCGGAAGAGCAAACTCATCAGTGGAACTGGTATCGGCGTGAGATCGGCTCCGGTCAGTTCACCCAGAGCGTGGCTCTGCCGGCGCCGGTAGATAGCGAGCAGATTGAAGCGCACCTCGAATGGGGTGTCTTGACGCTACGGATGCCGAAGGCTGAACAGGCACGCACCCGCCGGATCGAAATCAGCCAGCCGAAAGCGCTGAGCAGCGAACATCAGGGCTGATCACCACCGGCTCCCGGTGCAATTCCCCGCCCGTCTGTACGCGATACAGGCGGGCAACTGCCTGTCAGACTGACACAATCCTTGCCAGTAGACGATGCCTCGATCCAGTCACCCTGACCTTTACCGGACATAATTGCCACTCTGGCACATCTCCGTACGTACGCGCGCGAATGCACAAACGACCCATGGGAGCATGCGAACGTACGAAGCCCCACTTTACAGTTATACGCAGTTGCTTCATGATTTGACAGCCAGCGTGTAGAATTGCTCTGGTAGCGCGCCGAAAGAGTTGTTATGCTAACGCAATGACACGCCAACACGAACTCGCGGGCGGCAAACGGGGACACGCTCGACCCGCAATGAAGCTTCTGAATGAAATCGCGTGAGCGGTGTTGGGGAAGCAGGGAAGGGATAGCTATGGGCTACGCCCCTGAGAATCGCGCTAATAAGCAGGGTGACCAGAATGAGGGTCCTGATTCAGTGAATGCACAATTTGGCTGGCGACCAGAACATCCAACGCCAGTACCGGCTGATGATCAACCATCGAGGATCCATCCATCATCGATCGGACAGCCACCATCTCCGCAGTCGATCGCCGGCTCGCAGCGACCACTAGGGTCGTACTGGGTACCAGGTCGGCCCGGTGAACTTCCTCCGACCATTATTCATCGAGAAAAGACTCCGCTCTCTATCACACTGAGTGGTAAGAAACTCGGTCAGCCAGTGATGCTGGCAATGACCGTCGCTGCGGTTGGAACCGGCAGCCTCTACTCGGGTGGTAATAGCACAGCAAATGCCGCCGATTCGCCAGGAATGCTTGATCGCTCGAACTACCAGCAATTCGCGACGCTGGGCGATCATACGGAGAGCGGCACGGTCCTGGAAGCCACGACAAACGACGGCGATGATGACGCGACTCCCGAGCGTGATTCCTTTACGGAATACACGGTTCAGGAGGGCGATGAACTCAGAAACATCGCTGCATCCTTCGGGCTACGCACATCGACTCTCGTCTGGGCGAACAATCTGGATAACCCGGATCTGATCTACACCGGTGATGTTCTCCTGATCCCGCCCACAGACGGTCTGGTTGTCGAGGTTCAGTCCGGTGATACGCTCCGGGATATTGCCACCCGCTATGGCGTCTCGATGACGGCCATCATCAACTATGAACCGAACCAGATCTCTGATCCCGATATGATCTACACCGGTCAGATTCTTATCATCCCGGGTGGCATGCAGCCAGAATCGCCGGAACCGTCCGAGGCTCCGGCAGAATCCAGTAATGAAGCGTCTGGTTCCACTGAAGCGTCGGCCGATTACCAGTCAGCCGAGCCGGATCCACAGCCGGAGGGCATCTATATCGAGGTCCAGGCTGGTGACACGCTGCGGGCGATCGCCGATCGCTACGGCGTCAGTGTCAGCGCAATCATCGACTGGGGCCCCAACGGGCTCAGCAACCCGGACGCGCTGTCGGTCGGACAATCGCTGTTCATCCCAGGTGGCGTCGAGCCAGTGGTTGAGGAACCGGTCTCCGAGGAGCCGGCTCCAGCGCCTGAGCCGCAGCCCGAACCACAGTCTGAACCCGAACCCGAACCAGCGCCAGAAGGCATCTACATTGATGTTCAGGCCGGCGATTCGCTGCTCGCTATTGCCCAGCGCTACGGCGTTGATGTCAATGCGATCCTGGACTGGGGGCCAAACGGGCTCAGCAACCCGGACGCACTGTCAGTCGGGCAATCACTGTTCATTCCCGGTGGCGTTGAGCCAGTCGTGGAAGAACCTGCTCCGGCAGAATTCCAGGACGATGGTTCGGCCGATGTCGTCGACGAACCGGAGCCGGAGCCAGAACCCGAGCCAGAGCCGGAACCCGAGCCCGAGCCGGAACCTCAGACTTCGTCCGATAGTGGCGTGGCTAACGGGAACTTCAGCTGGCCGACCGAAGGTGTTATCACTCAGCGGTTCGGACACACATCGTTCTCGCAGTCTTCGGGATGGTATGGCGCGTCCGGTCACACCGGTCTCGACATCGCAAACTCCACCAACACGCCGATCAATGCCGCCGATGGTGGCACGGTGATCGTCTCCGGTTGGTCTGGTGGGTACGGGTATGCGGTGGCAATCGATCACGGCAACGGCTATGTCACCTGGTACGCCCATATGGCACAGCAGCCGCCGGTCAGCGTTGGACAGCGTGTGGCGCAGGGTGAGTACATTGGTCCAATGGGATCAACCGGTTACTCGACCGGCCCTCACCTGCACTTCGAAGTCCGCAAGAACGGCAACTACCAGGATCCGCTCAGCTACCTGCGATAGCGAGCACAATCGAGTTACGAAGATCCAGCCGGTCCGCTTATGCGGGCCGGCTCTTTTGGTGACGCTTCAGGGTGCGCCGAGCGCTCTTCTATCTAGAGCGGTTCTCACTAGAGTTGACGACCGGTAGTCGGCCACCCGTTCGGCTTCGCTCAGGGCAGGCTCTCCGTGTGGCCCTGAACAGCGACCGAATACCCAGCGAACACATCAGTGGATCCGGGGCAGACACGTTCGGCAAGCTCAGTGCAGGCTCCGCTGCCCAGCTACCGACAGCAAAAATGAAACCTGCTCTATCTCAGTGATTCAGGAAGGGCCCGGGGAAACCGGCGTCGCCAGAACGCAGCCAGCCGGGCAACCAGATGCAGCTGCCATGTGAAGCGAAGCAGGAACGACCAGGCAACCACCGCCACGGCGATCGCCAGATATGCTTCCGGACGCAGAATCTGCAATTCGTAGAAGTTCCTCAGGGGCGGGATCGCCAGAATCAGCACGTACCCCACGGTCATCAGTGCGGCCACTCCGGCTGGCTTCCAGTCACCGGTGGTTTGCTCGACAATCGCAAACCAGCGATGCGGTGGATGCACGTAAGCAACCAGCACGATGCCACAGAGGATCGATGTGGTGACCAGGGCCTCCCTGGCCAGGAACATATCGCCGGTCATCTCGATAGTGGTGACATAGACACCGATTCCCAGAATCGCCGTCAGTACAGCCGCAGGCACCACGAAATGGCTGGCTGAACGCAGAATCCGCTTCGGGGTCTCCCCCGGAGTTGCCCAGAACGCCAGGGCCAGAATCGGCGCGCCGATCGTCAGCATCGCCAACAGTGTGTCGAGCTTCGGAGTCGAGGGAAACGGATACCCCAGCAGAGATACCCCGATGATGATCAACCCCATATAGAAGCCCCGACTCAGGAACAGCCGGATAATCGCTTCCATGCCGCGCAGGATCCGCTGCCCTTCCTGAAACGCTCGAGGCAGCGAACTGAACGAGTCATCCATCAGCACCAGATCAGCCACCCCACGGGTTACCTGGCTGCCACTACGCATCGCCATCGCCACATGAGACTTCTTCAGCGCCAGGACGTCGTTGACCCCATCACCGATCATCGCCACATAGTGGCCTCGTCGATTGAGCGCCTCGACCAGTCGCTCTTTCTGCTTCGGAGTAATTCTGCCGAAGACCGACGTATTGACGGCGACCTCTTCCAGCTCGTTGTCATCCATCCGATCGAGGTCATACCCGGAGACCGCCGAGTTATCGCTGGCCAGTCCAGCCTGACGCGCCAGCACGGAGACCGTCCCCGGATGATCACCGGAGATCACCTTCGGCTCGATGCCGGCCTCGCGGAAATGGGCAATGGTCTCCTGGGCATCCGGGCGAAGCTCATCGCGCAACGCCACGAGCCCCATAATCTCGATCGTGTCGGGCAACTCTGGAGAGTCATCCGAATCTTCGGCACCATAGGTCAGGGAATCTGGAGACTGGCAGATGATCAGCACTCTCAGTCCCTCACCGATCATCTCGTCAGCACGTTCGGCGATGTGGTCTGGCATCTGAACATGGTTCCGGAACGCCTCCGGAGCGCCGAAGATGATCGATCCGCCCTCCGGGAACGTTCCCCCACTCCACTTCCAGTCCGAGGAAAACGGCACCTCGGCCGTCAACTCACGGGCATCTGCCGGAAACGCATCGGCCAGCGCCTCAGTGGTGCGATTACTGGTGGACACGCTGGAGACGAGCTGGCCAAGCCCAGTCCGCAGATCAGAATCATCATCCTCAATCGGCACCACCGTTTCCAGATCGAGCCGGTTTGTGGTCAAGGTACCGGTCTTGTCGACGCAGAGCACGTCGACGTGACTGGTCGACTCCACGGCGTTCATCCGCTGGATGAGCAATCCTTTGCCAGCCAGACGCACAGCCGCCATGGCATAGGTCACGGTTACCATGAAGACCAGACCCTGCGGCACCAGCCCGAAGATCACGGCAGCTGCCCGGACACTGTCTCCAAACGGCAGATCGAGATCCCCGCTGCGATACTGCAAGGCAATCTGGACAGCCAGGGCAATCGCCATCACCAGCATCACCTGAATGATCAGGGCAACTTCGCGCTGAAGGGGAGTGCGAATGTTTCGATAGCTTCGGGCACCGGCTGTCATCTCATTGGCAACGCTCTCATGCCCTACCCGGGTTGCCTGATAGCGCACGGCGCCAGTCATGCAGAAGCTTCCGGAGAAGACCTCGTCACCCGGACGTTTCGCAAGCAGGTCGGATTCGCCGGTCAGCAGCGATTCGTCAACACTGGCCGGACCGCCGTGAATCACCATTCCATCGACCAGGAACTGATCACCTGATTCGGCCAGGAGAACGTCATCCTGCACCACTTCATGCGGGGCAATAACCTGCTCGTTGCCATCCCGGACCACTCTCGCTTCCGGCCTGAGAAGCAGGGCAACACGATCCAGCTTGCGTTTGGCCCGAGCCTCCTGAAAGACCCCGACGGAGACATTGGCTACCACCAGACCGGCCGTTACCAGCGCATCACCGAAGAAGCCGAGCACCACCAGAATACTGGCGATGGTCAACAGGATAAGGTGAATCGGCGTAATCAGATTGTCGAGAAAGATCCGGGAATATGTTCGGCTGGTGCCGGGTGGAGCTGTGTTGGAGCGTCCATCGCGATGCCGCTGGTCGACTTCGGTTGTCGTCAGTCCGGTCTGGGGATCGATCGAGGGGATCTCATCCGCGCTGACCGATCTCGTCTGCGTCTCAACCGTCATCCCGCGGTGCTTCCTATCCCTGTGTTGCAGGCGAACTGACATCAGCCAGCGTGTCAGTCAATGACGGAATCATACCGCGAGATAGCGCGCCACTGGCCGCTAATCCGCTTCCTCGTTCTCATCAGACCCATACGGCTTCGGTTTTGCAAACGAGATCACGATCACCGCGAGAATCGGCAGCGCAGCCATCACCAGAATCGGTAACGTATAGCTCCCGGTCTGCTCCTGGAGAAACGCCACCGGGAGCGGGCCGACGGCAGCGCTGGTGATCCCTACCATCATCGCCGAGCCCTGAATTCGACCCAGATTATGTCGACCATAGATATGTGCCCAGGTGGTTCCGCCGACGATTCGCTGGAATCCACCCTGCATCCCGAGGAACAGTGCATAGATGATCGCCAGGAACGGACTGGTGATCACCAGCGCCAGCAGCGTGGCGATCAGAAGTGCGGCCATCGTCAGTCCGAAGAGGAACTTCGGCCCCATTCGATCGACGATGAACCCGCCCGCCATCGAGGAACTTGCCGAGGTGATCGCATATGGCACGAAAACACTCGCCGCAATTGCCGCCGAGAGACCACGCTCGTCAAAGATCGAGACCTGATGAAAGATCAGAGCGGTGGAGACGAACGATGGAGTTGCCAGCGGGAGCGCCAGCAGCCAGAAGGTCGGCGAGGTGAATACCTTGCGTTTGTCCGGCTGACTCTTCACCTGTGCAGCGGTTGGCTCGTTGGCCGGCGGCCGATCGCGATTGTCCGGATGCAGTCCGATATCTTCCGGTGTATTGCGCACCAGGAAGATCGCTCCTGGCAAAACCAGAACCCAGACCATGACACCGAGCACCATATAGGCTTCCCGCCAGCCGATGCTGCTGATCAGAAACTGCGCTAACGGAGGCAGGACTGCGTTGGAGGCGGCAAACCCGAGCCCCACCACGGCCATCGCCCGGCCGCGACGCTCTACGAACCACGACGCCACAAGCAGGGTGGAATTGATCGGCAATGATCCCTGCCCGAAC
>REEK01000098.1 GCA_007695115.1 Sphaerobacteraceae bacterium
ATTGTTCAGTGGACTGGAGTAGCCGCGTTGGTTGACCGGGCGTTTTCCGAACAGAAACTGGCAGATCTCTACGATCTCTTTGCGCCATGGGGTGGGCGATCAGGCGATGATGCCTTTTATATGGAGTACATCCTGGCTGCTGATTCGGTTCTCGATGTCGGCTGCGGGACCGGGCTGATTCTCCGGAAAGCCCGGGAACTGGGACACACGGGCCGACTCGTCGGGCTGGATCCGGCCGATGCGATGCTCGACGTCGGCCGTCACGACCGAGTAGATATTGAGTGGACGTACGGCGATCCATCCACGGTGACGTTCTCCGGCGAGTTTGACCTCGTCATGATGTCCGGACACGCATTTCAGGTGTTTCTCGCAGATGAGCAGGTTCTCGAAGCGTTCTCCACTGTTCGCCAGGCTTTGAGGGAAGACGGACGTTTCGTCTTCGAGACGCGCAACCCGCTGGCCAGACGCTGGGATGACTGGGTGCCAGGGAACGCGGTCGAGGTTCCCCATCCCGAGGGTGGGGTAGCCCGGATGGAGCATGATGTCGATCTGCCGATCGAGGGTGAGCTGGTGAGCTTCACGAGCCGGTTCACGGCGCCGACGTTCGACGGCGTGCTGGAGAGCCGAAGTACCCTGAGATTTCTCAGCCATGCGTCATTGAACGCGCTACTGGCTGAAGCCGGGCTGGAGATCGAAGCTCAGTACGGGTTCTGGGATCGGACTCCAGTGACGGAGCAAAGCCCGGAGATTATCACCGTCGCCAGGCGAGGTTAACGCTTCACGGGCTTGTCGATCCAGCGATCTGTGAATGTGATGAAGACGAGGAACCCGCTCACGAATCCGTGAGCGGGCGCATTGTTTTCTGTCTTTTGTGGGCTAGTTACTATTCGGGACGTCCCGGTCGCCAGTTGTTCGGTCTCCCGAATTTGCCGGCCTGATGTTCCGGCAAACCGGCCCAGAGATGGAGCTCACGCTCTGGCAATTCCGGAAGCACTTCACCGTCGATCAGTGTCTTCGTGCTGATCAGTCGCTTGCCACCCTCGCGTGGGTTCATCTGGGCATCGTAGAAGGTGTAATCGCCATCTTCCAGCCGGAAGAGTGCGATATCTGCCTGGTTGCCGATCGCCAGGGTTCCGGTGCCTTCCAGCCTGATCGCCTGCGCGGGCTTGATGGTTGCCCGTTCGATGACGTCTGACAGGCTCATGCCGAGATTCAGGAACTTGGAAAGAGTCGTCGGCATATCGAACATCGGGCCCTGAATCGCCATCTGATGAATGTCCGTACTGATGACGTCCGGCATGATGCCCTGCTCCATGAGCCCTTCGGCTACGTCGTAGTTGAACGAGCCGGTGCCGTGACCGATGTCCAGAACCAGGCCGGCATCGTGCAGCTTCTTGATGTCGGCATTGACCACACGATCCTGCCCGAGAATCCGGTGATCTCCGCCGGTGAAGCAGTGGGTGAGGATGTCGCCCGGCCGGAGATGCGGGATCACCTCATCCAGGGTTGGTGGTCCGGAGCCGATGTGCGTCATGAGCGGCAGTCCTACCCGATCAGCCAGCTCTCGTGCCTTCGCCAGTGGAACGATACCGACGCCTCGGGTGGTATTGGCGTCGATCCGGGCTTTGACGCCGAGGATCAGATCCCGGTTGGCCTCGATGATCTTCTGAGCCAGATCGACATCAGCGTAGTTCGGGTTGTTGAACTCCCAGGTCGGGGCAATCAGGCCGATCGATGAGAGATTCAGCAGGGCATAGACCCGGGATCGGGCGGGTTTGGCAATGTACTCCCGGAAGCCCGGGAAGCTATATGCGCCGGAGCTACCGACATCGAGCCAGGTTGTCACGCCGGATCGGGCGGCCACTGGATCGGGCTCGATGCCCCAGTAGGTGACGCCCCAGTAAATGTGAGTGTGGAGATCGATCAGGCCGGGAGTGACGATCTGCCCGCTGGCGTCGATCGTCTCGGCGGCCTCCGAACTGTCAATTGATGGTTCGACAGCTGCGACCTTGCCGTCCTTGATGCCAACATCGAACTTGCCGTTGACACCAGACCCGGGATCGACGACCTCTCCACCAGTGATGACGACGTCATACGTGTGTGCCACGCAGTTCCTCATTCCTTCTGTAGACAGTCACGAACCGGAGACTCTCTGACGATACACGCGCGATTTGCGCGGAACGCCAGCCCGTTCCGGTAACTTGCACAGACACAATCGATACACCGGCATTCTCTGTCAGGTCTGGGTGACCGTCAAGAATGCCGGTGATATTTTCGGGCTTCGCTGCTGATGGGCGTTTAGCGGCTGCGCATTCGTGGATCGAGCGCGTCCCGCAAGCCATCACCGATGAAGTTGATAGCCAGCACGGCGAGCGCAATCAGGATTCCCGGTGGAATCCAGAGCCACGGCATCGAATCCATCACCGTGAGTGACTGTGCAGCAGTCAGCATGTTGCCCCAGCTGGGTGTCGGTACCTGAACACCGAGTCCGAGGAAGCTCAGCCCGGCCTCCAGCAGAATCGCGCTGGCAACACCGAAGGTTGCAGCCACGATAATCGGGGCCATCGCGTTCGGCAGCATGTGCCGAGTCACCAGACGGGTACCCGATGCGCCGATCGACCTGGCGGCCAGCACATAATCCCGCTCACGAAGTGAGAGAAACTCGGCTCTGAGCAATCGGGTAATCGGTGGCCAGTTCAATAAACCCATCACCAGAATCAGGTTGAACAGGCTGGGACCGAGCAACGAAATCAGCGTAATGATGATCAGCACCGACGGGAACGAGAGCACGACGTCCACAAAACGCATCACGCACGCGTCGGTAAAGCCTCCGAAATACCCGGAGATCGCTCCCAGCGTCAGGCCGACGACGAGCGAGATAAAGACCACAGCAACGCCGACACTGAGCGAGACACGTCCGGCATAGAGCAAGCGGGCATAGACGTCGCGCCCGGTGGCATCGGTGCCGAGCCAATACTCGGAACTCGGTGCCTGGCTGATCGACATCAGATCAGTTGCGTTGGGGCTATTTTGCGCCAGAATTGGTGCCCCGAACGAGAGAATGGCGAGGATTGTCAGCGTAATCAGGCCGATCAACGCCAGCGTATGCCGACGGAACCGTTTCCAGACGCTGGTTCTTGGTTTTACCTGTCCGGACGCACCCTGATTGGCCAGTGTTACCTGACGTTCAACGGCATCGACTTTATCCTGGCCTTGCTGGTTGGCCGTCGATTGTTCGTTTGGTTCAGTTTCGTTTACATTCTTCACACCACGTCTACCTTCGCGTTGTCGATGTTCAACCGGCCACTCGATATCCAGCTGCTCATCATGAGTAGCGGATACGTGGGTCGAGCACTGCGTACATGACATCTGCCAGGAGATTTGCCAGCAGAATAGCGACGGCAATGACCAGGTTGGTTGCCATGATCACCGGGTAATCGAGCGCCCGCACGGCGTTGAGAACCAGTGTTCCCATGCCTGGCCAGGCAAAGATCACTTCCACGATCACGGTACCGCCAACAAGGTTGGGCAGGTTGAGTGCGACGACGGTGACAACCGGAATCAACGAGTTCCGCAGTGCATGCCGAATAACAACGGCGCGCTCGGCAAGGCCTTTCGCTCGAGCAACCTGAACGTAATCCTGATGCAGGACTTCCAGCATGCTGGAGCGAATGAAGCGGATGAGTGGTGCAGCAAGTGAGAACCCGAGTACAGATGCAGGAAGGAGAAGATGGTGGAGCGCGTCCAGCATTGCTGCCGGGCTCCCCATGGTTCCCATACCGGCGGTGGGGACTATACCCATCTTCACCCCGAGTAAGTAAATGCCTCCCAGCGCAAGGAAGAAGTTAGGAATCGATACGGCGATAAACGCCAGCACTGTCACACTGAAGTCAATTTTCGAATATTGCCGGACTGCGGAGAGCACCCCGAGTGGCACCGCGATAACCAGGGCAATGATCTGGGCAGCCGTCATCAGGTAGATGGTGGGCCATATACGTTCCCCCATCTTCTGGCTGACTGGTTGCCTGTCCAGATATGAAAACCCGAGGTTGCCCTGAACGGTCTCCCGCAACCAGATGCCGTACCGAACCGGCAATGGTTCATCAAGACCGAGTGAACGTCGTTGTGCTTCGATCCAGTCAGGTCCCATCACTGCTGCCTGATCCGGATCGATCATGGCTGAAATCGGATCACCAGGTGCAAGTTCGATCAGCAAAAACAGGGTAATGGTGATCAGGAGCAGCACCGGAATGCTGATGACGAGCCGACGCAGGATATAACGTCCCATGTGACTGTTCTACCTATTCATAAACGACTGTCAGAACCAGAGACGGCAAGATGACCTCCCGCTGGATGGCCATCCTGCCCGTCCCCGGTTGTCCGCATGCAGCCCGTCCAGTCATAGAAAGACAAGACGGGCTGCTGATCGACACTAGTCTTCGACAGTCCATTCCTCAGCGTTCCAGAGGATGTTGTCAACATAGGACGAGGGGATGAACCCCTGTACCCGGTTGGTCACACCATAGACCGTGTTGGGGGAATGGTTGATGATCCAGGGCACTTCATCGTTCCAGATCTGCGCGAGCTCGGTGTAGATCTCGCGTCGTTCATCCAGATCGCTGGTGGCCTGGCCCATCTGGTAGAGCTCGTCAACGCGATCGTTGAAGTAGTGGGCCGTGTTGGCGCCGTGTGGCGGCACGTTCCACGAGGTGAAATAGAGGGCGGAGATGCTTGGCTCGGCACCCATCATACCGCCACCGATCTGATAGATGTCGAAGTCACCTTCGGAACCACGATCGCCCGCTTCGGAGCGCTCCAGCAGGGTGAGTTCGGTCTCCATGCCGGCTTCGGTCCACTGCTGCTGGCAGATGGTGATGATCGTGACCCGGTCTTCGGTGTCACTGGTACGATACATCGCTTCCATCGGCTCATCGAAGTCCCAGCCAGCCTCTTCGAGAAGCTCTCGGGCCATCTCCGGATCGTAGTCGTATGGGTTGAGACCTTCTGGCTCACCCATCCACTCCGGGCCGAAGATCGGGGTCAGCACGCGGGTACCGTTGCCGAGGGTGGCGGCGTTCATGATGCCGTCATGATCCAGGGCGTACCAGAGTGCCTGCCGGACACGCTTGTCGGCGAAGCGCTCGTTGCGGCCAACGTTGATCACCTGGAAGTTGATCGCCGGTGACGGAATACTGATCACCTCTGCATGATCGAATTCCTCGGTTCGCTCGATCTCGGTGTAGGGGAGCTGCATGATATCCAGCTCGCCAGTCTCCAGCTGAGCAACACCGACCGACGGCTCGAGAATCCGCATGTAGATGCGTTCGAGCTGGGGTGGTTCGCGGAACCATTCGTCGTTGCGTTCCATCTCCAGGAACTGGTCGGTCTGATACTGGACCAGCTTGAACGGTCCGGCACCGACTTCCGGGTTCATGGACATGGTGTTTTCCTGCATGTCCTCCGGGTTGATATCTTCCCAGATGTGCTTGGGAAGGATGCAGAATCCGGCAAATGCGGCCAGGTTGTTCAGGAAGCCCGCTTCTGGCTCGATCAGATTGAGCTCCACGGTGTATTCATCTGGAGTGACGATACCTTCGAGATCACCGTCGCCATCATAGTCCTCGGCGCCCTCGATATTGGAGAGGCGACCGCGCCAGATGCTACCGGTATCCGGGTTGATGGCACGCTCGAACGTGAAGCGAACATCATCCGAGGTCATCTGCTCACCGTCAGTGAACATGATGTTCTCGTTCAAATTGAATGTGTACTGGGTTGCATCCTCGTTGACGTCGACTGAATCGGCCAGATCTGGCTCGGATTCGAGCTGATCGTTGACCTTCAGGATGGCGCCGTAGAGTGAACGATGGACCTGCTGCTCGATACCGGTGTTGGAGAACAGCGGGTTGAGGGTAACCGGGGTCCGCCATAGCACCGTAACTGAACCACCTTCACCGAAGTCTGGCTCCTCAGCGTCGTCCATCTCCTCGGCGTCGTCGGTTTCCGGCTCTTCTTCAGTATCGTCCTCAGGTTCTTCTTCGTGATCGTCTTCTTCCTCGACGACGTCGTCGGTCTCTTCGACCTCGGTGTCGTCCGTGTCGTCGGTCTCGGGTTCTGCTGCGACGTCATCATCGGTGTCGGCCACGTCGTCGTCATCAGCACACGCGGCAAGCAGTGTAGAAATACTGGTTGCGGCTGCGGCAAAAAGCCCGGCACGCTGAATCAGTTTGCGACGGCTGATTTGCTCGTCGGTAAGCTTTTTCAGTACCTGCTGCAAGCTGGTACGATCTTCCATGTTCTCTCTCCTCCCGTAGCGGAGCAATCAGGATCAAGTGCCCACCACCGTTTGGAGAGACGACACTGTCCCATGCACAAGCCACGAATACATTATGTTGGATCGTCTTCGTACGCTAGCAGAGAGAGTAAAAATCTGTCAAGACTCTCTGCTTGTTTCCACGGCAGGGAATACGAATGCGGAAGTTGCGGTCATTACAATGTCGAAACTGTCCTGACACATGGTCAGCGAGAGTGTGTATCATTTTCGGTAGGACGAACGATTCGGCAAAATCCCGAAGTGGGCGTCCAGATTCCGGCCGGCATCCTGATCAGGCAACACAGCCATGAATGGTGACGATCCGATGACCGAGAATACTCCTGCCCCACGCCCGCGTCGTCGTCGCTGGGTGATCTGGCTTGCCGCGCTCAGCACGGTTGGCATGCTCATTGTGATCATGCAGGGATCAGCGGTAACCGTCACCGGTTCTGGTGATGGGTGCGGCGAGCACTGGCCGCTCTGTCATGGGAAGTTCGTCCCGGAGTACACCGTTGCGACAGCGCTCGAATATTCCCACCGGCTCGTTAGCGGGATCGAGGGCTTGCTGATCGCCGGCTTTGCGGTCGGCGCGTTGATGTACTGGCGCTGGCGAACCGAGGTGCAGATCCTTGTTCCAGTAATGATCCTCTTCCTGTTGATTCAGGCTGCGCTCGGCTGGGCGGCCGTCATGTATCAGAACTCGGACGCGGTGCTGGCGCTCCACTTCGGGATCTCGCTGACAGCATTCGCCAGTGTGTTGCTGCTCGCTGTTGTGATCATGGAGATGGGCAAGTCAGAGAAGTACCGTGATCGCGGTGTGCCGAAATATTTCAGAGCCTATATTGGTGGAGTGATCGTCTACACCTATCTCCTGGTCTACGTGGGTGCCTATGTCCGTCATACGCAGAGTAGCCTCGCCTGTGTGGACTGGCCGCTGTGTAACGGCGCCGTCTTCCCCGGGTTCAGTGGAGCTGTGGGTATTCAGTTTGGTCACCGACTGATGGCGCTGGGGGCAATGTTGCTCATTGCTGGTCTGGTCTACTGGACCTGGAAATTCCGCAAGGAACGTCCCGATCTGTTCTGGGGAAGTGTCGTGAGTCTGACACTGGTGCTGGTGCTGGCGATCTCCGGCGGCATCGTGGTGCTGACTCAGCTCAACCTGTTCAGCGGTCTGGCGCATACGGCTCTGGCAACGCTCCTGTTTGGATCATTGAGCTATATTGTGCTCCACACCATTCCGAATCCGGCGACGGTACGCCAGCCTGCACAGGCAGCGCTCGAACGGCAGGATGAGCCTGCCCACCGCGGTGAACTGGGCGTCCCGACAGCAGGTGACGACTGATCCGCAAGACCGTGCCGCTCGTCAGTCGAGGCGAAAGACGGCGTGCCG
>REEK01000058.1 GCA_007695115.1 Sphaerobacteraceae bacterium
ATCTGATCGAAGAGCAATCGTCCCGACTGGAGACGATACTGCTCCACAGCCATCCGTCGATTCGAGAACGCCGCGAAGCCTGCGAGCGCTTCGCGGCAGAACAGCAAGCCGGAGACTAACCTGCCGACCCCTACACAGGTAACCCGAATTGATCCCTCCCCTCTCCCAGCATTTGGAGAGGGGCCGGGGGTGAGGGCCGTCCTACCTAATCCAGCTGCTGCACATACCGCCAGGTAAAGTAGTGCTGGCCGACGTTTCCGGCTTCGATCACGAACCCCGGATCATTACCCGGTGTCCAGGTCAGACAGCGCCGCTCGAAGCACTGCAGCAGCACATCACGTGGCTCACCATCAACAGGCACGGTGGCCCAGTAGGCTTCGGTGATCGGCCGACCCGTGGCATAGAACGGGTTCTCGAAGAGCGCCTCTTCGATCAGATCGCCATCCTCATGAACCAGTCCCTCGGACTGCATGAACTCCCAGAACGGTCCGGCGATGCCATGGTTGGTCACCTCATCGACGAAGCCGACGGTGAGACCGTATTCACCCCACTGAGCGTTCTCTGTGACAACGCCGTTCCGGTCGATCTCCTGCGTCAGCAAGGTGCCGACACTCTGCGCCGGTTCATCCAGCACGTTCTGCAGCGCCGCGTAGGTGGGGCCGGTGGTGCCATCGGAATCACCGGCCACGTTGCTGGTGGAAGGTTCGTACTGCTTGAACAGATCATCGCCGAACTGCCGGTTGCCGGTGATCATCTCGACAACCAGCAACCCGTTGGTGACGTACCAGAGGGAGTCAGTATCACCGCCCGGATCGTTGATCTCCATACGGGCCTTGTCGAAGTAGATCACTTCCCGTTCGGTCTCGGGCAGATCGCTCAGGAAGACCGGATCGCCATCACCCTGCAACTCGGTGGTGTATGGCTCCCACATCGAGCCAGTGAAGGGACCCGGTCCCCACATCCAGGTGCGGGAGACGTTACCATCGCGTACTGGCAGATCGGTACGTGCCCAGGTGGCCCAGAACCAAGGGTTCTCTGGATCGTCGACTGGCGTGAAATCAGGTTGATCTGGACCGCCGGTGTACGCCATCACGATGATTGCAAAGGCACGAGTGGCAGTCAGGTTGAGACTGTTTGTCGCCGAGCAGGTCACCGTGTTGTGACCGATGCCGAATAGCGCGCCTGGTGGTGGGTCACAGGTTACCGGGACATCACCGTCGGTCTGATCAACGGCTGACGGCATCGCGTAGTCGACAACTGTACCGTCCGGCCCATCGGATGGAACCACTATGTCTGATGGGAAATTCCGGAACGACGGGGGCTTCGGGTCTTGTTCGGTCAACACGGTGACGACGAAGGAGCCACTGGTTGACTGCCCGAGTGAGTCGATTGCTTCGCACTGTACGGTTGTCTGGCCGACCGTAAAACTGCTGCCAGATACCGGGGAACAGACTACCTGATTGCTGCTGCCGGTCCAGTCGGTCGCCGAGGCCGACCAGGTGACAGAGTTGCGCTGGTTGAAATTGACCGTGAAGTTACCCGGCAGGTTCAGCGATGGTGCTGGGGCGACTTCTACAGCCCCGAGGTCACACCCCAGTCCGACCGGCCGCTCGACCCCACGCTGATCAACGTCCGAGCCAACCTCGCACTCACCATTGATTACCGGGATGATGTCGATTGCTACTGACCCCGGCAATGGCATCATCGTCTGCGTTGGTCCACCGTTATCCTGTAGCGGCCCAAGAATTTGTGAGTCAATGGTCAGGGAGTAGCTTCGAGTAAAAGCCAAATCCCCAGAAATGGACTGCCCCACATTTCCGGCGACAAGAGAACCAACGAGACTCAGCGTGGCGCCGTTGTAGATGCCGCCGCCGTCTCCTCCTGTTGCCGTGTTACTGCCCACCGTGCTGCTGGTCAGGTCTAGCGATCCAAGGTTGAGGTAGATGCCGCCGCCGCTAGCCGCGGTGTTGCCGCTGATGGTGCTGTTGGTGAGTACGAACGTACCGGAGACGTAAAGTCCCCCTCCATTACCATTGATAACGGTGTTGCCGCTGACAGTGCTATTCTCCAACTCGAATCGTGTAGCCTCGAGACTGCTGATTCCTCCACCGGTGATGGTAGCGGTGTTACCACTAATCGTGCTGTCTTTGATCCTGACTGTCGCACGAAAATTGTAGAACCCTCCGCCATATTCGGCGTCATTGTTCATGATTACGCTATCGCTAATCATTACAGCAGGGCTATTTTCTACATCAGGGGCGTTTTCTACATACAGTCCTCCGCCAGTCTCCGCAGCGTTGCCATCGATGCGGCTACCTTGAATGGTCAGACTGGAGTCTTCTTCAACATAGAAGGCCCCTCCATAATCGGTCGTATCGAGCGAGCCGTTATTGCTCACAGTGGTATCAACGATTTCGACCTTGCTTCCAGGATATAGGTAGACACCGGCGCCCAATGCCGCCTGGTTATCGTCTAACGTGCTGTCAGAGATACTGAGGGTTTCATTTTCGCTGATGCCAATGCGGCTAGATACTCCGCCACCATTCTCGATGGCCGAGTTTTGGCTGACGATACTTTCAGTGATCTTTACCGTTCCTGATCCGAGACTCAAACCTCCACCTGTGCGCTCGGCATAATTCTCGGTTACGGTGCTGTCAGTGATCTCAAGTTTGCCTCCGTCCATTCGCACACCACCACCGTTATTGCCCTTGGCTTCATTCTCACTGATCAAGCTTCCAGTAATTTCGACTGTTGCCTGGCTTGAACCCAAGTGTATGGCCCCGCCATTACTAGCCTGATTATCGACAAAACCACTGTCCACGACCTTCGCAAAACCAGTTTGGACGGTCAGTCCGCCTCCATCAAAATCGACTTCGTTGTCACTTATGGAGGAATCATTGATCTCTAGCTCGCCTCCCCAAACGCCGGCGCCGCCCCCACGACCTGCGCGGTTGAATTCCAATCTGCTTCCGACTACCGTCGTGGAGCCAGTCGGAACAAACACACCACCTCCCCGCCCATCATCGGCTGAATTGCCGCTGATAACGACATTCGTCAGAGTCAACGAGCCACTGCTATAGACCCCGCCGCCGTTACGCTCAGGACCACGATTATCAGCAGTGCTTGAGTCCGCATTTCCGCCGGTGATGGTCACGCCGTCGATTGTGACCTCTGTGTCTTCCTCGATCGTCACCACGGTGTAGGCGTTGTCATCGGCGTCGTTGGCGATCCCGATGTCGCCGCTGAGGATTGTCGGGTTGACTTCGGGGTCTCGAGAAGCGAGCTCCCCGCCACTTGCAGGGAAACCGCCCAGAATGGCAACCCCATCGGGAACCGGGAACGTGGCGTCGCGAGAATCTGTCAACCCAGTAGTGTCTGGAAGATAGGTACCGGAAGCTATCCAGATCTGCGTCGGAGACGTCGTTGCAGCATCGAGCGCAGTCGAAAGCGCATCGAACTCCTGATCGCAATCGCCGGAGTCGAACGTTCCAGACTCACTGACGCAGAGGGTAACCAGGCTGGACTGCGCCCGGACATCGAATGCAGCAACCAGCAGTAGTATGCCTGCGGCTACGACAATCAGAGCAGTTCCAGCCCAGCGCTGGCTTCGTGACGGCGTACCCCACTCAAAATCCATTTTCAGCTTCTCCTCGCAGAACATCAGCCCGACCGATTGCCCAAACGCACGTTTTGAGCAGAATACCATTGAGACTCGCAAAATTCTAGCGTTCACTAGCAAATCTTGTCTATCCTGTGTGCATAAATAGCGATGTGTTAGATCAGGCGTGGAGGAGTGGGCAAGATGTTCCCGGAACCCAGGTCCAGGCTGGTGAAACCCTTGTGTCCGGCACAAAGATCAATGTGAGGAAATATGGACGCAGAGAAACTCAGGTGACCGAAGAGCAGGTACACACGAATGGATCTCGCGACGGACGAGAGACTGCAATGCAGCGTCCGGCGTCTGAATACGAAACGGGTGGCGCTGCCCCTCACCCAGATCTCGGTGCAGGATCAGGCAAGGGGCGCCGCTTGAGGACCTATGCTTGCGTCTTGCGACACTTGAACAGCGTCTTCTGATCGGAGAAAGCCAGGAGTCGGCCACCTTCGATCTCGAAGCGCAGCAGTTCCTGGAATTCGGCTGGAGACTCCAGCAACCATCGCTCCAGACCGGCACGATCATCCGGAGTCATCTTGCTCCGGGTGGTCCAATCTTCGAAAATATGGCGCTTCGGGAAATCCTCAGCTCGTTCGATTACCAGACCGCTGTCAACGATCATCGAACCCCACTCTGATCGCTTGAGCGAGCGGACGTGGCTGTTATCGCGGCGCCACTCCAGCTCGTTTACACGCTGATCGAGTTCGTCCTCTTCGGGAACGGTGCTATCGATCAAGAGAAAGATCCCTCCTGGTCGAAGGACCCTGCTCACTTCCTTGACGAAACGGTTGCAATCGGAAAAGTGGTGCGGTGCGATTCGACAGGTCACCAGATCGAATGTGTCTGTCGGGAATGGAAGCTCTTCGGCATCAGCCAGTCGATAGCTGACATTGTGGACTCCGGCTGACTGCATTTCGGCCCGGGCCGTATCCAGCATCTGTGGTGTCAGATCCGAGATCACGACATGGGCAACGTGCGGAGCGATCATCCGTGCGGTGTGGCCGGCTCCGGTCGCGATATCGAGGGCCTCGACATCGGGACGGCACTCGGCGAGCTCAACGAGACGATCAAGATCATTTCCGGCTCGATGTGTTGCACTCACAGCATAAGCTGCCGATGTTCCACCAAATTGTTGACGAACGCGGTCTTTAATTTGCTCTTGTGACAAGGTCGTTCCTCCTGGTCCCCACGAAAAATTCGGAGTTAGCATATCACGATTCAGGGGAACATTGGTTCGCCATCTGAGGGAGTGGTAATGTTGAGTTGTTGGCAGGATTCCCTGTCACTCGGGTCGTTTTCCTCTAGCGTTCTAACGGAGCTGCGTTGTTCGCTCGTCTCGGCCGCTTTACCTACACCCGCAGATATTATGTCCTCGCGTTCTGGATTTTCCTGTTTCTGACAGCGATCCCGACGATTCCGTTCCTGCCCGGCTCACTGGCCGTCGGCGGCTTCTCCAGCGACGACACAGAATCTGCTCGAACCCGGATGCTGCTGCAGGACGAGCTTCCCTCGTTCACGGCGTCCAGCCTGCTGGTCGTCTATCAGCATGAAGATCTGGTGGCAACGGATCCGGAATTCGTCGAGCGAGCCAATCAGGCAATCGAGTCGATCATTGAGTTACCCGAAGTTCTGACCGTTCGCTCGTTCGTCGATCTCCCTGCCCAGATCAGTGCCGATGGACACACCGCCTATACGTCAGTACAGCTCGATGTCGAGCCAGAAGATGCCCAGCATCTCATGCCGCAAATCGACGAGCGCCTCGCAGCAGTCGAGCTCGATATCCTCCTTGCCGGGGCTCCGGCCTTCTATGAAGACATCGAACGCACCAGTGAACAGGATCTCCGCAGAGCGGAGCTGATCGCGATCCCGTTTGCGCTCATCGCGTTGCTCTTCGTATTCCGGGGACTGGTTGCGGCCGGGACGCCACTGATCGCCGGGGCAATGGGAGTGGCTGCCTCGCTGGGGATGCTGTTCCTGGTTGCACAGCGCGTCGATATGACGATCTTCATCCTTAACCTGGCAACCATGCTCGGACTCGGTCTGGCGATTGACTACTCCCTGTTCATGACCAGTCGATTCCGCGAGGAGCTCAAGCAATCGTCGGTCGAGCAGGCGATCGAGCGGACGGTAGACACCGCAGGACGAGCGGTCTTCTTCTCCGGCTTTACCGTGATGCTCGGCCTCGCCGGGCTGATGGTGTTCGATTTCATGTTTCTGCAGTCGATCGGATTCGCCGGGGCAGTCGTCGTTGTCTTCGCCCTCTCGGCGGCCCTGACGCTTCTTCCGGCTCTTCTCGCTATCCTCGGCACGCGGATCAACAACTACACCTTCCTGAGCCGTGGCGAAGATACCGGAGCGTTCTGGTACCGGGTGGGCGGGTTCGTGATGCGCCATCCCTGGCGAGTCGTGCTGCCAACGGTTGGCATCCTGCTCCTGCTTGGCTCGCCATTTCTCGGCATTCGCCTCAGCGCGCCAGATGCCACAATCCTGCCGATGTCGACCGATTCGCGACAGGCATTCGAGACGTTACGGACCGAGTTCGGAGACGGCGAGATCTCGCCAATCATCATCGCCGCTGAGCCCAACAGTTCGATCAGCGATCCGGACGTTATCGAGGATCTCTACTCATTGACCCGGACCATTGCCGCCGACGAGCGGGTCTGGAACGTCAACTCGATCGTGACGCTGGATAATCGACTGTCGCTGGAACAGTATCAGATTCTCTATGAAGATCTCGGAGCGATTCCCGACCCGTTCGTTGCCGCGGCCGCTGAGGATCTAGCATCGGATAACGTCACCACGATCTTCGTCTACACCAACGATCTACCGGCCAGCGATGAAGCCCAGGATCTTCTCACTGATCTCCGGGCACTGGAGAATCAGACCAGCCTCCAACTGTCATTTACCGGTGGATCGGCGGAGATCGTGGACACCGTAAACCGGATGTACGCCGATTTTCCGCTGGCAGCGCTGATCGTCATCGGAAGCACCTATTTCGCACTACTCATCCACTTCCGGTCGGTCATCCTTCCGCTCAAGGCGATCCTGATCAATATTCTGAGTCTCACTGCAAGCTACGGTGCGCTGGTGGTGATCTTTCAGCAGGGCAATCTCAGCGCGATTCTCGGCTTCACCCCGATGGGATTCATCGAATCGTCGATACCGATCCTGATGTTCTGCGTCCTTTTCGGGCTCAGCATGGACTACGAGGTCTTCCTGCTATCCCGAATGCGTGAAGAGTGGGATCGAACGAAGAATAATCGCCAGGCCGTGCAGGTTGGTCTGGCACGGAGCGGCCGAATCATCACCGGAGCCGCGCTGATCGTGGTGGTGGTGACGGCCTCGTTCGTCAGTGCCGAGGTCGTGCTCATCAAGGCACTCGGTCTGGGTATCGCGATCGCAGTTGCGCTCGATGCATCGATCGTCCGAACCCTCGTGGTCCCGGCCACCATGCGTCTCGTTGGCGACTGGAACTGGTGGCTACCGGGCTGGCTGGAGCGCATTCTGCCGGACAGTCCGTTCGATGACGCGACACACGAGCAACCAGAGGAGGCCAGAACCGGTGATTGATCGACTGCGCAAGCTATCGCTGGTACTTGTCCCGTTGCTCCTTCTCTCGGGCTGTCTGGTTGCTGAGGATCCTTCGGCAGGGCGAGACATCAGCGATGAACAGGAGCGACCCGCGTCGCAAGTGCTCTCCGAGCGAGACGATCCGCAACCGATCAACCTGCCTGAAGATCTCTCCCCGCACGACCGTCTCACCGAGTGGTGGTACTACACCGGCCACGTGACCGACGACTACGGCAATCTCTTCGGATTTCAGTTCGTGATTTTCCAGGTTCGGCGCGGTGATTTCCCGCCCACATGGGCAGCACATTTCGCAGTAACCGACACAGAATCTGATCGATTCTCCTATGCTGAGCGGCTGGAGGTTTTCGACTACCACCCTGCGGACCAGCCACTCGATCTGACCATGCAGGACTGGCGGTTGCAGAGCGACGGCGATACCCACCGAATCACAGCGTCGATGGACGGATACTCACTCGATATCAGGCTGGACGCCGTCAAACCAGTGGTGCTTCACGAAGATGACGGCTACTTTGAATTCGCACCTGGTTCGGAGTCCTACTACTACTCCCAGACACGTATGGATGCTGCCGGTACGTTGACCATCGATGGTGAGGAACGCCAGGTGTCGGGTCAGGCTTGGTTCGATCAGCAGTGGGGTGACTTCCTGGTTCTGGACAACATCGGTTGGGACTGGTTCTCGGTTCAGCTCGATTCCGGCGAAGAACTCATGGCCTGGCAATCTCATGATCGCGAGGGAAACGTTCTCGACGGAAACGCAACCATCGTTGATGAGGACGGCGGCATCACCGATATCCCGGCAGACGAACTGAGCATTGTGGCCCGGGATGAATGGATCAGCCCGACCACCGGCGGACAGTATCCGATGGGCTGGACGATCGAGATTCCATCGCTGGACATTTTGCTGGAGGTCGAGCCGGTGATGGTCGACCAGGAATTGATCACACTCGAATCGACCGGCGTCATCTACTGGGAAGGCATGGTCACCATCAGTGGCGAGTTTGACGGTCGTGAGGCAGCAGGCCTGGGTTATGTCGAGCTCACTGGATACGCAGAGCTGAATCTGCCAGGCGAGTAACCAGCCGCGAGACGATCTGAGGCTTGACAACCGGAGCCTCTGGACGTACCATAGTTTGAACAATCGAATGTAAGCTTTTGCTCATCAAGAGTGGTGGAGGGAAACGGCCCTTTGAAACCCGGCAACCAGTGCTAACGCACCAGGTGCCAATTCCGGCGGAGAAATTCCGCAAGATGAGTAGAATGTGATGACCCTCCACCCAACGAAGTGGAGGTTTTTTTGTGCCTCTATCTTCCCGAATCAACGGCGACGACGAGGAGAGTAGGCGTCGGGAACCACGTCGACAGCGAGCCGCGACGGTGTGAGGCGGCACGGATGGCCCGATACTGAAAATGACCTCCGAGCCGCGGCCTGAACCGCTGAAGCGCAGTAGGGTACGCCGGGTTGACCACCGTTATCACGGTCCAGGTGTTCAAAACACCTTCTGAGGTCTGGATCGCGAGATCCGGACGAATCGGGGTGGTACCACGGGTAAAACAACCCGTCCCCGCGTGTACCGGGGGCGGGTTTTGCGTTCCCCGGAACCGAATTCGATAGCCGATTACGGTACTACTCGAACTCCAGGAGGCCCACGTGACCGTCACGACTCGAACTATCCGACGATGCTCGAAGGCAACCGCGACTATTGCAACTCCATCCGATCCGCTGGTGACCGAGCTCGGCCAGCGTCTCGATCATGCCGAAATCGCATACGAGACCTGGGGAACGCTCAACGCCCGCCGGGACAATGTCATACTGCTGATTCATGCCCTCACCGGTGACGCTCACGCCGCCAGCCATCACCCGAAAGATGCGCCGGGATGGTTTGAGGGGATGATCGGACCCGGCAAGGCGCTCGATACCAATCGCTATTTCGTTGTCTGCACGAACCTTCTCGGTGGATGCAGCGGATCAACCGGCCCGCGATCGATCAACCCGACGACTGGCCGTCGCTACAACCTCTCCTTCCCGGCGCTCACCGTCCGCGATCTCGTGCGGGCCCAGAAGCGGCTGATCGACAAGTTGAAGATCCGCGAGTTGCACGCGGTAATCGGCGGATCACTCGGCGGTATGCAGTGCCTGGAGTGGGCGATCATGTTCCCGGATCGAGTCAACCGGATTGTTCCGATCGCCAGTTCGTCCCGATTCAGCCCGCAGGGAATCGCCTACAACGAGGTGCAGCGCCGGGCGATCCTGATGGACCCGAATTTCAACAATGGCGAATACGAGGACGACAACGGCCCGGCGCAGGGACTGGCCGTCGCCCGGATGCTGGGAATGATTACCTATCAGAGTGACGACCTGATGTCAGCCCGGTTCGAACGTTCAACCGAGGCTCGTTACACCGAGTGGCCGGAGTTCCAGAACCGCTACGACATCGAGGGCTACCTGCACTATCAGGGTGACAAGCTCGTCAACCGATTCGATGCCAACTCATATCTGTATCTCACCCGGGCAATGGATTCGCACGACATCGGCTGGAAACGAGAGAGCTACGATCACGCGCTGTCGATGATCGAAGCTCCTACGCTGGGCATCGGAATCTCGTCCGACATTCTGTTCCCGGCCTCGTACACCATCGAATTCGTGGACCAGTTGCGAGAGATCGGCCACCACGCCGAGTACCGGCAGATCGAATCCATCGATGGTCACGATGCGTTTCTGAAGAATTTCGAGCGCCTCGACCCGCTGGTTCGAGACTTCATCCAGGGGTAACCCCCGGCCTGGATGCACACAGACGAAGAGCGGGCCGGCATTCTTTGCCGGCCCGCTCTTCTCACTTCCCGGATAGGCCAGCTATAAGGTCAGACCTTCCAGGGCACGTTGGACGATGCTCCAGACGTCAACGCCTCAACGATGTCCGACAGGATCGCTGATGCGGTCGGATCTGGACCAGCTCCCTGACCACTCAGCACCACCGGCCCGACGCTATCGCCCACCAGCTCGACCGCGTTGTAGTTGTCCCGGACATGAGCCAGCAGGTTGTCGGCAGAGACGCGCTCCGGTCCGACGCTGGCCTTCACAGCGCCGCCAATCAGCGTCGCCTGTCCCAGCAGCTTGATGACCTCGCCACCTGCTGAGGCAGACGCGATATCGTCTGGAGTTACCCCGGTGATCCCGGTGCGCTCGATCGAGTCCGGATGAATGTGTGTCCCAGCCATGATCGAGGCGAGAATCGAAAGCTTGTACACGGCGTCGAACCCCTCGACATCGGCCGTTGGATCCGGCTCGGCGTAGCCGAGCTCCTGCGCTTGAGCCAGCGCGTCATCGAACGTCGCCCCGGCCGTGGTCATCTGACTGAGGATGTAATTCGTGGTGCCGTTGACGATGCCCCGCAGTGAGGTGATCTGGTTAGCTGCCAGAATTTGCCGGTAGCTGACCAGCAACGGTATTCCGCCACCGACACTCGCCTCGAACAGCAACGCTGAACCAGACTGATGCGCGGCCCGCTGCAGACGATCGAAATTTTTGGAGAGCGCTTCCTTGTTGGCGGTAACGACGTGCTTGCCCGCCTTCAATGAAGCTTCGATCCAGTCTGCGGCTGGCGACTCTCCCCCAAGCGTCTCGACCACTACGCTGACACCGTCATCGCTGAGGATCTCGTCGAGGCTCGTGGTGACCAGGTCTCTTGGGAGATCGGCGCGGGCTGCTCGCTCAGGTCCGCGTTCCAGAATCCGGGTTACCTTGAGGTCCAGTCCGTAGAGTTCGCCGATCGAGGCTCCGCGCTGGTTGATCAACCGGGCCACCGCGCTGCCGATGGTTCCCAGTCCGAGAATCGCGACGCCCGTGCTTCGATTGCTGTTCATGATCTGCCACTTCCCTTGAATACCCTTTCGGGTCGTCAATTTGCAATTCCAGAGGCGAGTTGTTATCGTGGGCGTGTTCGACGCGCAGTAACCGCGTCGACTCTATCAGTGTAGCAATGTCTGGAAGGACATCCTACAAGTGCGTCATTTCGTCATCACCATCACTGGCATGACTATGACTACCACGGCCGGTACCCGGTCGGAGGTGGTTGACTGACGCGCAACCATAACCGATTGAGGCAGTACCGGCAGGGGTTATATCCAACCTCTGCCGTTTTTGTTGCCCGAATTTCACTTCGCGAAGGGACACACAACTATGGCTGAGAAGATAAGCGTGGCCGTGCTCGGCGCAACAGGGAGCGTTGGACAGCGATTCATTCAGCTCCTGCAGGGGCACCCGTGGTTCGCCGTAAACGAGCTTGTTGCCAGTGATCGATCGTCGGGACAGCGCTATGCCGATGTCACCGACTGGAGAGTCAGCGATTCGATTCCGGAGTCCGCCCGGGACATGCCGGTGAAGGGCCTGTCCGATCCGCTTGAGAGCACAATCGTATTCTCGTCGTTACCCGGCGGGATCGCACTCGAGGTCGAAAACCGGCTTGCCGGCGAGGGTAAGTCAGTCTTCACCAACGCCAGCGACAACCGGATGGTTCCCGACGTCCCGTTGATGATTCCTGAGGTCAACCCTGACCATGCTAGCCTGATCAACACCCAGCGCAAGAATCGTGGCTGGGACAAAGGACTGATCGTCGCCAACCCGAACTGCTCCACAATTCACCTGATTCTGGCACTGAAGCCAATCTGGGACGCGTTCGGGATCGAACTGGCCATGACCACGACGCTGCAGGCGGTCTCAGGAGCCGGGTACCCGGGCGTTCCGTCACTCGACATGATCGACAACATCGTCCCCTACATCGGAGGCGAGGAAGAGAAAATCGAGTCCGAAACGCTGAAGATCTTCGGCAGCCTCAATGGCGGGGAGATCTCCCCGGCTCCGGTCAAGGTATCCGCACAGTGTACCCGCGTCCCGGTTCGCGACGGTCACACAGAATCGGTCAGTCTCAAACTCGGCAAACAGGCGAGTATAGATGAAGTGATCGATGCCTTCGCAACGTTCTCAGGACGTCCTCAGGAACTCGGACTGCCCTCTGCACCTGCACATCCAGTAGTGGTGCGATCACAGGCAGATCGCCCTCAGCCGGTCCTGGATCGCGATGCAGAGAACGGGATGGCGTCGATCGTCGGGCGAGTCCGCGAGTGCCCGATCTTCGATGTGAAATTCATGGTGCTCGGCCACAACACGATCCGGGGTGCCGCAGGGGCTTCGATCCTTAATGCCGAACTGCTGGTCAAGGAGGGGTACATCAGCTGAGCGAGTGATCGAGCTCCCACGGTCAGGCAATTGTCGGGGAGCGCCAATACGCAGCAGAACTCACGCTGATGATGCTGTGTGCGTGGATGCTTCCCGAAGCTTGATCGAGAGGCCTTCATTCAGGCTCCCGGAGGTGTACCCCTTCAAGTCGAGCGTCACGAACCGGTACCCACTCGCTTTGATCCCCTCGACGATCAGGTCATGGTGCTCCAGGACAGCCAGAAAATCGTCCGGGGAAACCTCGATGCGGGCAATGGTGTCGTGGTGACGCACCCGAAATCCCTTGAAGCCGAGTTGGCGCAGGACACGCTCGGCTTCAGCGACCTGGCGAAGCTTCTCGACGGTAATCGGCGTTCCGTAGGGAAATCGTGACGAGAGACAGGCGAAGGCTGGCTTGTCCCATGTCCGCAATCCAAGTTCGTTCGAGATCTGACGAATCTCGTCCTTGGTCATGCCGATCTCTTGCATCGGGCTGCGGACACCAAGATCTCGAGCCGCTCTAAGTCCCGGGCGATGGTCGCCGAGGTCATCGGCGTTGGTCCCGTCGATAATCAGATCGAATCCACGCTCCTCGCGAATCCGGTCCAGGCGTCCATAGAGCTCGCTCTTGCAGAAGAAACATCGTTGATGAGAGTTCTGCGCATAACGGGGGTCGGTCAATTCCTCGGTACGAGCCAGAACATGTTCAACGCCCAGCTCCTCGGCCAGCTCACGGGCTTCCTGCATCTCTTCGGCTGGATAGGTGTCTGACAGGCCAGTTGCCGCGATTACCCGGTCGGCACCGAGCGCGTCTCGCGTCGCACGAACCAGCAGCGTGCTATCCACCCCGGCGCTGAACGCCACAACAATCGATGAACCCATTCCGGCGATGTGCCGGGTGAGCTCTGCGTATCGGGGCTCAAGTGCCGGGTTCTGAAACACAGCTGCCTCTATTTCTCGTACAATCCGTTGATGTTCGTTGAGCACTGGCTTGCATCGTATCAGAGCCCGATCAAATCAGTCAACGAACGCAGATTACCTTGGTGCGTACGTACGCCGACTCCCCACCCATCCTCTAACTGTACGTACAGTTATTTTCCAATACAGGATATCCAGCAAAATGACCGAGGATCAGATCAGCGGAGAGAAGCCAAAGCCGACCAGCACGTCCGGCGATGTGATGGACCGGCTGCGACGTCGGTTCCTTTACGGACTGGCGTTCGGTCTGCTCGTGGTCGTGGCCCTGGTCGTCATCAGTGATGGCCCAGCGCTCTGGCAGACCCTCCGAGAGTTCCAGTGGTGGCTACTGCCACTCATTCTGTTCCTGACCCTCGTCAACTACGCCGGCCGTTATGTCAAGTGGGAATTCTACCTCGCTGTCCTCGATATCCAGGGGTTGAAGCGACGCACCAGTGCCATCATCTTCGTCGCCGGGCTGGCGATGGCGATCACCCCGGGAAAAGTCGGTGAGGTCCTGAAAGCGTATCTGGTGCGTCGTGCCACCGGGACCCCGATGGCGAAGACCGCGCCGATCCCGCTTGCCGAACGGCTGACGGACGGCATCGCCATGCTGATCCTCGCCTCATTCGGACTGCTGACGTTCCGGTACGGCTGGCCACTGCTGCTGGTTGCCTCGATCGGTGCTCTCACCGTGGTCGTGATCGTTCAGAATCGGCGCCTGGTGGAATGGATTCTGAGCAAGCTGGAGCGCGTGCCGGTCATTGCCCCGAAAGTCCACATCCTGCGGAGCCTGTACGATTCGACGTTCATCCTGCTCAAGAACCGGAACCTGCTCATCGCCACGACTATCGGGACGATCTCCTGGGCCGGAGAGTGTCTGGCCTTCTACGTGATTCTGATTGGCCTCGGCATGCCTGCCAATACCGAGTTCCTTATTCTGGCGTTCTTCGTTCTCGCCAGCGCCACGGTACTGGGATCGCTTTCGATGCTTCCCGGAGGCCTGGGCGCTGCCGAAGCCTCAGTGGCCGGGCTCCTGATACTCCTGGTCTCGGACACGCTGATGACAACGCAGATTGCTGGCGCCGCCACATTGCTGATCCGGTTTGCCACGCTCTGGTTCGGAGTTATGCTCGGGGTTGTCGCGCTGATGATGATCGAGCGGCATTTCCAGTCGCTGGACCCGGTCGTCCCGGCGGACGAGAGCCAGGGGTCTGTTTCAGTTGGGCTGAGCGATCGGTAGACTGGGCAGCTCCGTCTGCCCCCGCCAAACAGGCCGGTTCGCGATACGGGGCGGCACGGAGCGCCAGTCCACAAGTCAACGCCAACGGGAAACAGCGTGGACCGAATGGTCCACGCTGTTGGCTCTCATGCTTGAGTTGCAACCGATGAGTCGGTTAGCTGCGGCCCGGTGGGGTCCGGCTGTCTCGCGGTCGACGCATGATCTGGTCGCCGCCCTCATCGTCCTTTTCCTTGTCCTTGTTCCTGGACGGATCGGGCTCGAAGCGCTGCTCAACGCGACCCTCGTTGCGGTTGTTACCGCCACGATCTCCACCACCGCTGGACTGGCTGCGATCCCGGCTGCGGTCTCCGCCGCCCCGGCGCTCGCCACCGCCACCACTGTTGCCACCGCTGCTGCTGCTGCCGCCGCTGCTTCCGGCGTCTCCAGCATCTGCACCACCTTCGGCGGGCAGCATACGCTTGCGGGAGAGGTTGATCTTGCCATCGTTACGAATGGCGCTGACCACCACAGTGGTTTCGTCGCCGACTGCGAGAACATCTTCGACCTTCTCGACACGTCGGTTCTCCAGCTCGGAGATGTGGACGAAGCCGTCCTTTCCGGGCAGAATCTCGACGAATGCGCCAGAGGCGATAATCGTCTTGACCTTGCCGGTGTAGACCTCGCCGACTTCCGGAACCTTGGTCAGTGCTTCGATGCGAGCAATCGCCGCCTCGGAACTGGCCCGGTCCACAGAGCTGACGTAGACGGTGCCATCTTCTTCGACTTCCAGCTTGGCACCAGTCTCTTCCTGGATGCCGCGGATCATCTTGCCGCCAGGCCCGATCAACGTACCGATCTGCTGCTTGTCGATCTGGATACGTGTGATCTGCGGTGCGAAGTCCGAAACCGAACCACGCGAGGCGTCAATGACTTCATTCATCTTGCTCAGAATGAAGAGGCGGCCTTTACGGGCCTGATCCAGCGCTTCCTGCATGATCTCTGCAGTGATGCCCGCGACCTTGATGTCCATCTGAATTGCCGTGACACCATCACCGGTACCGGCAACCTTGAAGTCCATGTCACCGAGCGCGTCTTCCAGACCCTGAATATCGCTCAGGATCTGATAGCGGCTGGAATCGCCGTCAGTGATAAGGCCCATCGCCATACCGGCCACAGGGGCCTTGATCGGAACACCTGCATCCATAAGCGCCATTGTGCTGCCGCAAACGCTGGCCATCGAGGTCGACCCGTTCGAGGTCACGACCTCAGACACCAGACGCATCGTGTAGGGGAACTCATCGAGGTCCGGGAGCACCGGAATCAGCGCTCGCTCGGCCAGCGCACCATGCCCGATATCCCGACGGCTCGGTCCACGCATGAATCGCGCTTCGCCGACACTGTAGGGTGGGAAGTTGTAATGGTGCATATAGCGCTTGTTGTCTTCGAGGCCGATGCCATCGATCATCTGACCTTCGCCAGAGGTACCGAGCGTGGCGGCCGTTACGACCTGAGTCTGGCCACGGGTGAAGATCGCGGAACCGTGTGTCCGGGGAAGATAGCTGACCTCGCCCCAGATGTCGCGGATCTCATCGGGCTTGCGGCCATCCGGGCGATCTCCGGCTTCGAGGATCTCCCGGCGAACCATGCCCTTGACGATCGAGCCGTACACGTCTGAGACCTCACGGGCGCTCGGAAGTGCAGCGATGTCCTCATCGGACATTCCATCGCTCGGCGTGGAAAGCTGCTCGACGACTTCAGCCTTCAGTGCTGAGGTTGCCTCGTTGCGCTGTTCCTTATCCGGGTGGAACAGTGCATCACGCAGCTTGCCTTCGACGGCCTTTTCAACCTTCTCGATCAATGCTGTGTTCTTGGCTGGTGGGGTGAAATCACGCTTCGGCTTGCCAACCGCTTCGCGAAGCTCGTTGATCAACTCAACGATCCGCTTGATCTCGTCATGACCGGCCATGACCGCTTCAATCATGCGCTCTTCGGAGACCTCGTTTGCTTCACCCTCAACCATCATCACGGCATCAGCAGTACCGGCAACAACCATGTTCAGCACGCTGTTTTCCAGGTCTGCTGAGGTTGGGTTGATCATGAGGTTGCCATCGATGTCGCCAATGCGGACAGCCGCGATCGGACCGTCCCACGGGATATCGGAAATCGCCAGCGCCGTCGATGCACCCACGATAGAGAGGACATCCGGATCATTCTGCTGATCAGTCGACATGACCGTCGTAATCAGCTGGATCTCGGAGCGCCATCCATCTGGGAACAGCGGGCGAATCGGTCGGTCAGTGAGACGTGCGGTAAGGGTTGCCTTCTCGGACGGGCGGCCCTCACGTTTGATGAATCCGCCAGGGATCTTGCCGGCGGCGTACATTCGCTCTTCATAGTCGACGGTCAGCGGCAGGAAATCTACGCCTGGACGCGGCTCTTTGGAACCGACCGCCGTGGACAACACCAGCGTGTCCCCGTAGCGGATTGTCACGGAACCATCGGCGAGACCGGCGATCCGGCCATGCTCGATCGTAAGTGTCCTGCCATTGATTTCAATAGACTTCTCGGTAATTACTGGAGGCATATATCCTCTCCCACTTTGAAACAGAGTGCGATGCTATTCTCTATAGCTCGCACATCCTGAACCAGAATTGGTGTGACGGTTTTGGGAGGGGTTAGGAACTGGCGGTCGATGACAATCGCTCTAATGGATCATCATCGGGCTCCAATACCTAACACCTCACCTTCTTACCGTTTCACACCGTACAATGTTACCCAATGTTCCCGGGCGAGCCGGACTCGGAGATTCGCCGTTTTCTTCCCGCAAACAAGACAACGGCCCAGGGCACGAAACCCTGGGCCAGTCCAGAAGACTTGTCAGCGTCGGCTACTCTGATATCGGCTTCCACCCGCGGGAACGGGAATCTGCGTCGAGCCGTGAACACGTTCAACGACCTCAACCTAGCGTCGGAGCCCAAGTCTGGTGATGGTCTCACGATACCGCTCGATATCTTTCTTGCTGAGATAACTCAGCAGCCGGCGGCGACGACCGACCAGTTTCAACAGGCCTCGTCGCGAATGGTTGTCGTGCGGATGTTCTCGCAGATGTCCAACCTGATTGTTGATCCGCTCTGTCAGCAGTGCAATCTGCACTTCCGGAGACCCCGTATCCGCGTCATGGGTCTGGAAATCGCTGACAATGTCCTGCTTCTGCACCTTATGCAACGCCATCTATCCGGCGCCTCCCTATTCTTCCCGCGCGTAAGCTACGCTCAAATACCATACAAGTATAACAGGGCCGACAAGCCCTCACAATCAGCAGATTTGCCCATCTGATTCAGCAAATTCGGCTACTCAACAGCCAGAATCGCCGGCTCAGACGACGGCTTCCTGTCGGGTAACACTGACGGTTCCGGTTCCGCGTTGCATCGCGACCATGCCAGTGCGGCTGATCTCCTTGATTCCATACGGCCGAATCAGGGCGATCAGCGACTCGATCTTGTCGGACGGTCCGGTCACTTCGATCACCAGCGTGTCCGGAGAGGCATCCACGATCCGGGCCCGGTAGACCTCTGAGACCAGACGCATAATGTCCCCACGTGTCCGCTCGCTGGCGGCGATCTTGATCAGTGCCAGTTCGCGCTGGATCAGGTTCTCACCGGTAACGTTGGTGACCTTGATCACTTCCAGCAGCTTGTAGAGCTGCTTGGTCAGCTGCTCGACAGTCTTGTCGTCACCGCGAACAACCAGCGTAATGCGTGACTGGTCACTGGTCTCACAATGACCGACCGCAATGCTATCAACATTGAACCCACGTTGCCGGAAAAGGCTCATGATCCGGTTCATGACGCCTGGCTGATCCTCGACCAGCACGACCAGTGTATGACTACGCATCGCTTCTACCATTCCGTTTCGTGCTGTTCAATGATCTCACCAAAGGAACCACCGGACGGGATCATCGGGTACACATTCTCTTCCTGATTGACCACGAATTCGACCAGAACCGGGCCTTCGATCGACTGGGCCCAGCGGATGACATCTTCAACCTCGTTCGGCTTCGAGACTCGACGTGACGCCATTCCATAAGCCTGGCCGAGCATCACGTAGTCCGGGCTGGTGATCGGCGTTTCGGAATAGTTCCGATCGTGGAACAACTGCTGCCACTGGCGCACCATGCCGAGATAGCCATTGTTGATGATTGCGATCTTCACGTTGAGATTGTGCTGAACGATGGTGGCGAACTCGAACAGGGTCATCTGCACACCGCCGTCTCCGACGATCGCCCAGACTTCCTTGTCAGGGCGCCCGAATGCGGCACCCATCGCCGAGGGCACACCGTAACCCATCGTGCCCAGGCCACCTGAGGAAAGCCACTGGTTCGGGGAATCACACTTGTAGAACTGAGCCGCCCACATCTGGTGCTGCCCCACATCCGTCGAGACAATCGCATCGCCCTCGGTGAGCGTATGCAATCGCTCCAGCGCGTACTGAGGTGGCAGGCCGCCGTCCATGGCTGCTGGGGTCGATGGCAATGGATACTTCCATGTCTCGATCGTCTTCAGCCACTCGCGGTCCTGCACTTCATCAACCGCGTCGATCAGGAGCTTCAGTGACTCTTTCGCGTCGCCCACAACCGGAACGGTGGTGTCGACGTTCTTGCCAACCTCGGCTGGATCGATATCGACGTGGATGATCTTTGCGTTGGGAGCAAACTCGCTGATTCGTCCGGTGACACGGTCATCGAACCGCATCCCGATGCCGATCAGCACATCGGCGTCATTGATCGCGTGATTGGCATGTGCGAAACCGTGCATCCCCACCATACCGAGACAGTTCGGGTGCGATGCCGGGAAACCACCGATACCCAGCAGTGTCAACCCGATCGGGATGTCGGCGTGTTCCGAGAAGCGAACGAGTTCGTCGGTCGCTTTCGAGATCATAATCCCGTGGCCGGCGAGGATCAGCGGACGCTCGGCCTGGTTGATCAGCTCGGCAGCCTTCTTGATCTGGCGTCGATGCGGCACCGTGGTTGGACGATAGCCCGGGAGATTGATCGGTCCGCGCGGGGCCAGCGTACCCTTGGTCAACTGAATGTCTTTGGGAATGTCCACCAGCACCGGCCCCGGTCGCCCGGAGGTCGCCAGATAGAACGCCTTCTGGATCGTCGGGCCGATATCCTCAACTCGGCGAACCACGAAGTTGTGCTTGGTAATCGGGATCGTGATGCCGGTGATGTCCGTCTCCTGGAAGGCATCGCTTCCGATGACCGCCTGCGGAACCTGACCGGTGATGCAGACCATCGGCACCGAGTCCATCATCGCCGTAGCGATACCGGTCACCAGGTTCGTGGCGCCCGGCCCCGAGGTGGCGATACAGACACCTGGCTTGCCGGTTGCCCGGGCGTAACCGTCGGCGGCATGGGCAGCGCCCTGCTCGTGCCGGACCAGAATATGCCGCATGTTGAACTCGGGAATAACATCGTAGAGAGGAATGACCGCACCACCTGGATAACCGAAGACCAGATCGACACCTTCTCGCTCCATTGCCTGACAGAGCAACCGGGCACCGGTCTGCGGCTTTGCTTCAGCCGCTGTGTCAGTACGCTTCGCTGCGCCTGTATCTGTTGAAACCATCGTGCGAGCCCCTCTCTTCGAGTCGAATTACACCCAACCAGGAAATGTTCCGCAAACGCAAACGAGCCTCCGGATGATCCGGAGGCTCGCGAGACTTGGTATCTTCTTCAGTGATCCCTAGCTTCTCGCAAAACCTCCGACGGCTACACGGCCGCCAATAATAATGCGTACTACAAGGAGTACGAGCGAGCTAAGGACTACAGTGAGACCAGCAACGACAGCATCAGCCGACTCGAGGATGTGGTCCTCGACCGACGGGTTCACGCTGATTGCGATTGCTTTCGCTGGCACGTTTGCTCTCACCATTCATGTGTCTGGAGACTAACTCCACTTACGGCATAGTAGCAGCTTGTGAAATCTGTGTCAACCAGCCGAGCAGATTGGCGCGGATCTTAACTCAAACCTAACGGATCGGGTTCTCCGGTCCACGGCCGCGATATGCCTCCACAAAGGCGTCGATGAGTTCTTCATCGAACGAATCGAGCTCCATCTTGTAGTTCCAGGCCGTCAGTGTCAACTCGCCGTCCATGTCCGGTCTTGGAACAGCCAGCACCGCGTCCCACTGGCCATCGAATTCCTCGGTCAGCTCAGTGATTTTGGCGACTGACTCATCGGACAAACGGCTCGTGTCGGTGGTGTAATAAATGACGATATGTCCGTGCTCCAGGTTGTGCACCAGTAATTCGTCCGGGACAACCTCTCGATGAATTCCTGCCGGAGCCCAGCTGGCGTAGTGCGGTCCAGAGGTGGGGGGGTCGGATTCGTACTCTACCGTCGTACCTTCGGCGACGTGATCACGACCTTCATCTGGCATCTCAACTACGTGGCCTTCGAGAACTTCGGGAGTGTCATCTCCGCCGAGGACGTTCATCGCTAGCGGGGCCGCGATGATCACCAGCAGGATGCCACCGACAATCCAGAGCGTTGTCCCCGAGAGCCAACTGTTGTCGTTCTTGTTCCGCTGCGAGCGAGATGTGGTGGTTCCAGTGCTCATACGTCACTCAACTCCTGATTGTGGATGATGAAGTCTATTGTCTATGGGCTGAAAACGCAGTCACGCGAAGCCTTATTCCCCGGCTCAGTGTGTCGGATCGCAATATCAATTCTCCTGAAACCCTACACCAGCGGCGATCGCGTGAGGTAGTGGAAGCGGCACGCGCAACGTTGATGTCCGGGCATTGATATGGTAACGTATCTGGAGTTCGGCGCCACGGTGCCAGCTAGTTGAATATGCGCCCGTAGCTCAGCGGATAGAGCGTCTGGTTGCGGACCAGAAGGTCGCAGGTTCGAGTCCTGCCGGGCGTACTCATGACGGAATGCAAGGTGCCAGTCACCTTGCATTTTTACGTTCAGATTGGAACAATTCCCGGCGGAGAGGTGTCCGAGTGGTTTAAGGTGCCGCTCTCGAAAAGCGGTAAGGTTAGTAGCCTTCGTGGGTTCGAATCCCACCCTCTCCGCCGGACGACTCTTCGGAGTCGGAACAGACAAGTCAGGAAGGGTCGCATAGTCTGGCCTAGTGCGCGCGATTGGAAATCGCGTAGGGTTTATAGCCCTCGAGGGTTCGAATCCCTCCCCTTCCGCCAGCACAGACAGAAACGGCCGGTGGTAGCGAGCCACCGGCCGTTTTGCATCAGTGGCATCCTGGATCTAGATGAAAATATCCAGCGGCAGAATTGCCGAGACGATGAAGTTCGGCACATCCACCACCTGGCTCACCTTCAGATCGACCGCCACACTGCAGATCGCGTAGGCCTGCTGCCGGTCGTATCCTCGCGTCTCGAGATGATCGATCATGCTGATCAGCGCATTCCTGGCAGCCAGGGTCAGGTTCTCCCCGTCGTTCCGCCCATCAGGGTGAATCGGCATCCCCGTTGTGGCGTAGAACCGACGCGGTACGGCCATTTCGGAGCTGGAGAAGTAGTCATCGTGCGAGAACTGCGGAAAGCGGATATTCCGGCTCTCGGCCACTCCCTTGTGAACCCGGAACCGCAGATGCACCACCGAGCGCATCTCGATCGCCGTCCCGCACGCCTCGCAGTCACCCTGGGCATAGTGAACATCACCGGTTGAGAAGAGCGCGCCCGGCTGATGAACTGGAAGGAACAGGCTGGAGCCTGGCGTCAACTGCTTGATGTCGATATTCCCGCCGGTCTCCCGAGGGGGAATCGTCCGCAGTCCCTGCGCGCCGATCTCCCCGCCGGGGATCGCTCCGCTGACGTCCGGTGGCAGACAGGTCCCGCCCTGATCGATCAGTGCCTGCTCTCTCGCGGTGGTCGTCTCCCGTAGCGATGTCGATGGCGCCAGGCCCATGATTCCGGCGAACGGGCTATACGGAATCCGGACGCCGGGGATCTGCGATGATTCTGCATAGTAATCGTCCAGCAATTCCCAGTTGACCAGATACGGGTCCGGGAAGAGATCGCTCAGGAAGCCAAAGTTCGGAACCTGAGCGGTGAAGCCCCAGTTGTCCCAAGGATCAGCCTCGATATCGAGCAACTTGATTTCCAGCAGATCGCCTGGTTCGGCTCCATTGACCGTAATGGGGCCAGTGAGCGGATGCACCCGGCTCAGATCGACTGACGCTACGTCCTCATGAGTCGATCCCGGGGCGAGCTGACCGTCGATCGCATCGAGTGTTTCGATACTGACCGTGTCACCTGGATCCACCTCAGCGATCGGCGGGATCGCTTCATGCCATCGGTTGTGTCCTCGATCGGATTGCTCGCTGAGTGGCTGATGGGCATCAACGGTTATGTGGTGGTACCTGACCATCGAGTGTTCCTCTCTGATGCAGTCCGTATGCATATGAACGATGCGTATTTAGCGCTGAATGCACGTGTACACACTAGCACACGAACTCAAGAACTGCATCGAACCATTCCGAGAGGCGTTGATGGCGAGGGGCGAAGTCAATCGGCTGATTGATCGCGGTTGCGCCGCATCCAGGACGAGAGGAAGTATGCGGTTACCGCACCAATCACTCCTCCAACGATTCCCGGCCAGTGGATTGCTCCAGCCACCATAAAGCTGACGAGCGCATAGACGACCAGGAATATGGCGACGAATGCGATGGATGTACCAAGACTCATTATTCTGCCCCAGCCGATTCAAATTGTTGAAAACCAGCGGTTACGCCTGACTCGAATGATCCCACCGTGGAGACACCAGGCTCAGCATCCAGCTTACAGACCACCGTACCAGAGCGGACAATGTTCCAGTGATAATCGCAATACCAATCCAGGTGTTCGTGACGGAGCCGGTGATCAAATAATCGGCTGACAGGAACGTAAGGGTAAAGATGGTGAAAAAGACCAATCGTAGCGACTCCTTTGCGGCGCCTGAACGAACGTGAAACAGCGGATAATTCCGCGGCGCCCCGCTTCGGGGCCAGAATGCCTGACGCAAACACCGTTCCACACCGAATCTCGGCCGCGGAAATGTCAGAGTCCCCCATGCGCAGCCACCAGCCAGAGTGTCATCCAGACGGTCAGCAGGCAGAGCACGGTATACGCCCGGCGTAATCCAAGCATTGGCTCATATCCCCGCATGAGCGTAAAAATGATCCCGAACATCACCAGCAGAATCCCGCCGACTACAACGACAGGAACGACGTCTCCGATAGTGAACACCGGGCGGCGACCATCAGGGAACAGGAGCACCCAGGCGAAGAATCCCGTCGAGATAAGCGTGGTGAGAATGTGCCAGCCTGCAATGGCTAGCCCTTCAGCATGGGGTGTCGAGGGATTATCCGGTGGAATGTACCAGTGAATGGCGGCCAGCCCGAGAACCAGCCAGAGTCCCGCCCCGAGCAGCAGAATGCTATAGGTCTCGGGGAGGATGAGTATGGCACCCAGCGATGCGGGAAGCATCGCGCCCAGGGCAATCAGCCAGACGATAATTGCCCCAACAGCTGACAACAACCAGCTACGGAGCGTCTCGGTCGACACCCCGGGTTCCAGCTCCTCTGCGGCGTCCGGTGGTGGCCGGAACACAAACTCTCGTTCCCGCTCCGACCGCGGTGGCTGTTGTTGGCGCTGGGGAGGACGCTGATTCACGGCACGAGATTAATACGCTCGAGCGAATACGACCTCGGTCTCGGCCCCGGAGCCGCAAACGATACAATGCCCACCCTCGGCTGGCTGATCGAAGGGGATACACCGGATCGTTGCGTGTGTCTCTGCCTTCACTTTGTCCTCACACTCCGAACTCCCACACCAGAATGCGTAGCTGAAACCGGCATTCGCCGAGGCGCGCTCACGCAGACGCTCGTACTCGGTAACACGCTCAGAATTGTCATTGAGCATGGCCGTCGCCTGCGCCATCATGTTTTCCTGAATCTCCTCGAGCAGCTTCGGAAGCATCTCGGGCAATTCAGTCATCGGGACAGGCTGTTTCTCGCCGGTATCCCGACGCACCACCATAACCTGCTCATTCTGGATGTCTCGTGGGCCCAGCTCAATCCGGATCGGAACTCCCTTGAGCTCCCACTCGTTGAACTTCCACCCCGGAGTCTTGTCATCCCGGAGGTCGACCTTGACCCGGATGTCCTTGCCGAGAGATTCCTGAACGGTCTTGACGGCCGCTTCAACCGATTCGCGCTCCTTGGCCTTTCGCCAGATCGGAACAATGACGGCCTGTGTCGGGGCCACCCGCGGCGGCATTCGCAGTCCACGCTCATCCCCATGGACCATGATCACCGCACCAACGATTCGAGTACTGAGACCCCAGCTGGTGTTGAAGGCGAACTGGCGCTCACCGTTGGCATCCAGGAATTCGATCTCGAAGACACGTCCGAAATGATCGCCGAGATTGTGCGATGTTCCCGACTGAAGCGCCCAGTGCTTGCCGCCCATCATCGCCTCGATGGTATAGGTCCGCAGCGCTCCGGCGAACTTCTCCGATTCACTCTTCAGACCCGGCACCACCGGAATGGCGAGTTCCGTTACACAGAGATCTTCGTAGACGTCGAGCATCTGCCGCGTCCGCTCTTCAGCCTCATCCAGCGAGGCATGCGCGGTATGACCTTCCTGCCACAGAAATTCAACGGTGCGCAGGAACGCCCGCGGTCGTTCTTCCCAGCGAACCACGTTTGCCCACTGGTTGATCAGGATCGGCAGATCGCGATAGGACTGCACCCAGCGCGCGTAGATCGGGCAAATGATCGCTTCCGAGGTTGGCCGCACGGCCCACGGCTCTTCGAGTTTCTTGTCTCCACCATGGGTGACCCAGGCCACCTCCGGAGCAAAGCCTTCGACGTGATTTGCTTCGCGCTCCAGCATGCTCTTCGGGATGAACAGCGGGAAATACGCGTTCTCCACGCCGGTCGCCTTGATGCGATCGTCCAGCTGTCGCTGAATGTTCTCCCAGAGCGCATAGCCGTATGGGCGGATGATCCGGGTTCCGCGAACCGGGGAGTCGTCCGCGAGTTCTGCTTTTCGAACAACTTCGACATACCAGCGGTCGAAATCGTCCTCGACATCCGCAAGTTCTTCTACGTATCCGCGATCGGTAACCATAGCGTGGCACCTCCGTGTGATGACTGGTTCGAGATTGTCAACGGCGCCCGCCTGCACCGGGTGCGACGCGTTCGAAATTGTGGCGTCGACGCCTCGTAAGGATCTGACAGAGTTGCGCGCGGAACCGGAACAGTGATATTCCCATGTAAAATGGGGAACGAACGAAGTCTTACCACCGCACGGCCGCGGCCCAGTCGATCCATCGTCGTGCGGATTATAGCAGCCATACGGTTGATCCGACGCTGCGAAATGACGTGTCATACACCACGACCGTATGTCTGGGGAGGAAACGGGATGGGAAAGATTCAGCGAATTGGCATTCTCACCGGAGGAGGCGACGCGCCGGGCCTCAACGCGGTAATCCGGGCGGTGACGAAGTCCGCCATCCTCGATCAGGGGTGGAGCGTTATCGGATTCCGCAACGGCTTCGAGGGATGCATCACAGGTGAGTTCGAGGAACTTACGCTGCGTTCCGTTCGCGGCATTCTCCCCCGTGGGGGGACCATTCTGGGCGCCAGCAATCGCTGCAATCCTTTCTCGTTTCAAAACACTGCGGCCGGAGAGACCACCCCCAGAGATCACTCGGCAGACGTGATCAAGCGGTTCAACGATCTCGGAATCGAAGCAATCGTGGTCATCGGCGGCGATGGAACGATGTCGATCGCCAACGAACTGGCCCGCAAGGGGGTACAGGTCATCGGCATCCCGAAGACCATCGATAACGATGTCCGGGGCACCAAAGTGACCTTCGGCTTCGACACCGCCGTCAACACGGCAACCGAGGCTATCGACAGACTGCACACCACTGCCGAGAGTCATCATCGGGTCATGATCGTCGAGTTGATGGGGCGAACCGCAGGCTGGATCACTCTCTATGCGGGTGTCTCCGGCGGAGCCGACATCATTCTGATCCCGGAAATTCCGTTCGATTTGAACGCCGTTCAGGAGAAGATCGAGCGCCGGGCACGTCTTGGTAGCCACTTCACGATCATTGCCATCGCCGAAGGTGCCCAGCCGGTCGATGGAACCCAGATCTATCAGACGATCGGTGAAGAGTGGTATCAGAAACGGTTCGGCGGAATCGGAGCATGGCTCGAAGTAGAACTCGACAAGCGCCTCGATCAGGAAGTCCGCTCGGTCGTCCTGGGCCATCTGCAGCGAGGTGGTGAACCAACGCCGCGTGATCGCGCGCTGGGGACGATGATGGGCACGTTCGCCGTGGACCTTCTCGCGAGCGGCGACACCAACCGGATGGTCGCGATCAGTCGCGATCCGATGGGGCAATCCAGCACGGACATGATGTCCGTCCCGCTGGTCGTCGCGACCCGCGGACCGCGCCACGTTCCGTTGACTCATCCACTATTGCGCAGCGCACGGGCGATGGACGTCTGCCTGGGCGACGTTGCCGGGTCGCCTGATGACTGAAGGACGCCGGGATCCTGACGCTCCGTTGCCAGTCGGCAAGCTTCCGGGAGATCTCCTCGCGGGGCTCCTGGCCGGGATCGAGGCTGGTGATGACGTGCTGGTCGGTCCCGGAATCGGTCGCGATGCGGCCGCAGTCCGGGTCGGCGATCAGATCCTGGTGATGAAGACTGACCCGATCACCTTCCCAACCGCTGATGTCGGCTGGTATCTCGTCAACATCAATGCAAACGACATCGCCTGCATGGGTGCCGTTCCACGCTGGCTGCTGGTTACCGCGCTGCTTCCCGAAGCATCGACCACTCCAGCGCTGGTGGAATCGATCTTCGCAGGGCTTCGCAACGCCTGTGCAGACGTCGGATGCTCGCTGATCGGTGGTCATACAGAGATCACCGAAGGCCTCGATCGCCCACTCCTGATCGGGCAGATGATCGGCGTGACGACGCAGGATGAACTCATCGATCCTTCGACGGCTCAACCCGGCGATGCCGTGATGCTGATCGGTGGGATCGCCATCGAGGGAACCGCGATTCTTGCCTCAGAAGCGAGCGACCGACTCTCCGAAACAGTCGATGCCCTGACCCTGCAACGGGGTGCGTCGTTCGATCGGGCACCGGGCATCAGTGTTCTGAATCACGCCATCAATCTGCGAGGCGCCGCTCCGGGTCAAATCAAGGCAATGCACGATCCGACCGAAGGTGGTCTGGCGACAGGGCTCGATGAGATCGCCCAGGCTACCGGTCTCGGCATCGAGATCGAAGCCGAAATGGTTCACGTCTACGAGGAAACCCGGGCCATCACGAGTGCGCTGAGCCTCGACCCGTGGGGGTTGATCGCCTCTGGCGCATTGCTCGCCGTGGTCTCGCCGGACCATGCCAGCGCGCTGTGCGATCGGTTTGATACCACTGAACGTCCAGTGCGACAGATCGGGCGATTGACCGCCAATCCCGACGAACGGATCCTCATCAAGAACGGCGAACCCCGGAAGATTCCGGAATTCGCCGTCGATGAAATTGCTCGCTTTTTCGCCGGTCGGTGAGGCTACGGCTTGGGCATCTGCTGCAGCGCTGTATAGGCCGGGCGCGGCGACCAGTTCGAGTTCAGTACTGACCAGGGATACTTCTCGTCTTCTGGCGGCGTCAGTGTCGTGAAGTTCAGATTCCAGACGAACATCCCCGTGATGTACGGCATCTGTTCTCGCGCCACTGTAAACGCGTTCACCAGATAGTTCGCCTGATCCTCTTCGCTCACGTCCGCACCATACTCGTACCCCTGCGCCTGGTTCTCAGTGGTCCATCCAAACTCGGTGACCCACATCTGCCGGCCATCTTCGTACTCCGACATCACGGCGTGTAGATCGATGCCCCGCAGGAAGTAGAAGCTGTTGTGATCCGACCACTCACCCGGTCCGGGGTTGTCCGGATAGCTCGTCTCCGGCGGGTTATTGGTCGCGTTGAGATGAGCCCCCATCACGTCAAAGTACTGTGTGAAAGCTCCACCCTCGAACGCATAGAACTCCCGCAAATAATCGACATCATTAACGGCGACTTCCGGATCGTTGATTCCGGTGGGAGTCAGCCCGCCGAACACCACCAGCGCATCAGGGTCAGCCTCTTTGACGCCGCGGTAGCCGGCCTCGAGAAGATACGCGTAGTCGCTTACCCGGACCGTTCCGTGCATCTCATGTGCCATGTTCTGCTCGTTCCAGATCTCCCAGGCATGGACGCGACCCCGATAGCGGTCGGCGAGAAACGCCATGATGTTCGCGAAGTTCTCCCAGTCACCGAGGAGTTGCGTGTCTTCCGGATGACGTGCCCAGTCAGGTACGCCAACGATTGAAATCAGTACCCGGACGCCACTACCCTCGTGGGCATCCAGCATACGATCGACCGGAAGCGGATCCATCCACTCGGGCTCACGCTGAATCTCGCTCCAGTGAACCTGGAATCGGGTCCAGTTGAATCCGGCCGTATCCAGCGCCTGCAGCGTCCACTGGTTGAACTGTTCGCCATCCTCATCGGCTCGCCAGGCAACGTTGAACCCGTAGGCCATGAAGTCCGATTGCGGTCGCTCTGGTTCACCTTCCGGCAAACTGACCTCGTCGGTCGGCTCCTCTTCCTGTTCCGGCTCTTCTTCCTCTTCAGGTTCTGGCTCTTCCTCGGGTTCTGGTTCCGGGGTAGGCTCAGGCTCCGGTGTCGGTTCGTCTTCCTGCTCCGGCTCCTCTTCCTCTTCAGGTTCTGGCTCTTCCTCGGGTTCTGGTTCTGGTGTGGGCTCCTCTTCTTCGTCATCGCCACCGCAGGCCGCCAGCAGTGCGCTGACACCCGGAATCGCCAGGCTGAGTGCAGCCCCGCGTCGAAGCATCGTCCGGCGATCGACACGCTGCGCGAACAGAGACTGCAGCTTGTTGAGCGGAGCGTTATGGTTCGTCAGCATTGATGGTGTCTCCCTCTTTGATGCTCTCTGGCATCGGTTTAGAAACGTCCGGCGATCGATATTCGCGAAAGACCTCCGCAAACATCGTGACACGGCCTCGCGCCCGCTCGATCTGGAGCGGGCGCGTGAAGGCTTGAGGTCAAGAATATGTGTCGACAGGAGTTATGGTTTGGGCATCTCCTGAAGGGCGTTGTAGACCGGTCTCGGGCTCCAGTTTGCGTTCAACGCAGACCAGGCGTACTTCTCATCAGCGGGATCAACCAGCGTGGTGAAGTTGAGATTCCAGTGGAACATTCCAGTGATCCACGGCATCTGCTCACGAGCGACATCGAATGCACCGGTCACGAACTCCGCCTGGTCTTCCTCGGTGTTGTCTGCGCCATACTCGTAGCCTTCGGCCTGATTCTCGGTAGACCAGCCGAACTCGGTTACCCAGACTTCGCGTTCATCATTGAACTCGGCCATAACGCCGCGCAGATCCTGACCACGCAGGAAATAGAAGCTGTTGTGATCAGTCCACTCTCCGCGTCCGGGATTTTCCGGGTACGACGTATCTGGCGGGTTGTTGGTGGAGTTCAGATGCATTCCCATGATGTCGAAGAACTGGGCATAGTGTCCGTTCCCGTAAAGGTAGAACGCTTCGAGATAGTCGACATCGTTGACGGCAACCTCTGGATCATTGATACCGGTCGGAGTCAGCCCGCCGAACACCACGAGTGCGTCCGGATCGGCGTTCTTGACACCCCGGTATCCAGCTTCCAGCAGGTAGGCGTAGTCGCTTACCCGGACCGTTCCGTGCATCTCATGCGCCATATTCTGCTCGTTCCAGATCTCCCAGGCGTGTACCCGTCCCTGATAGCGCTCTGCCATGAAGCCCATGAAGCCTGCGAAGGCCTCGAAATCGGCCAGTAGCTGCTCGTTCTCTGGATCACGGGCCCAGTCTGGCGCACCGACGACCGAGATCAGAATACGGATATCGGTTCCCTCATAGAGTTCGACCATACGGTCGACCGGTAGCGGGTCGTGCCAGTCAGGCTCGCGCTGGATCTCGCTCCAGTGAACCTGAAACTTGACCCAGTTGAAGCCCGCCGTATCGACGGCCTGCTGGGTGTACTGATTGAACTGAGCGCCGTCCTCATCAGCTCGCCAGGCGATATTGAAGCCGTAGGCCATCTCATCACTCTGCGGTCGCTCAGGTTCTCCAGTTGGCAATTCGACGCCTGCTTGCGGCCGCTCTTCAGCCGGTTCTTCGTCCGCGTCATCGGTGGCTTCGGTTGCTTCGGAAACTTCCTCGTCATCTTCTACCGGAATACCATCATCTTCACCGGGCACATCGGCTACCGACTCCGTCGGGGTAGCCTCATCGGCGACGGCTTCGTCACTGTCATCGTCACTGTCGCCATTTCCGGCAAGAGCGAAGACAAGTGCTACGACGACGACGGCAACGAACAGGCCGACTACACCAATCAGTACACGCTTATCCATAAAACAGTCGTCATCCCTTCAGGGTCTTTTGCGACCGGCTACTGTCGTTCGCGAATGGTACGAGAACGATACCCCAGCCGTTAAGACGAACGAAACCAACAATGGTGACCATACTGCCACAAACAATCGCGATAAACTGTCCCGCTGTCGGCCAATCGGATGCCAGTGTTCAGCAGCGTATAGTATGCTCCGAGAAGCGGCGCGATGCGAACCGAAGGAGTGGGGAATTCTGTGGTTTTCGAGCAGCACGAATACGAACACCTCGATGTTCTTGCCGCCGAGGCAATTGGCGAACCAGGTCAGCGTCGATTTCGCCTCATTGCAGGCACTCCCGGAGACATAATTTCACTCTGGATGGAAAAAGAACAACTGCAGGCGCTGGGGCTGGCGATCGAACAACTTCTCGAGCAGCTTCAGGATACTGGCCTCGATACCGACTCAATCACTCCTGAGCGTTTGCCGATGCTGGCGCCAGTCGACCCGACCGCCCCGGAGTATCAGGTCGGAAAGATGGCGATCGGCTACGATGACGAATCCCGACTCGTCGCGTTCTTCGCCCACGATATCGAACAGGAAAGCGATGCAGAGCCGGTCTTTACCGGGCGCTCTTCGATCGAAGCAGCCAGTGGCCTGGCCGAAGAGATCGCCGAAGTGGTTGCTGCCGGACGGCCACGCTGCCCTCGCTGTGGCGAGGTGATCGGGCCCGAGGGTCATGTCTGTCCGCACAGTAACGGCCATCTTCCCTGGGACCCGAACACCGAATCTGAGCCACATTAGTCGCTCGGGCTACCAGCCGAGCGCGTACCCGTTGGCCCGGGGATCCGCACCACCGATCAACACACCTTCTTTCCAGTCAATGCGAATTGCCTGGGCGTGCCCCATTGCCGACGAGAAGGACTCGGTTGTCCGAACCTCGTGGCCCATCTTCTGGAGCTGATCTGCGACATCCTGACCAAACTCCGGTTCCAGTTTGAGCAGATGCTCCGGATCTGCTGCCGTATCCGGACCTGAAACCCAGCGAGGCGACTCGATCGCTTCCTGTGGGTTCATCCCGTGATCGATCATCCGGGTGACGAGCTGCAAATGCGTCTGAGCCTGCCCGTGTCCACCCATGCACCCGAACACTGACCAGGGGTTGTCGCCGTCGAAGATCATGCCGGGAATCAGCGTGTGCATCGGTCGCTTGCCTGGTGCCAGACCGTTGGCCGCATTCTCATCCAGCGAGAACGACGCACCCCGGTTCTGCAGCACGATACCGGCGCCATCAGCAACGATCCCGCTCCCGAACCCTTTGAAGAGCGACTGAATCAGTGACACGGCCATTCCGTCGCGGTCGAACGCGCAGAGATAGATGGTGTCACCAGATCCGGGCGCGGCACCGTTTTGAACCCAGGCCTGTCCGGGATCGATCTTCGCCCGCATCTCATCAGCACGCTCTGCGGAGATGAGCCAGTCAACCGGAACGTCGACCATTCTCGGGTCGCCGATGTAATGGTCCCGATCCAGGAACGCCTGTTTCTTTGCTTC
>REEK01000165.1 GCA_007695115.1 Sphaerobacteraceae bacterium
TCTGCCGCAAATCGGGGGCTGATCATCAAGGGTGGTCGCTATCTCGAGGCACTGGCAAAGGCGGATGTGGTTCTGGTGGACAAGACCGGCACGCTGACGCTCGGACAGCCCCAGATTACCGACGTGATTTCGCTCAACGGGATGTCCACCGGGGAACTCCTCAGAATGACGGCCACCGCAGAACGGAACTCCGAGCACCCGCTCGCAGACGCAGTGCGACGCTATGCCAGAGAGCAAGACATTGCCGTGGGTGAGCCGGAGGCGTTCGAAGCGATCCCCGGGTTCGGGGTTCGGGCAACGATCGACGGGCGTGTTGTCGCGGCTGGAAATCCGAGATTGGCCGGTGATCTCGAGATACCGGCTCAGGTCGATGAACTTCAGACCGCTGGCAAGACGGTGCTTTTGGTCACGATAGACGGACGGATCGTAGGGGTGCTCGGCGCGGAGGATACGATCCGTCGAGAAGTGCCGGCAGCCATCGACGAACTCCGCCAGTATGGCATCGAGCAGATCACGCTACTGACCGGTGACCACGATGCCGTGGCCCGATCTCTGGCTGGTCGACTGAACATCGATTACCGGGCAAACCTGCTGCCAGATGACAAAATCGGCGTGGTGAGGGAACTCCAGGCCCGCGGACATACGGTGGTCATGATCGGTGACGGAGTGAATGACGCTCCGGCGATTGCCCAGGCGGATGTCGGGATCGCGATGGGCGTTGCCGGGACGCCAGTGGCCATCGAAGCCGCTCACATCGCACTGATGCGGGACGACTGGATGCTCGTGCCGGATGTCTTCCGGACCGCGCGACGAACAATGGGAATCGTGCGGGGTAACCTGGGATTCACCGCTGTCTACAACCTCCTGGGGTTGAGTCTGGCTGCGTTCGGGTTCTTGCCTCCGGCCATCGCGGCAGCGGCTCAGGCGATTCCGGATATCGGAATTCTGGGTAACTCGTCGAGACTCCTGCGTGGCCGTCGACACGATCCCACACAGGCCAGTGAGCCCGCCCCCGAAGCAAACCCACAGACCTCGAACCCCTGATCGAGTCAGAACAGTCTGGGCCGTTCCAGTAGATATGCCGTTTCAAACTTCACATAACACAGGATAAGTGTTCCGTTCGCGGCGGTTTCGTTGGGTACCCGGGTGGTATACGATACAGGTGAGAATCAGAGGTCGACTTCTCTCCCGGAACGGAGCCCGCTCGATGCCCGATTACGGCCACGATATTCAGTTCGGCTACTTCCTCGATCCAGCGATCGGTGATCCCGAGGGGACGTTGCAAACCGCCCGGATGGTTGACGAGATGGGATTCGATCTCATCGGTATTCAGGATCATCCGTACATTGAGACGCACTTCGACTGCTACTCACTGATGGCGATGGTGCTGGCACAGACACAGAACGTACGCGTGTTTCCCGACGTCACCAACATGCAAATGCGCGACGCAGCACTGGTCGCAAACGCTGCGGCGTCCATGGATCAACTCAGTGGGGGACGGTTCGAACTCGGCATCGGTGGAGGTGCGCCGTTCTTCCATGACCGCGCCGTGGCGATGGGGGCCAGCCCGATGAGCGCCGGTGAGACTGTCACCGCAATGGAGGAAGTCCTCGCCGTCTGCCGTGCATTCTGGTCGGGCAAGGCTGATGCACGGGTCAACGGCATCTTTCACCAGATCGCCGGAACTCATGGAGGTCCGAAGCCGGCTCACGACATGGAGATCTGGGTGGGGGCGTCCGGCCCGAGAATGCTCGATCTCATCGGCCAGGCCGCCGATGGCTGGGTCATTCCGCTGATGCACTACATGGCACCGTCGGTCGCAGCCAGCAACAGTCTGCTCATCGATGAGTCCGCCCGGAAGAACGGCCGGGATCCATCGGATATCCGGCGTATCTACAACTGCGTCGGCCAATTCACCGAGGAAGTGAAATCGGGCGCCAGCGATGACGATATCCGGATTGTCGGGCCGGTCGATCTCTGGATCGATACCCTCTCTCATCAGGCAATCGACTTCGGTTTCTCCACCTTCATTCTGATCGGCCCGCCGAACTCGAGCAAGCTGGAAACGTTCATCAACGAGGTGGCCCCGGCCGTCAGAGATCGGGTTCAGGCTCATCGGAATAGTCAGGGGTAGTTCACCAGTGTCCAGACTACTGATTGTCGCGGATATGGAAGGCATCACCGGAATCGAGCGCTATGAGCAGTGTGTCCGGGGTACCGACGACTATCGTGAAGGCGTGCAACTGCTCTGCGCGGAGATCAATGTCATTGCCGAAGCGGCTCGCTCCCGTGGGGCGCAGTCGATTTCGGTTATCGACTGGCATGGTGGCGGTGGAAACATCGATCCGGAGCTGCTCGACGCCGGCATCAGCGTCGTTCCCGAGGATCTGTCCACAGGCTACGATCTGGCTCTGCTGATCGGGTTTCACCCGATGGCTGGCGATGATCAGGGGTTCATAAGTCACACGATGCGTCAGGGTCTGGCCGTTGCCGTCGGCGGGCAACAGATCGGCGAACTCTCCTTGCTGGCATGGTGGCTGGGCGAGCATGGAATACCGATCGGGCTGATCACCGGAGATCGCGCAGCTACCGCCGAGGCCGACCGGTTCTTCCCGGAGACTCCGTGTCATACGGTAAAGCGCGCGGAATCCTGGAGCCAGGCAATCTGTATTCCGCCCGAGCAGTCCTACGAAGCGTTGCGAGCACGCGTCTCCCGGATGATGGAGCAGAACGGTCGGTGGCAGACCTATCGTCCAATGCTTCCGATGCCGTTTCAGATCAAGCTGCGCGATCTCAACCCACTCCCGGGGCTGATACCCTGGCTGAGTGAAGGCGAAAACGACTGGTTAGAAGGCCAGGTCGACCACGCCCGGGATCTGATTGATCTGATCGATGTGGTCAGCGCCCTGATCAACCTGCAACAGCGAAACAACTTCATCGCTGCCCTGAAAGACGAGCCAGAAGCCGCTCCGGCGATGGAACGGCTCCGAAAGCGGCAGATCGAGGAAGCGATTCAGACCGGGCACTGGAGCCCATAACGGCGCGGCACGGAAAAACCGGGGACAGGCAGCCTGTCCCCGGTGGATGTTTTGAAGCGTATAGCCAGACGAACGGTTATTCGTCGTCGTCCTCGACCGGCTCGACCGTCAATGTGGTTTCCATTCCGTGTTCTTCGCGGTGGTCACCAACAGGACAATAAACGACATACTCGCCGGCTTCCAGTTCGAGTTCCAACTGACCTTCTTCACCCGGCGCAACATCTATTGTTCCGAGGATGTCACCTTCATCTCCATCGGCATACGTAACTTCGATGCCGTGCTCTTCGTCACCCTCGTTGGAAACGGCGAACAGGACGATTCCCTCATCGGCAGTCGAATCCATCTCGATTTCATGATCGACCAGAACAACGTCCAGTTGATCACTCAGCAGATCGCCCGTGTCATCGGAAGCGCTGCCACCGGTTTGCCCGGCTCCGTCGTCATCGTCTGTTCGGGCTGCCCCCTGGTCCGGATCCTCGCCTTCGGGTGTTGCCTCATCGTCCAGCCCGACCGTGTCATCGACCGGCGCTAGATCATCGACCCCATCATCACCGTTGCAGGCCGCGAGAAACGCGGTCGCAAGAATCGTTGCACCAAATAGCAGAATAAACTGTCGCAGCATAATCGTCCCTTTCTCCGGTACGCGTCAAATGGTTGAGCGCCTGATCGCTATGCAATGACGAACACATCCATGCTCTGCCACTGGTTAACCCAAGGGACATGCCACCACTTGCCGTAACAGCGATTCCATCTGCGGGTATGGCGAGCCGGAGGGGAAACAGGATCGCCCGGAGCGATGAAACTGGATCGGAGGAGGAAAGTTGATCCAGCGTCATGCGCCCCGGGCGATCAAAACGGTGTTGTTGAGTTACAGGGCCGCTGCCAGGCCGCCATTACCAAGGGCGAGGCAGCGACGTTTCTCCCATCAGGAATTCGTCGACGTGATGGGCAACCTTGCGGCCCTCGGCGATAGCCCAGACGATCAGCGATTGGCCCCGTGAGGCATCGCCGGCCGAGAAGACACCCGGCACCGATGTCTGCTGCTGAGCATCCACCGAAATCGTCCCACGATCACTCATATCGAGCTGCAGCTGGGAGATGACATCGCCCGGCTCGGGGCCAGAGAACCCGATTGCTAGCAGAACCAGTTCAACTGGCATCTCGAATTCGGTGCCATCCTTCTCGGCGAGTTTTGGCCGACCAGAATCTGTTGGCACCACCTCGTAGCGGGCGCCATGGAGGGTCGTCAGGCGGCCGTTCTCTCCGGAGAACTCCCGGGTGGCAATCGCAAACTCACGGGAGCCTCCCTCCTCATGAGCTGGGGAATACTGAAAGACTTCCGGCGGTTCTGGCCACGGGTTCTCCGGCTTGCGTTGCTCCGGTGGCTGGGGCCAGCGCTGAAACTGGACAACGTCTGCGGCGCCCTGACGGATCGCGGTGCCGAAGCAGTCTGCTCCGGTATCGCCACCTCCGATGATCACCACACGCTTGCCACTGGCATCGATACGCTCGTGCTCCGGCACCTCATCCCCGGCCAGGATTCGATTCTGCTGGGTGAGGTAGTCCATGGCGAAATGAACGCCGTCGAGCTCTCGCCCGGGGATCGGCAGATCCCGGTGCTTGAGCGCGCCGATCGTCAGAACAGTGGCGTCGAACTCGTTGACCAGTTCGTCTGCCGCAACGGTCGCGCCGATGTCGGCACCGGTGACGAACTCGATACCCTCTTCAGCGAGGAGTTCCAGGCGACGATCCAGCAAGGTCTTGGCCATTTTGAAATCCGGGATACCGTAGCGCATCAGGCCACCGATCCGGTCCGATTTCTCGAACACCGTCACCAGGTGCCCGGCCCAGTTCAATTGCTGAGCTGCGGCCAGTCCGGCCGGGCCAGATCCGATAACCGCCACACGCTTGCCCGTCCGGACCGACGGTGGCTTTGCGGTAACCCAGCCCTCGTTGAAGGCATGATCGATGATCGACATCTCGATCTGCTTGATAGTGACGGATTCTTCCCAGATCCCGAGCACGCAGGATGGCTCGCACGGCGCCGGACAGAGCTTGCCGGTGAATTCCGGGAAGTTGTTCGTGTCGTGGAGGCGCTCGATCGCTTCCTGCCAGTGATCCCGATAGACCAGATCGTTCCATTCCGGGATCAGATTCCCGAGCGGGCAGCCGTTGTGACAGAACGGTATGCCACAATCCATACACCGGGCAGCCTGGGATCGGACCGTATCATCCTTTGTCGGTTCGTAGACCTCATACCAGTCTCGAACCCGGATCTGGATCGGGCGTTTCATCGCTGGCTGCTGCTTGATCTTCACAAATCCCCACGGATCTGGCATCTCATGACCCCCTTGTCGTGAGCTTCCCGCGAGCGTCATTGCCCGCGGCTGATTGTCGGTGCGCCGCTCATCGATCAGACGTGAACGGCCTGCTCCGACTCCTGTTGCTGGCGCGACATTGCTTCCAGCACCCGGCGATACTCCCGCGGCATGACTTTGATGAATCGGGACGACCATTCATCCCAGGATTCGAGAATCGTTGTGCCCCGAGTGCTGCCGGTGTATTCCACGTGTCGTTCGACCAATCGTCTGACCACAGCGTGATCGTCGACGCTCATCGGTTCGAGATCGACCAGCGCCTGGTTGCAGAGACCGGAGAATGTGCCGTCCTCGTCGAGCACCCAGGCAATTCCACCGCTCATTCCTGCGGCGAAGTTGCGGCCAACCGGTCCGAGAACCACGACGTTCCCGCCGGTCATGTACTCGCAGCCGTGATCTCCGACACCCTCGACAACGGCCGAGGCGCCGCTGTTCCGGACGGCAAAACGTTCCCCGGCGATTCCATTGACATAAAGCTCGCCACTAGTGGCTCCATAGAGTGCCACGTTGCCGATCAACGTGTCCGACTGGAGCGAAGCCGGACCGGAAGATGGCGGAAAGACGATGATCTTGCCGCCGGAGAGACCTTTGCCAACGTGATCGTTGGCGTCTCCCTCGAGCTTCAGTGTCAGCCCGCATGGGATGAAGGCCCCGAAGCTCTGCCCGGCCGAGCCATGGAAGGTGTAGCGGATCGTGTCTTCGGACAAACCCGAAGCACCGTAGCGACGGGTAATCTCGCTGCCGAGCATCGCTCCAACGGTCCGGTTCTTGTTCCGGATCGGGAGATCAGCCCAGACCGGCCACTCGTAATCGAGGGCATCCTGGGCGTACTCGATCAAGGTATGGTCGAGCGCGTCACTGATTCCGTGATCCTGAGCTTCGATCATCCGGGCGGGAATCGAATCATCCACGTTCTCCGGGAGGTACAGCAGCTGTGAGAAATCGAGGTTTCTGGACTTCCAGTGCCCGGTCAGGTTGCGGGTATCCAGCAGATCGGCCCGGCCGATCATCTCATCCATCGAGCGGAACCCGAGTTGCGCCATCAGCTCGCGAACTTCCTGCGCCACGAACTTGAAGAAGTTGACGACATGGTCGGCCTGACCGCTGAACCGCTTGCGGAGATCAGCATCCTGTGTTGCCACGCCCACCGGACAGGTGTTCAAGTGGCAGACACGCATCAGAATGCAGCCCATCACCACCAGCGGCGCAGTAGAGAATCCGAACTCTTCAGCGCCGAGCAATGCCGCAACCACAACGTCGCGGCCTGTCTTCAGCTGTCCATCGGTCTGTACCGTGATGCGTCCGCGCAATTTGTTTCTGACCAGCACCTGCTGCGTCTCAGCCAGTCCGATCTCCCACGGAATCCCGGTATGGATCAGGCTGGAGAGTGGCGACGCACCGGTTCCACCGTCGTGGCCACTGATCAGCACCACATCGGCCTTGGCCTTTGCGACACCCGCCGCCACGGTACCAACCCCGGCCGCAGCCACAAGTTTGACGCTGATTCGGGCGCGAGGGTTGCCGTTCTTCAGATCGAAGATCAGCTGAGCCAGGTCCTCGATCGAGTAGATGTCGTGGTGGGGTGGTGGCGAGATCAGCCCGACGCCCGGCGTCGAGTGCCGCACGCGAGCGATGTTCTCATCGACCTTGCCACCCGGCAGCTGACCGCCCTCTCCGGGCTTGGCCCCCTGAGCCATCTTGATCTGGAGCTCCCGGGCGTTGACCAGATAGTTGCTGGTAACGCCGAATCGCCCGGAGGCCACCTGCTTGATCGCGCTGGAGCGAGAATCCCCGTTTTCATCCGGGATAAAACGGTCCGGGTCTTCGCCACCTTCGCCAGAGTTGCTCATCGCGCCCAGACGGTTCATGGCGATAGCCAGCGTCTCGTGCGCCTCTGTGCTGAGCGCGCCGAAGGACATCGCGCCGGTCGCAAATCGCTTGACGATTGATTCAACCGATTCGACCTCGTCGATCGGAACCGGATTGCGGCTGTACTTGAAGTCGAGCAATCCCCGGATCGTAGCTCGCTGCTCGTTCTGGTCATCCACCAGT
>REEK01000082.1 GCA_007695115.1 Sphaerobacteraceae bacterium
TCGGTTCCCCGCAGCACGCCCAGGAACAGCTCGTCCAGCTGTCGGGTAACCGGCCCGATCTCGCCATCACCCAGCGGGTAGCGATCGACCGACACCACCGGCGTAATCTCGGCAGCCGTGCCGCAGAGAAACGCTTCGTCAGCGATGTAGAGCTCGGTTCGATCAACCGGTCGCTCTTCGACTTCCATCCCCAGGTCATCCCGCAGCATCTGGATAATCGCATCACGGGTGATGCTCTCGAGAATGCTCTCGGTGACGCCCGGCGTGATTGCCTTGCCATCGCGAATCATCACGATACAGGCAGCCGCACCCTCGGAGATCTTGCCGTGGTCATTCAGGAAGAGCGGCACATCATAGCCGTTGATGTTCGCCTCAATCGTCGCCAGCTGGCTGTTCCGATAGTTAGAGATGTTCTTCACCCGTGGTGGCATCACGTTGTCGCTGATGCGCGTCCACGAGCTGACACAGGCATCCTGCTTCATGCCGGTCATCAGGTGCGTTGGCCGGGAACTGGTGTTGATCAGGATACCAGCCTCGGAGTGGTAGCTACTGAAGCCGCCACCACCGCCACCGGCCCGATATGCCAGCGGGCGAATGTAGATATCTTCTCGATGATCGTTGGCCCGGATCAGCTCCAGCATCGCGTCGTTGAGCTGCTCCACCGTGTAGTCCTGCTTCAGCCGGACCAGCTTCATCGACTCTTCGAAGCGCTTCATGTGCTCCGGAAGTCGGAAGACATAGGCTTCCTGGTCATCTTCGTTCCAGTAAGCACGAATTCCTTCGAAGATCGCGCCGACCGTCGACCAGCCAATATCGGTCACATGGATCGTGGCATCTTCCCACGGCATCTGCTTGCCGTTCCACCACAGGTACGCCGGATTAGCCATCTGCTGTCCTCCTCGCTGCTGAGCTGAGCTCACATTTTCCATCATGTCAATTACGCGGATCCGGTCACGCCGTTGTGGAAGTCGCCGCGCATGTACGAGAGCATAGTATATCGGAACGGTCTAATGACACATCCAATACGTCCGGTATCAATCCGGCCGCTCGGCTATCGTGACGTCCCGGCTAAGGTTCAGCCCGATCGACTCTCCGGTGATCAACCGGTCGCGCCCGTCCAGCGGAAGGCCCTCGACCCACGGTTGCACCAGGTAGAAATCGACTGGATGCACCAGCGGGATCACCGCCCCATGCTCCTGCAACAGCCCTTCACACCCGGCCCAGGCATTCGCCCGGGATTCCGGCGAATCCATCGCCTCTGCAGCCAGCAGCAGTTCGTCATATTCAGCATGGCCCCAGGGAACGCGGAACCCTTCGGTTCTCCAGGCGGGAATGAGCTCGGCATAGACCGATGCGGGATCGGCATAGGGATACGTCCAGTCGATCCAGGCAAACGGATATTCCCGCTGGGCAAACTGTTCTCGAAACTCCTCCGGATCATGCACCCGGATGGGGACCTGGATGCCGAGGTTCTCCCGCAACTGCATCGCCACATCACGGGCTATCCGGTCCAGATAGCCTTCCACTGCGGGGATATCGAGCCCGAACGCCGGCCACTCGGCTGGAACGGGATAGCGCGATTCCGCCAGCTCTTCGTAGGCATCATCGACGTTGAATCGGGCGACGATTCCGGCTGCCGCATCGTCCAGCAACGGGAACATACCGGCAGGAAACATCCGTGCTGCGGGGAGTATCCGTCCCTCGACGATGAGCTCCAGGCGTCGGCGATCGATGACCTGACTGACGATACGCCGCACCGCAGGATCATCGAACGGGGGAACGTCAGGATCGGGAACCAGGCCGATCACGCGTTCGGGCATGGTCATGGTCACGAACGGCTCCTGTGAAGCATCTTCACGGAGACGAATTCCGTCCGATCCCGACAGCCGCACCATCTCCAGCTCGCCGTGCCCGAACTCGGTCAGCGCCAGACCAGACGAGTACGCCGAGAACTCGATCCGGTCCAGACGAGGTGGGTCGGGCTCCCAGTACGCTTCGTTCGGAATTAGCGTTGCCAGGGTATCGTCGAAAATCGAGACCCGGAATCGGCCGTTCCAGTAGCATCCATCTGTGTCGTCCACGGACTGCGGACGAAAGACTCCCAGACGAGGAGAGCTGGCCACCGCGGGAAATGTCTCCCGTTGATGGGTCAGGGCGATGTCGAGTGTCCAGTCATCTATCGCGACGATCCCGACGTCGCTAGCTGGAACCTCTCCACGAACAAACTCCGCGGCATTCTCTATGTCCATCAGAAGCGAGCGAGCCGGAACATCGTCAGCTGATTCAAGCAGTTCCAGCCAGGCCGCCGCAAAATCATGTGCGGTCAACGGGGAATCAGATCCACTGCCAGCTTCATTTACGCGGATGCGAAATCGCCAGCCTTCCCCGTCGGTCAGCGGTTCCCAGGAGATGGCCCAGTCAGGCTCGATCTCCAACGTATCTGACAGCCGAACCAGGCCGGAATGGGTCATCGAATTGGACAGGCATTCTGGAAGCTCCGTGGTCTCCACATAATCAGGATCGAAAAAGGTCCCTGCCAGGCGTAATACCTGCTGGACCGGCTCCGGCGGAGCAGTCGCCGTCGGAGTTGGAGTTGGCTCAACAGGCTCGTCCGGGGTCGGTATCGGGGTTGGCTCGGGTTGATCTGGAATCGATGCCGGTGTCGCCACCGGCTCGTCATCTGGAGGTGGGGTGCTGGGTTGAAACGAGATCGGCGAGCATCCTGCGACCTGCAGCAATCCGCCCGAGGCGAAAAGCATCGGAATACGACGCAGCAACGCCCGGCGGCTGGTAAGTCGGTAACGCATGGACGTCAGGTTGGTACCGGGTGCCGAACGGCTCGAACTCCCCAAGAATCTGCGCTCCGTACCTGTGAACGGCGAGATCAGATACTGGTCAACTGGTCGGGTCGTTGATAGAACACGTTAGCTGCGGCTCCGTAAACTCCGGTATGCGTCTCCAGCGCTGATGGAACGATGGCCACGTGTCTATGAATCGGCACCATCGTGTAATGCGCCAGCCCCGAGCGGAACGGTTCCATAATCAGGTCACCGGCGCGGGCCAGCCCGCCACCAACCACGATCAGCTCCGGATTGAAGACGTTCACCAGCCCACCAATTCCGACCGCCAGCGCTCGTCCAGCCCGGGCGAAGATATCGATGGCCGCAGGGTCTCCCTGTTTCGCTGCCTTTGCAACGATCTCCGCCGAGATTCGCTCCTCGCCTGCAATCTCCCGAATCAGTGTGGATCGCTCAGAGTGAACCGCCATCTCACCGTGCCGGGCAATCGCCCAGCCGCCGATATAGGCCTCCATACAGCCGATCCCACCACAGGTACACCGCGAACCGTTGGAGTCGATCGAGATATGCCCGACCTCTCCACCCAGCCCGGCAATGCCTTCAATCAAATGTCCCTGATGGATGATCCCGGCGCCGAGGCCGGTGCCAAGCGCCAGATAGATCAGATTGTCGACGTTCTTCCCGGCACCGAACATCGACTCGCCCAGCGCCGCGCAGTTGCCATCGTTGCCCAGCACAACCGGCATTTGAAGCCGCTCTTCGAGCAAGCGAGTCAGCGGGACGTTTTCCCAACCGGGCAGATTCGGAGCAAACCGGACAATGCCAGCCTTTGGCTCCAGCGGTCCCGGAGCAACCACCCCGATCCCGGCAATATCACGGCTGCCGAACTCTTCGAACACCTCATCGGCCAGTTTGACGATCTGATCGATAATGGCGTAGACGCCACCTCGTACCGCAGTGCGCACACTCCGGTGATGCCTGATCTCTCCGGTCTGATCCACGATTCCGCCACGGATATTCGTTCCACCAAGATCCACCGCGAATGCGACGTCCGCCATCAGTTTCCCTTCCCGATTCAGAAACCATCACGTCACCGTCGATCAAGGAGCGCAGCACGCAGATCGACTGGCGATCTCACTGGCTAGAGTATGAACTTGCTCACGTCTTCCTCCAGCACAATATCACTCATACGTTCACGAACAAAGACCGCATCGATCCGGATCGTCTCACCGGCCCGCTCCGGTGCCTCGAAGGAGAGCGCTTCCAGCACTCGCTCCATCAGCGTATGTAGTCGCCGGGCGCCGATATTCTCGGTTCGCTCGTTCAACAGTGCCGACGCCTGTGCGATCTCTCGCAGGCCATCCTCGGTGAACTCGAGCGTGACGTCTTCAGTGGCCAGCAATTCACGATACTGCCGGGGAAGCGCGTTCTCCGGCTCAGTGAGAATTCGGTACAGCTCATCGGCGCCGAGGCTCTGCAGCTCTACCCGCACCGGGAAGCGTCCCTGCAGTTCGGGGATGAGATCCGATGGCTTGGAATTGTGGAACGCACCGGCCGCAATGAACAGCATGTGATCGGTCCGGACCGGACCATAACGCGTCATGACCACACAACCTTCGACGATCGGCAACAGATCTCGCTGCACGCCTTCGCCGGAGACATCCGGGCCATAATCACCACTCTTACTGATCAACTTGTCGATTTCATCGATGAAGATGATCCCGGTCTGCTCGGCCCGTTCGATTGCCGTCTCCATGATGGCATCGAAATCGATCATCCGGTGCGCTTCCTGCTGCGTCAGAATACTGCGGGCCTCGCGAATCTTGACCCTGCGTGAGCGACGACGGTGCATGAACCCATCAACGAGATCGTTCAGGGCCTCCTGCAGGTCATCGTCATTCCCGCTGCCGAAGCTCCCCATCTGCGGGCCCAGGGCCTCCATCTCGATATCAGAGTCGAGATCGATCACTTCATCGTCGATCTCGTTCTTCTGAAGCATCCCGAGAAGCCGGTTGCGCTGACGTGTCTGCCGGCGCCTGGCGTTCGCCTCACGCTTGCGCTGTTCTTCCGGATCCTCAAGCAGTTGATCATCCCCATCTTCGCTGGGTGACTCCTGTTCGGCAGCTCTCCGGTCACGCTCACGCTGCTCAACGAGAATTTCCGCCAGGCGTTGATTGGCCGAGATCTCGGCCTCTTCCTGAACGTTCTCCAGCCGCTCCTGATGGATCTTGCTGATCGCGGCCTCGACGAGATCGCGGATCATCGATTCGACATCGCGTCCGACATAGCCAACCTCGGTGAAGTTCGAAGCTTCGGCTTTCAGGAACGGAGCATCGATGAACTTGGCGACCCGCCGGGCAATCTCGGTCTTTCCGACCCCGGTCGGCCCGATCATCAGAATATTCTTTGGAAGAACTTCGTCCCGGAACTCTTCGGCCAGTTGCTGGCGACGCCAGCGGTTGCGAATCGCAACGGCTACCGCACGCTGGGCATCGTCCTGAGCCACCACGAACCGGCTGAGCTCATCACAGGTACGTCGTGGAGTCCAGTTTCCGGGGCTATCGCTCACCAGAAGGTCATCATTTGTCTGTTGGGGCGTTGTCTGGGTCTTGCTCATCAGCTTGTGTTGCGGTTTCTACGATAATCCGGTCGTTGGTATAGATACAGAGATCAGCCGTGACACGCATCGCGGCCTCGGCGATCTCACGGGCGTTCTTGTCCGAGTACTGAAGCAGTGCTCTGGCCGCGGCCGTTGCATACGGCGCTCCGGAGCCGATCGCCGCGATTCCGTCATCAGGCGCAATCACATCGCCTTCCCCAGAGAGCAAAAGCAGCTGCTCAGGATCTGCAACGAGCAACTGGGCTTCCAGACGCCGCAAATAGCGATCGGTCCGCCACTCTTTTGCCAGGTCGATCGCCGCCCGGCGGAGGTCGCCATCGGCGCTGCTGAGCTGTGATTCGAACTTCTCGAACAGCGTCAGCGCATCAGCCACCGCACCGGCGAACCCGGCGAGCACTTTACCGTCAGCGAGCGTGCGGATCTTCCGGGCTCCATGTTTGACGACGACATCACCAAAAGTAACTTGCCCGTCGCCAGCCAGGGCAACGTTGCCATCCCGCAGTACACCGATGATCGTCGTTGCCTGCCAGCGGGGCGAGCCCGACGACGATTCATGCCACGGCGACTGCTGGTATCCGGCATTTCTCATTGTACACCTGCGCGTTCTGATTCGGGGTTCATGGCCGAGCCGACCTGCCCTGGCAACAGCGTGCCTGGTGGGTCGGCTCAGCACGATTTCGTTGCCTGGCTATGAAGCCCGGGCAGGTTCGGCCGACTCTTTATAGTTACACGCCCGGCACTTGACGCCGCCACGACGCCCGGCCTCGACCAGGATGTCGTTGCACTCCGGACAGTTGCGCCCGATTGGCTTGTTCCAGGAGATGAATTCACACTCCGGATAGCGGCTGCATCCGTAGAACGGGCGACCCTTCTTGGAACGTCGCTCGACCACGTCGCCTTCGCCACATTCGGGACAATCGACGCCAGTCTTGACCAGCAACGGCTTCGAGTTGCGACACTCCGGGAAACCAGGGCAGGCGATGAATTTGCCGAAACGGCCGATCTTGATCACCATCTGACGCCCGCACTTGTCGCAGATCTCGTCAGTTGGCTCGTCCTTGATCTGGACCTTGGCCATATTCAGTTCGGCATCTTCCACGTAGGGGTGGAAGTCCTCGTAGAACTCGCGGATCACGGGAACCCATTGCCGCTCGCCAGTGGCAATCTCGTCCAGCTCTTCCTCCATGTTGGAGGTGAAATCGTAATCGACGATATTCGGGAAGTGCTTGATAAGCAGCCGGCTGACAATCTCGCCCAGCTCCGTTGGGAACAGGCGTCGCTCTTCTTCCGTGATGTAGTACCGATTGCGCAGTGTGCCAATCGTTGGCGCATAGGTACTCGGTCGCCCGATCCCCTGCTCTTCCAGCGCCTTCACCAGCGTCGCTTCGCTGAATCGGGGCGGCGGCTGAGTGAAGTGCTGTTCCGGCAGAAGTTGCTGCAGCGCCAGAATCTCGTCCTTCGTCAGTTGGGGTAGCGCATCCCGATCCATCTCGTCTTCGGCGTCATCGTCACGACCCTCACGGTAGATCTCGATAAATCCGGAGAACTTGATAACCGAGCCAGTTGCCCGGAACATGTACGGCTTTTCGCTGCCGGATTTACCAGCATGGATATCCACCGATGTGCTGTCGAAGATCGCATTCCGCATCTGACTGGCAATGAATCGCTGCCAGATCAGGCGGTAGAGCCGATACTGCGGCTGGCTCAGAAACGGCTTCATCGCTTCCGGCGTCCGGGCGGGATCGGTCGGACGGATCGCCTCATGCGCTTCCTGGGCACCCTTGGCCTTCCGGGTGTAGACGGGCGCCTTCTCGGGCACGAATTCCTTGCCGAGTCGATGCTCGATCACCTCACGGGCTCGCTGCTGGGCAGCCGAGGAGATGTTCGTGGAGTCTGTCCGCATATAGGTGATCAGACCGGTGGTCCCCTCCGGCCCAAGGTCGATCCCCTCGTACAGTTCCTGGGCCCGGCGCATCGCCAGGGTAGCGCCCATCCGCAATTTACGGGACGCCTCCTGCTGGAGCGTACTGGTGATAAACGGCGCTGACGGGCGACGCTGGGTCTCACGAGTCCGCACTTCCGTCACCGAATACTCGGCGTCATCGAGGTCATTGACGATCTTCATCGTCGATTCCTCGTTGGAGAGATCCGGTTTCTCATCGTTGACACGATGCAACGAAGCCGTGAACGTTTTCGGCTGGCTCTTGCCATTCTGGGCGGCCTGCTGAGCCAGCTCCACGTCCAGTGACCAATACTCGACTGGCTCGAACTCGCGGATTTCGTCCTCGCGTTCGACGATCATGCGAAGCGCCACGGACTGTACCCGGCCTGCCGAGAGGCCACTCTTGACCTTTTTCCAGAGCAGCGGGCTGATCTCGTAGCCGACGAGTCGATCGAGCACACGACGGGCTTGCTGAGCCTCGACGAGCCGCATATCGATATCTCGAGGATTCTCGATCGCTTCTTTCACCGCGTTCGAGGTGATCTCATGGAACACCACCCGGTGAATCGGCTTATCCGTCGCCTGCGCAGCCTCGATCAGATGCCAGGCAATCGCCTCACCTTCACGGTCAGGGTCAGTAGCCAGCAGGATCTCTTTGGCGTTCTTTACGCTCTCGCGGAGTTCCTTCACCACCTTGTTCTTGTCGCGTGGCACCAGGTACTGCGGCTCGAAGTCGCCATCCACGTTCACGCCCATCTTGCTCTTGGGCAGATCGCGAACATGACCCATCGATGCTTTCACCGAATACTTCTTGCCCAGGTACCGCTCGATCGTCCGCGCCTTGGCGGGCGACTCAACGATCACCAGCGACTTACTGGGACTCCGCCTGGTTGTTGCCTTCTTCTTCGTTTTGGTGGTCGTCTTCTTGGCTGCTGGTTTCTTCTCGTTTTTTGTTTCACTCATACGTGTATCGAACTACCTAACTGATACCGGGGAAGGCGTAAACACGCGCTCCCGCTATCATCGTGGAAATCGCAAAATTATCCTGTCGAACCTGCGGTGCTGATCGGCCCTGCGAGCGATGTCGGCAATCAGAGGCTTAAATCAGCCCGGTATCACCGTTGTCTTTCAGCCGCTGAACAATCCGTCGCACATCCTGTGCACGGCTGCGGTCACAGACCAGAAGGACGTCGTCAGTATCGACGATGACCAGGTTCTCTACCCCCAACGTTGCCACAGTCCGACTATTTCCGAACACCAGCGTTGCGTGAGTGTCCTCGGCAATGTGCCTCGCCTGGATAGACAGGTTGTCTTCGCCGCTGGTTGCAAGGACCTCGCCAAGGCTGTTCCAGTCACCCAGATCAGTCCACCCACAATCGGCCGGAACAACCGCAACACGGGAGGCATGTTCCATAATCCCGTGATCGATCGTCACGTCACGCAATTCCGGCCAGCGTTCTTCGAGAACCGCATCACGCTGATCGGTGTCCCATTCGGCGGCGATAGATTCTAAACACGAATAGACGTCGGGAATCAACTCCTTCATCGCCTCGATCAACGTCCGGGCCTGCCATACGAAGATACTTGCATTCCAGAGGTATTCGCCACTCTCCACATAGCGAGTAGCCGTTTCCAGGTCCGGCTTTTCCTTGAACTCTTCAACCGCGAACGCCTGCAAACCGTTATGCTCGCCTAGCGATTCGCCCTGCCGGATGTACCCATATCCGGTCTCCGGACGGCCTGGCTGAATGCCGATTGTTACCAGATAGCCGTCGCGGGCAACCTCGGCCGCCGACTGCACAGCCTGGCGAAACACCGCTTCGTCCGCAATGAAATGATCCGCAGCGAACGACCCCATGATCGCGTCCGGATCTCGCATCGCCACCAGCATCGCACCGAACCCGATCGCCGGGCCGCTGCCCCGGGCGGCAGGCTCCACCACGATGTTCTGCTGCGGAACATTCGGCAACTGCCGACCGACCGATACCGCATGCTGACGACCGGTCAGAATGAATGTATGCGCGGGATCGACCAGTCCTTCGAGGCGGTCGAGCGTGCTCTGGAGCATTGTCCGCGGCCCGGGAAACGGAAGCAGGAACTTCGGACGGGCCGCCCGACTGGCTGGCCAGAGTCGCGTTCCACTTCCTCCGGCCGGAATGACGGCGTACATGCGCATCGGTACTCCTCGTTTACGGGGCAGTCGTGCCCCTGTTATCAGTTACTCGCGAGCGTAATGCTGCCCACCCACCTCGCGAACCATACCCTTGAGTTGCATCTGCAACAGCATGGCGCTGAGTTGACTGATGTTAATGCCTGTGTCAATAGCGATCTCGTCGATATGCCGCGGGTCGCCATCCAGCGTCTTCAGGATCTGCTGCTCGTCACCGGTTGCATCCGGCAGCATCCGGCGATTCTCCATCACCGCCTGACGTCGCTCCAGATTCAACTCCTGCAACACATCATCGACGGTCGCAGCCACAACCGCGCCATCTCGCAAGAGTTGATGCGGACCCTCGCTTGCCGAAGAGAGCGCAGAACCGGGAACCGCGAACACCGTGCGCCCATGATCGGCTGCGTAGGATGACGTAATCAGCGCACCGCTCTTCATCGGGGCCTCGACGACCAGCACCCCGAGCGACAACCCGCTGATCAACCGATTGCGCTCCGGGAAATTGTGCGCGTCCGGAGCGGTACCCAGCGGAAACTGGGAAATAAGGGCTCCGTGTTCGGTCACATCCTGACTGAGGCGGCGATGTTCCGACGGATAGATCCGATCCACTCCACAGCCAAGAACGGCGAGCGTTCTCCCACCGGCGTCGATCGCCTCCCGGTGCGCAATGCCATCGATTCCCCGGGCCAGCCCGGAGACAATGGTCATCCCGGCCGCCGCCAGACCGCTCGACATCCGCCGGGCCATCTCATTGCCGTAGCGGGTCATTCTGCGGGTGCCGACGATGCCGATTGCGGTCTCATCCTCCTGCCGGATCTCTCCTTTAATATAGAGCACCGGTGGAGGACTCGGGATCTCGCGAAGCATCGCGGGATAAGCGTCGTCGAGAAGCGTCAACAGCGTCACCCCGGCCTTTTGCACTCGATCCCATTCGCGTTCGAGATCGATATCGCTCCTGAGCTCGATCAGCCTGGTGGCCGACTTCTGGTTTACCCCGGCATCCACGAATGCCGCGACATCAGCTTCCCAGGCAGCCGTGAGACTGCCGAACGCTTCGATCATCCGGGCGATCGCCGCCGCACCGATTCCCGGTATCAGGTGAAACCCAAGCCAGCAGGCACGTTCATTCATCAGACGCCTCCAACCTCGGCGGGAATCATACACGGATCATCGGGTGGCCCCGAATCAGCATCAGGGCATGCTAGAATGCTTCGGCCCATACTGACGGGCATTTTCAGCCCGGCTTACCCACCATGAACACCAGACAGGAGCGACGCATGACGGCCAACCCAGTCAAGCAGGCGTTGATCAATGGCGAGGCAGTGATCGGCTGTTTCGTACAGTATCCATCCCCGATCACGGTTGAGATCTGCGGCCACAGCGGATTCGATTTCATCATGATCGACTGCGAGCACGGACCGATGGGACCGGAATCAGCCTACACCATGATGCTCGCCGCTGAGCGCTCCGGCTCCGTTCCGCTGGTACGGGTTCCCATGAACCACCCATCGGTTATTCTCCGACATCTGGATATTGGCGCTGCCGGAATCATGGTTCCCCAGATCAACAGCGCCGCAGAAGCCGAAGCTGTGGTCCATGCAGTGAAATATCACCCGGAAGGGCGCCGCGGCGTTGCCGGGGGACGGGCTTCGAGCTGGGGTATCCATCAGCCGATGAGTGAGTATGTCAAAGATGCCAACCGGGACACCCTGGTGATGGTTCAGATCGAGAACATCAAGGCCGTCGACGTACTCCCGGAGATCATGAACGTGCCGGGCGTAGACGTCCTCTATGTCGGGCCAAACGATCTGGCGCAATCGATGGGGTATCCGGGCCGGCCCGACCATCCAGAGGTCCAGAAGGTCATCGATCAGATCTGCGAAATCACCCGCGACAGCCCGGTTCAGCTGGGTACCGTTGCCAATAGCGCCGAGACGATCAACCACGAGCTTTCCCGGGGGTTTAGAATGGTCGGGGCAAACTCCGCATCATTGCTTGCGGAGTCCGCACAGACGGTGCTGAACGGAGTTCGTCGGTAGCCGATCAGGCGGGCAGGAAGGACCCACGACCAAATGAGTAATGCGCTGGAGGCGAAAATGGACATTACACTGATGCCGTACGCATTTCACAATGGGAACATCGTGCCTCACGAGGAGGCCAAGGTAAGCATTGCCACCCATGCCCTGCAGTACGGAACCGGCGCATTTGCCGGAATCCGCGGCTATCTGGATCACAGTGGCTCCGGGATCAACATCTTCCGATTGCCAGACCATGTCAGACGGTTGCTGCAATCGGGCCAGATGCTCCGGGCAGATCTGCCATGGAGTCCGGACGAGGTCCAGCAGATTCTGATCGATCTGGTCAAGAAGAACGCGCCGGATCGCAACGTGTACATCCGGCCGTTGATTTACAAGGCGGGCATCGTACTCTCACCGGCACTCACCGACATTCGCGACGATCTGGCGATCTACATGATCCCGCTGGATGATTATGTCGACATGAGCGCCCCACTCAAGCTGATGGTGTCCTCGTGGCAGCGCATCGAAGACAACATTATCCCGAGTCGTGGAAAATTCTCCGGCGGCTACATCAACTCGGCACTGGCCAAGGATCAGGCAACCGAGGCTGGCTGCCACGACGCGATCATGCTGAACCGGGATGGCAAAGTCTCCGAGGGCTCCGGTGCCAACCTGTTCATCGTGCGCAATGGCACGCTGATCACAGCTCCGGTGACGGCCGACATTCTGGAAGGCATCACCCGTCGATCACTGGTGGAGTTTGCCCGCGATGAGGGTATTCCCATCGAAGAGCGCGCCATCGATCGCAGCGAGCTCTATATCGCCGATGAGGTCTTCCTTTGCGGCACCGGCGTTCAGATTGCCGCGGCCGGAACGATCGATGGCCGGCAGATCGCCGATGGGCAGCGCGGACCGATCACGGAGAAACTCCAGGAGATCTACTTCAACACCGTGCGTGGTCATGACAACGCCTACAGTCACTACGTCACGCACGTGCCGATCGGCTAGATCGAGCCGGATACTCAAACCCCGAGATGATTCTGGAGACGGGCGAGCGATGTGCTCGCCCGTTCTTTCCTGCCAGCGTTCAATGCTGGCTCGTATACTCTGCGACAGCACGGTCGGACGATTCCGCGCCGAATCCACCCGGGAGGTAACGCTCCATTGTTTGCATTTCCCCGTCCGGATTTCATTATTTCCCGATCAGCACCCTGGCTGGCGATCCCACTTCTGCTGGTGTTCTCGCTCCTTGTCAGCGGCTGTTCCATCCCCGGTTTCTCCGACGATGACGGGCTCTCCGAACCATCCGCCCCACTCGAGCAGTCTGAACCAGAATCCGAACCTGCAGATACCGAGAGCCCTGCTCCGGGAGAGCTTCAACAGCAAGTGCCCGACGAAGCCTTCCAGATCGACACTGACGGTGATGCCGACCTGGGCCCTGAACCGGTAGAGATCGTCGAAGGCGGGATCCAGGAACCGCGCACCCTCAATCCGGTGCTAGTCGATGATCCACTGGCAGAAGAGCTCAGCGGGCTCGTCTTCAGTGGGTTGACCAGAATCGACCCAAATACCGGAGACGCGGCGCCCGATCTGGCGGAAGACTGGGAGGTCAACGAGGACGCAACCGCCTACTCGTTCACGATCCGGGAAGACGCAACCTGGCATGACGGGCAGCCTGTTACGGCTCAGGACGTCGAGTTCACATTCGAATTGATCATGGACTTCCGGACACGCTCACCCCGGTACTCTCGCGTGGTCGAGCGCATCACCGCGGTGGAGGCACTCGATACCCGCACCGTTGAGGTACGCCTTATATCGCCATATTCGCCGTTCCTCAGCACGATCGCGACATTTGGCATCGTCCCACAACATATCCTGATGAACGTGCAACCTGACGAGCTGGTGGCCCATCCGTTCGGGGTCAGTTCCGCAGTGGGAACCGGCCCGTTCGAGTTTGCCTTCTGGACCCGGGGCGATCAGATCGTTTTCGAGGCCAATCGTCAGCATTTTCGCCAGTCACCGCAGTTCGATCGCTATATCTACCGGGTCGCTCCAGACGCAGAAACATTGCTGGAGCAGATCGACCAGCAGATGATCGACTGGGCGCGAATCAACCCAGACCTGTATGACGATGTAGACGATCTGTCCGACGTCGAACTGGTCAGCATGCCGGGCTACGAGATGATCAGCGTGGTGTTACAGCTCGATATCGGTCAGACGGCAACGTTTCAGGAGGCCGACGTCCGGAGAGCGTTGATGTTTGCGCTGGACCGCGACGCACTGGTAGAGCAAATCTGGCGCGGACATGCAGACGTCGCTCACGGGACAGTTCCTCCAGCATCGTGGGCAGCCACCGAGCCGCAAACGCTGTACGACTACGATCCAGAGCAAGCCCGCCAGATTCTGGACAATGCTGGCTGGGGAGTTGGTGAGGACGGGATTCGCCAGCGAGATGGGCAGCCACTCCAGTTCGACCTGGTCGCCAACGGAGACAATCAGGTCCGACGAGAGATCGCCGAATGGCTCGTAGAGCAGTGGAGAGAGATCGGCATCGACGCCGGCGTAACCTTCGAGACCTGGGGTGACGTCCGGGACCGGATAACGAACACCCGGGAGTTCGATGCGTTGCTGTTTGGATATCGCTGGGATATCGATCCGGATCAACACCCGGTGTGGTCGTCGGATTCAATCTCCAACGCATTCAACCTGGGCAGCTACGTCAACGAGGACGTCGATCGCCTGCTGGACACCGCATTGACCAGCGTCGACCAGAATAGCCGTCGGAACAACTACGCAGAAGTGCAAGAGATCGTGCTTCAGGACCTGCCAGCGCTTCCGCTAGTGTTTCCGAATCAGCTTGTGGCAATCGGGCCACGGTTGCATGATAATGATCCAACAGCTATTCTATTGCGCAATCGCGGGAACGTAGCGAGCTGGATGCCAGAGTAGATAAACACCGGCTCGGCAAGCTCGGATCAAAGGTCGTTGACCCCTGTTTCCCGAGCATGCTACACTCCCGCAGATGCTATAACCGTTGATGCAGACGAATGTCCCCGGAGCCGGGGTTGTGCAATGGTTCACAGAGTGTGAAATACGCGGTATAGTCAGGCCGCGTTGGAGCGTCAGGTGGCGTTCCCGGGTGGTGGACGGCGCCTGGTGTCGGCGCCAGGTACTCATGGTGAGGGAGAAACGATGGTGGAACCGTTACTTGAGGTGAAGAACCTCAAAACCCAATTCTTCACACAAGACGGCGTCGTGAGGGCCGTCGATGATGTCTCATTCTATATCAATCCTGGCGAGACACTCGGTATCGTGGGAGAGAGTGGTTGCGGCAAGAGCATTACGGCGATGTCGCTTATGCGCCTCATTCCGAACCCGCCGGGCAAGATTGTCGGCGGCGAGGTGATTTTCCAGGGTGAAGACATCCTCAAGATGAGTGACGAGGAAGTCCGGACGATTCGCGGTAACAAGATCGCGATGATTTTCCAGGACCCGATGACGTCGCTCAACCCGGTGTTGACGATCAACCGGCAGATCAGCGAATCGCTGGAGCTTCACATGGGTATGGGCCGGGCAGCATCCCGGCGACGAGCCGTCGAACTCCTCGAGATGGTTGGTATTCCAAACGCCGATGAGCGGGTTGATCAGTACCCACATCAGTTCTCGGGTGGTATGCGCCAGCGTGTGATGATCGCTATGGCGCTCTCCTGCAATCCGGCGATGCTGATCGCAGACGAGCCGACCACTGCACTCGACGTGACGATTCAGGCGCAGATTCTGGACATTATTCAGACAATCATGCAGGAGCAGAACTCGGCGCTCATGCTGATTACTCACGACCTCGGTGTTGTGGCTGGCATGACAGACCGCGTCAACGTGATGTATGCCGGACACGTCGTTGAAACCGGAACGACCGAGGAATTGTTCGCCAATCCCCGGCATCCATACACTGTCGGTTTGCTGAACTCGATTCCACGTCTGGATATGGCCGAGAAAGAGAAACTTGATCCGATTCGCGGTCTTCCGCCGGATCTCATCGACCTTCCGGACATGTGCCCATTCCTGCCGCGCTGCGACTGGGCCAAGGAAAAGTGTGAACAGCAGAATCCGCCGTTGCACGAAGTCCATCCGGCTCACTACTCCGCTTGCTGGTACTGGGAAGAAGTCAGTATGGAAGGGCCGAAGGGCTAAGCCATGGCAACTGAAACAACAACGCAGGCAGACATTCGACATAGCGACGGCCGAAAGAAGTTGCTCGAGGTTAATGACCTTACGATGCACTTCCCGCTGACGCAGGGAATCATTTTCCAGCGCCAGGTCGGAGCTGTGAAAGCGGTCGACGGGGTCTCTTTCGAGGTCTACGAAGGTGAGACGCTCGGTCTCGTGGGCGAATCAGGTTGTGGCAAGAGCACAACTGGTCGCGCCATTCTTCAGCTGTACAAGCCGACCTCGGGCGAGGTCATCTTCGATGGCCAGGACCTGACGGAACTCGATGGTGGCGCAATGCGACGCATGCGTCGTCACCTGCAGATGATCTTCCAGGATCCCTATGCATCGCTCAATCCACGTATGACGGTTGGCAGCATCATTAGCGAGCCGATGCAGATTCATAACCTGGTTCCGAAGGCGCAGCGAAACCAGCGCGTTCAGGAGCTGCTGGAGACAGTAGGTCTGAACCCGTACTTCGCGAACCGCTATCCGCACGAGTTCTCGGGTGGACAGCGCCAGCGTATCGGTGTTGCCCGCGCTCTGGCGGCAAACCCGCAGTTCATCGTGGCTGATGAGCCCGTCTCGGCACTCGACGTGTCGATTCAGGCACAGATCATCAACCTGCTCGAAGAGCTGCAGGACGAGTTCAACCTCACGTATCTGTTTATTGCGCATGACTTGAGTGTTGTCCGCCATATCTCAGACCGCGTGGCGGTGATGTACCTCGGCAAGATCGCCGAACTGGCAGATCGCAACGCCCTGTATGACGATCCGCTGCACCCGTACACGAAGGCGCTGATGTCGGCCGTGCCGATTCCGGATCCGGTCATTGAGAAGAAGCGTGAGCGCATCATTCTCTCCGGTGACGTGCCAAGTCCGATCAATCCGCCATCCGGTTGCGTGTTCCACACGCGGTGTCCATATGTGATGGACGTCTGCCGGAAGGTTCCCCCGCAGTTCGTTGATCAGGGCGGCGGTCACTATGTGGCCTGTCACCTGTATCCGAACTCCGGCGCCTAGCACGCTGGCGGTCTGACGGGTTGTGTTTGATTTTGGATCACCTGACCCGATCACGCTGATCTCGATCCTGCTGGCCTTTGCCGTCGGGATCACGATCCACGAATTCTGTCACGCATGGTCTGCCCTGTTGCTCGGCGATGATACCGCCGCGCGGCAGGGCAGAGTCACGTTAAATCCACTGTCACATCTGGATCCGATCGGCAGTATCGGTGTGCTGGCAATTGCCGTACTGGGGATCGGGATCGGCTGGGGCCGACCAGTTCCGGTCAACCCCGCCCGGATCCGCTGGAAACAGCGCGGACTGGCGATCACCGCGGTTGCCGGCCCGGTGTCCAACGTCGTTATCGCAACGATATTCGTGATCCCATTGCGGCTGATCGATACAACAGGCGTCGATCCAACCATCATCACCATCGCCACCAATATGGTGCTGGTCAACCTGTTGCTCGCATCGTTCAACCTGATCCCGATACCGCCGCTTGACGGCCACAAGATCCTTGTCGGCTTGCTTCCCAACTTCTGGTATCCATTTCTGGCTCCGCTGGAGCGGTACGGGATCGGAATCCTGCTCGTGCTGATCATGTCCAGCTTCATCTTCGGCGGCAGTATCCTGTTCGAGATGTACTCTCCGGTTTACAACGCCCTCAGATCACTGATGCTCGGATAGATTTCCATGAAGCTCGCGCGAATTCGATATCGAGCCGGACAGGCGATTCGGCACCTCATCAATCAGCCCGACCCCGCGGTCGATACCGCTCTCCGGGAACTCGTTCCGGAAGATCAATGGCATCTGCTGGCTCGCCTGGCTCCGGCTGATCGGGTACACCTGCTCACCGTTCACCGGGAACTCGTCCGGATGAACGAACAGGATCCCGATCTGCTCAAAGCGGCGCTGCTGCACGACGTCGGAAAAGCCGATGAACAGGTGACTGTTACCCTGACCCACCGCGTTCTCCACGTCTTGCTCAACAAGCTCTCTCCGTCGCTGACTCGGCGCATCGCCCGGAAACAGGGCGGCTGGATTGCGCACGGGATGTACCTGACGCTCCAGCACCCATCCCTCGGGGCAGAACTGGTACGCTTGACCGGTGCAAGCGAACGTACATGCTGGCTCATCGAGCATCACACCGATGGTACGATTCGCGATGATGCTCACCTCAACGTATTGCAGATGGTAGATGCGAGGGAATAGCTGGTGACTGCCCCACCTGTCTCGCCGACAACTGAGCCCGGGATGCACGGCTATCAGCTTCGCCTGCCGAACTTCGAGGGACCGCTGGATGTCCTCCTGCGGCTCATCGAACGCCACCAGCTCGAAATAACCGACGTCTCGCTGGTCGAAGTCACCGACCAGTTCCTCGGGTATGTTTCCGAATTGCCGGAGACATCGCCCGACGTGCTGGCCGAGTTCACCGCGATCGCGTCCCGACTTCTGCTCCTGAAATCCCGGTCACTGCTTCCCTCAGATCCGGTGGTCGATGAGGAAGACGAGACCGACGACCTGGCCCAGCAGCTCATTGCCTACAAAGTCGTCAAGGATGCCGCGATCCTGCTCAGGGAACGACAGGAGAGCGGACTGAGCGCCTACGGGCGCCCGCCAGTCATACAGGACTGGGGAGCTTCGACGGAGAAGATTCGCCCGATGCCCGTGCGCGGTCTGCTGAAAGCGATCCAGCGGTGCGTCACGCGCAGCCTGCCCCCGGCCACGACATTCCGGCCCCGTCCGGTTATCTCTCTGGCCGAGATGACCAGCCGGATCGTCGACCATCTCAGACTTCGGGGGAAGACCCGCTTTTCGTCCTTGCTCTCACGAACACCAGACCGGCATGAACAGGTCGCCGGATTCGTAGCGCTGCTCACCCTCTGGAAGCAGCGAGCTGTCGAGCTCCTGCAGGAAGAACGGTTCGCCGAAATCGAGATCGAGCCACTCCAGACACGCCCACAGGAGCAAGTAGCCGATGACTGAACACCAGGACAATCCCGATCAGACGATTCACGAAGACGCTCGACCCGACGCTGAACAGCAGCAGATGCCTAAACTGCCGGAATCAGAACTGCCAGCGGCCATTGTCGCCATGCTGTTCGCATCCAGCGAGCCGGTCTCGTTGCAGAATCTGGGGAGAACGACCGGTTACCCAGTCAGGCAGATCCGTGATGTCATCACCGGGATCGAATCAGACATGGCCCGTCTGGGCCTGATGATGCAGTGGACCGACAATGAGCACGTACAGATCGCCACAATTCCGGCGCATGCGCCACTGGTTCGTCGCCTGCTTGGCCTGGAACGAGCCGCCCGGCTCTCGCCAGCAGCACTGGAAGTGCTGGCAGTCATCGGCTACCGGCAACCAGTCACCAGGCCAGAGATCGACGCTATTCGCGGGGTTGATTCATCGGGAGTGATTCAAACGCTCGTTGCCCGGGAACTGATCGAGCCAGTCGGCCGACTGCCAGGTCCCGGCAATCCGGTGCAGTTCGGCACAACCGGTGAGTTCCTCAGAATATTCGGCCTCACCAGTCTGGAAGAATTGCCGGAACTGCCCGAGGAACTGGTGGATCAGCTCGAGATCCAGCCGGAAGAAACACCAGCCGAATCGTAATCTCCTGACGCACGGCCAGAGTGTCAGTCGGCCGTTGCCGCAGCCATTCGGCGGAGCCGGATGACCGACTCCTCCAGCACCTCAATCGTGCGATCGATCTGGGCTTCATCGTTGCTCTTGCCGAGCGACAGGCGAAGGCTGCCATTCACCTGAGCGTGTGTAAGACCGAGTGCGGTCAGAACATGGCTCGGTTCCGTTGATCCGGTCGTACAGGCAGACCCGCTGGACGCGGCGATCCCGTGCATATCGAGATTCAGCAGCAGTGTCTCGCCCTCAACATCGCTGAAGGAGACGTTCACGCTATTCGGCAGGCGCTGCGTCTTGTGGCCATTGAGCCGGGTGCCTGGAATACGCTCCAGCAGTCCCTCGATGAGGCGCTGCCGTAGCGAAATCAGGCGCTGGTTCTCGTCCTCCCGGTTCGCTTCGGCAAGCTCCAGCGCTTTCGACATCCCGATGATCCCGGCAACGTTCTCGGTACCAGCCCGGTGATTGTTCTCTTGCGCGCCACCACTCTGCTGCCAGAGGATCGGGGTCTGTCGACGAACGTAGAGCAACCCGACACCCTTAGGCCCGTAAAACTTGTGAGCCGAAAGCGACATCAGATCAACGCCGAGGGCATCGACATCGAGATCGAGCGTCCCGCCAGCCTGCACCGCATCGGTGTGCATGGTAATGCCATGCTCCCGGGCGATCTTCCCGATCTCAGCGATCGGCTGAATCGCGCCCATTTCATTGTTGGCGTACATGATCGAGATCAGCATTGTATCCGGACGGATCGCCTCGAGAACGGCGTCCGGCTGGATCAATCCATCGCGATCCGGCTTCACATAGGTCACATCGAAGCCAAAAAGCTCCAGAAATTGCGCGCTATGCAGCACCGCATGATGCTCGATTGCCGATGTGATGATGTGATTGCCACCACCCCGCAATCGGTGTTGCCAGGCCACACCTTTGATCGCCAGGTTGTCTGCCTCGGTACCACCGCTGGTGAACACGATCTCACGTGCCTGGCAATTCAGCGAATTGGCGAGCATTCCACGGGCGCGATCGAGCCCCGCTCTGGTCTCCCGGCCGGCCGCATAGATGCTGGACGGGTTTCCGAAACGATCGGTCAGATACGGCGTCATCGCTTCGAGGACGTCGGGGGCAAGTGGAGTCGTGGCGGCATGGTCGAGATAGATGTCCGTCGATGCCACGGACGCCCTCCTGCTCAGCAATACATCAGGAACGGATTCTCGGATCGGGGAGCATGGCTATGTCCCGGCTGTGAGGTCAGGAGATGCCAATGCTGGTGGTAACGTCACGGCCGCGTTTCTGCTGAACCAGGTCTTGGAGCGTCGTTGAGTCGAGCGCTTCAACGATGCCGTCCCGGACCTTGACCCAGACCAGACGGGTGGCGCAGCCATCGATCATCGGGCAGAGGTCTTCGTTTGGCTCCATATCCTCAGTGACACAGACCATTGGTGCCACCGGGCCTTCCATGACCCGATACACCTCGCCAACACGAACGTCTTCCGGGGCGCGGGAAAGCTCGTACCCGCCGTTAGCTCCACGGGTACTGGTAACCAGTCCGGCCCGTCGCAGCTGCCCGATGAGCTGCTCCAGGTACGCCGGGGGCACCGAAGATTCGGTTGCAATGGTGGAAAGCGGTACCGGCCCCTCGCCGTACATTCGTGCAAGGGAGACCATCGCCCGCATTCCGTATTCGCCTCGTGTCGAGACTTTCATGGTTCGCTGCCTCTCGACGCCTGACCAGGACGCATGATCATCAATCGTACACATGCCCTGTGAGAGGGTCAAGCAACGGGCACCCGGGCCGGGCAGCGCAATCAGACGCGCCGCAGGTCGAGTTCCGCCCCCACAGAACGTGCAAACGCCGCCAGCAACGCCGCAGATTGCTCCAGATCAGCCAGGCTGACGAGCTCGCTTGGCGAGTGCATGTATCGACAGGGGAACGAAACCACCCCGCATGGGATGCCAGCCCGCGTCGGCGCAATTCCATCGGCATCGGTCCCGCTCGCACGGGGCAGCGCCTCGATTGTGATCGGAATACCGGCATCACTGGCCGCCTGGAGCAGCAGTTCCGTGACTCCCGGATGCGTCACCGAACCCCGCCCAACCGTTGGGCCACCATTTACCTTTACATCACCGCTGCCTTGCTTGTCAGCGTTCGGGTGATCCGTTGCGTGCGTCACATCGAGCACGATCACCACGTCCGGATCCAGTCCGAACGACGCGGTTTTCGCCCCTCGAAAGCCAATCTCTTCCTGAGTCGCCGCCAGAGCGTAGACGTCAGCGGTCGGACGATCATCGTTCAGCTTTCGCAACGCTTCCAGCGCAACGAAGGCCCCAACGCGATTGTCCAGACCTCGACCGGAGATCACCCCGCCAGCCAGTTCGGCGACGGAACGTTCGATCACCACCGGATCACCGATCCGGACCATCTTTCGGGCTTCAGCGCCATCCACTGCACCGATGTCGATCCAGAGATCCTTGATCTGCGACGCCTTGCCCCGCTCATCGGCAGAGAGCAGATGGGCTGGCCGCCGCCCGATAACCCCGACAACCGGGCCATCGGCAGTCAGCACTCGCACATGCTGGCCGGTCAGCACCTGGTCATCCCAGCCGCCGATCCCGAGAAACCAGAGGAAGCCGTTGTCATCGATATGGCTGATCTGCAGGCCAATCTCATCGATATGACCCTCGAAGACCACCTTCGGTCCAGTTCCGATCATCCGGGCAACGCTGTTGCCATTGACATCGACGGTGACCTCATCGGCGAATATCTCTGCTTCGCTACGCCAGCGACGAGCAGCCGGCTCTTCGAAACCCGAAGGGCTGGCAGTCTCCAGCAACTCGAACAGAAACTTCCTGGCATTGTCGTTCACAGGCTGATCTCATTTCGATGCATAGATGGATTATTTCTCCCCTCTCCCACTTTCGGGAAAGGGGGCGGGGGTGAGGGCCGTCTCCCCAACACATTCACCTGGCAGTTGGTCGGGCCGGCACAGGGCCGGCCCCTACCATTGGTTTAGCGTTGGGTGAGGGCCGCTCCCCCTACGGCGTCACATTCACCTGAGAGTGCGGCGGCCGGCCGTTCAGCACTGACGTCACATTCTGCAACGCCAGCTGCAGTGAACGATCATACGCTTCGTTGGACGCCCCACCGATATGCGGTGTGATGATGACGTTCTCGAAGTCCACGAATGCGCAGTTGTTGGTTGGCTCGACCACGAACACATCCAGCCCAGCACCGGCGATCCGGTTCTGCTCCAGCGCCTTGCACAGCGCGTTCTCATCGACAACCGGGCCACGTGCCGTATTGATCAGATAGGCGGTCGGCTTCATCATCTCCAGCTCTCGCTGGCCGACCAGATTGTGTGTCCACGTTGTCAGCGGCGTATGCAGGGTCACATAGTCCGACTGCTGCAGCAGACGATCGAATGGCACATAGCTGATCCCGTGCTCATCGGCGTAGGCGATATCCCAGAGAACATCAGTAGCCAGAATCCGCATGCCAAACCCCTTGGCTAGCTGGGCGACACTCTTGCCGACCCGACCCAGGCCAACGATGCCGATCGTCTTGCCCCAGAGTTCTGGTCCCGTAAAGCGGCCCCACTCGCCGTTTCGCATAGCACGGTCGCTCTGAAAAATCTGGCGAGACAACGAGATCATCATCCCGAACGCGAGCTCCGCCACCGAGCGATTGTTGCATCCGGCACAGTTACAGACGGCGATCCCTTTTGCGGTGGCAGCTTCGAGATCGATGTGATCATAGCCAACACCGCCAGCGCTGATCACTTTCAGGCGATTGGCGTTCTCCAGCACCTTCGGCGTTACATGCTCCAGGCCGGTAATGAGTCCATCGACATCCTTGATGATCTCTGCCAGATGTTCTTCGGTAATCGGGTACTGAATATCACGCTCGGCGAGGGTGCACCCTTCACGCTCGAGTAGATCCCGGTATGTTTCGCTTGATTCCCGGAATTTGCTTGAAATGATGAGGATTTCCTTGGACATTCGTGTTTGCTCCTGCCACCTGGATTTGTACTTGAAAACGGTCAATACGCGCATTGTAGCGCACCTTTGCGCAACGCGGGGTGATTCCTCAGCACCTGATCGGCCAGGAAGCCGATCAACCGATCCGGAGCCCCGCGAGAATCGCGTTGACACTCTTGTCAAAGGCGTGCTAACGTTGATCTGATCGCCGGCTGTAGTGGGGTTCAGGCGCAACCACCGAAGGGTCCAAAACATTGGAATTCATTCTCAACGTCTTGCTGATGTTCTTGCTCATCATGCAGTTTGCTATTGTCGGCAGGGCGATTCTCTCATGGTTCGATCGCTCACAGTCTAATCCTGTGTCGCAGTTCCTCATTCAGCTCACTGAGCCGATCGTTGCACCGATCAGAGCAATCCTTCCCTCAATGGGCATGATCGACCTCTCACCACTCGTCGCAATTCTGGTACTGCTGGTGCTGCGGACGATGCTCATGGCTGCGTTGATGTAGCCTCGCCCTGACAATCCCTGCAAGAGACACGCTTCCAGCCAGTCGGAGACGTTGATGGCCGATGTGATCCCAGGGAAGTGGCGAGTTCTACTCCTGCTTGCGGTTGCCGAGCTTCTGGCAATGGCAACCTGGTTTTCTGCCTCAGCGGTCGTCCCGCAACTCACCGAAGCCTGGAATCTCGATGGCGGACAACGCGCCTGGTTGACGATGTCGGTGCAAATCGGCTTTGTTGCAGGTGCCTTTGGCTCTGCTCTTCTCAACCTTGCCGATCGTATTTCGGCGCGAAGTCTTTTCGGATACTCGGCGCTTCTGGCTGCCCTCGTCACCATCCTCATTCCACTGATCAGCACCGGATTCGCAATGGCTATGGCACTCCGATTCCTGACCGGTGTGTTTCTCGCGGGCGTCTATCCGGTCGGCATGAAGATCATGGCCACCTGGACGAAACAGGATCGCGGGCTCGGTATCGGGCTCCTCGTCGGTGCGTTGACCGTTGGCTCGGCCGCGCCGCATCTGATCAATGCCGGCGGCGGTATCCCGGAGTGGCAATTCGTGCTTTATGGAGCCGCAGCCAGCGCCGCACTGGGCGGCATCATCTGCTTTCTCTTCGTTTCCGAGGGACCCTATGCCGCAGCCGCTCCGAAGTTCAACGCACGCTACGCACTCGAGGTCGTCCGCAATCGGGGCCTGATGCTGGCGAATCTCGGCTATCTCGGACACATGTGGGAGCTCTACGCCATGTGGACCTGGATACCGGTTTTCCTGCTGGCGAGTTTCCAGGTCGCCGGAGTGAGCGCTACCTGGGCTGCATTGACCGCGTTCGGGGTGATCGCCATCGGCGGTCCAGCCAGCATTCTGGCCGGCAAGCTGGCGGATCGCTTCGGCCGCACGCTGGTAACCAGTGTGTTGATGTTGACCAGTGGAACCTGTGCGCTCGCGGTCGGATTCCTCTTTGGAATGCACCCGGTATGGCTGGTGCCAGTCTGTCTGCTCTGGGGTATCACAATCGTTTCTGACTCCGCCCAGTTCTCCGCAAGCGCCAGCGAACTGGCCGACCCCCAATACGTTGGCACTGTTCTCACACTTCAGACGAGTGCCGGCTTCCTGCTCACCATGTTGACGATCCGGTTGATCCCACCGATCGAGAATGCGGTTGGCTGGGAATGGGCCTTCAGCTTTCTGGCGATTGGGCCGTTCATTGGCGTAGTGGCGATGCTTATGCTCCGCCGCTCCCCAGATCGCGAGAAGCTGGCAGGCGGCATCGGTTAGAGGCTCAGATCTCCGCTTGTCACGGCAATCCGTTCTCCAACTCGCAACGCGTGCAATTGGGAGCGATCACAGGATGGGCATACGGTCAGGATGTCTCTGGCTGACTCCCCGGTTGGGCCAGCCGATCGACCGACCGGTTCCCGGATTCTTTCGGCTTGCTCCCGCGCGAGAGCAGGAAGACTTCCAGGAGAATGATGATCATCCCCAGCAAGACGCCGTTTTCCACCGTCAGCACATCCAGCAGGTGAAGCAGGAGTATCCCGACCAGGAACATCGCCGCAAGGTACCCCTCTCGCCGGGCGCGGAAGAAATCGTACTTCTGACTTCGTCGAGTCAAGAGTCGATATCCCACCGCATAGGAGACGAGGGTGAAGATGGTTGCCAGGGCCATCATCAGTGCGATCAACGTAGTCAGCAGCACTGGCATCGACGGATAGTTGCCCGGATTCACGAACGTGATCATGAAGAGGAGCGTTGACCAGGCCGCCACGGCTTCGAGATCGTACAGTGGAATCTTCAGACTTCGCGCAATCGGGAGGAATGTAAGGAGCGGGGCCCCAATGAACGCGATGTATGCCAGAACGGTCCACGGAGTAAAGAACGTCGGCTCAGCGCCAACATTGACCGGCACGATCAGAAACCAGACCCCAACCCAGGCAAGCACCGGTGCCACGATCAAGCCCACCCAGCCGAGAATTCGCATCTGCTGACGTTCCCTTTCCCATGATACGGTGTGCGACCATCGCTGCTGTGACATTCTGGAACATCCTGTTTCCGGACAGTCTACCAGTGTTCGGACAGTCAGAACACCCATGGTTATACCGATGCTATAATCCGATTCAATGCAGACTGAACAGGAGCATCGCACGTGCTGGATGTCTCGATCAATGATGTCGTCAGGCTAAAGAAGCCGCATCCCTGCGGTTCGACCGAATGGACGGTGGTTCGCATCGGGGCAGACATCGGACTGCGTTGCAATGGTTGCGAGCGACGAATCCTGATCCCGCGCCGCACGCTGGAAAAACGCTTGAAGACGTTCGTATCCCGCGCTCAGGCTGGTCCCGATTCCACGTCTCCGTCAGCTCACGTTGACGCCTGAATAACCGGTACACAATGACAGAATCCCCCTACTCCCGGGACGCCGACGCGCCAACTGGACGCATGGTCGACGTTCTGCGAAACCGGTCTTTTCTGACGCTCTGGCTGGTCCAGGCACTCTCCCAAACCGGCCAGAACATGGTCAATTTTGCTCTCTTGATTCTGGTGCGCGGCGTTATCGACGAACATGGTGTGGCGCAATCGAACACGGCTGTCGGTCTTGCCGTGCTCGCCTTCAGTTCACCCGCAATCATCTTCAGTCCGATCGCCGGCGTTCTCGTAGAGCGCGCCAGCAAGCGGGCTGTTTTGATCATCACCAACGTCTTACGTGGCGTGGCGGCACTCGGCTTCGTGCTGATTCAGCCAGACTGGACACCGATTCTGGCGCTTGTGATGCTTTATCTGCTGGCGTTCGGAGCTGGAGCCGTTGGGCAGTTCTTCGGACCAGCCCTCGGCTCAGCGATACCGAGTCTTGTCTCCCGGCGTGAATACGTTCAGGCCAACGCCCTGATCAATCTGACGATCACCGGCTCTCAGCTCCTCGGGTTCGCCGCGCTCAGCCCATTCCTGATCCGCGTCTACGGGGTCGATAGTGTGATCATCGGGATCGTGGTCATCTTCCTGGTCTGCGCAGGATTGAGCTACTTCATTCCGGTCGGGAAACCTGAGCCAGCCAGCCAGCAGACCACCTACAACAGCCGCACTCGACGATTCTTCGATGAGATGCGCGAAGGTGGCCGGATCATCCTGGATCGCCCGATCCTGGTCAAAGCAATCGCATACCTGTCGCTGGCGATGGCAACCTATCTGATGATCGCGACACTGGGCCCAGAATACGTCGCCGTGGTCCTGCGCTTGCCGGTTGAAGACATCGCGTTCATCCTCGTTCCTGCCGGATTCGGGGTGATTATCGGCGTGCTGAGCGTCAGCAAGTTGACGAATCGCTTCGGGATCGAGCGAACCATCGACTGGGCAATTGCCACTGCAGGGATCGCGCTGGTGTTGATCGCCAGTGTTGGTGTGATTAGCGGATTCGTCTGGAGTGATCCGACCGAAGAGCGCACCGGAGCGCTCTACATCGCCGGCGGTCTGGCGGTGATACTGGGCATGTCCAACGCGTTCATCCTGGCCCCGAGTCAATCGTTGCTGCAATCGCGAGCGCCGGAGCATGCACGAGCTCGTGTATGGGCGGCCTTCTTCACCGTGGCAAACGGCGTCGCCTTCATTCCGATCATCTTCGCCGGTGCGCTGGCAGACCTCTTCGGCGTTGTGGCCGTCATGTTCGGAATGGGGCTGATACTGATAGTTGCTGGCGCGTACCAGATCGCCACCGCAGACGCTGAAGAGATGAAACCAAAGGCTGAATCAGAATAGCCCGTCAGTGAGACCACCTGCTGACACCCGGACACGCATGGTTCGCTGAGTTCGAAACGCGTATACTTGGCGCTGCGAAAACGCAAGCCGAAGTGGCGGAATGGCAGACGCGTCGGTCTCAAAAACCGATGGCCGAAAGGTCGTGCGGGTTCGACTCCCGCCTTCGGCACTACTCCTTAGAAAACTTCATCAAAACAGACACTTGCTCAGCTGAGAGCCATCTCTCAAGCTCGTAGTTCCTCCAGCACATCCCTCAATCGCTCCACACTCTCAATCGTATTTGGTTCGACGCGTATCTGGATGTGGTCGATACCGAGGGCAGAGTAGGCACGGAGTTCGGCGGCGATGTCTTCCGGTGATCCCGTGAGATAAGGCACCGAGACACCTCGTGCGCCAGGATCGTCATCGAGTCCGACCAGAACGGAGACACTTCGCTCCAGTGTTTGCGGATCGCGGCCGGCTTTCTCACAAGCCTCATCGACCTTTTCGAGAAGCGGCTTCAGACCTTCCGCGGTGTTACCGGTCTTGTCGAAATAGACGTTCCAGTGATCGGCGAAGCGTGCCGTGAGATCGAGCATTCTCGGGCCAGTGGTGCCGATCATGATCGGGATCTGTCCGGGACGCGGGCCGCGCGGTCGGAGCACGCAGTTCTCGGCCTGATGATATTGCCCCTGGAAATCAACGTATCCATCCCGGAGCAGTCCGTGGATGATCTGGATTGCCTCTTCGAACCGACTCACCCGATGATCGAACGGAAATCCGAACTGCCGGTACTCCGGCTCGTGGTGACCTGCCCCGAGGCCAAGCACCAGTCGCCCACCACTGATCTCATCCACCGTTTCTGCCATCTTGGCCAGCAACGCGGGGTTGCGAAAGCCAATACAGGTAACCAGGCTCCCGAGCTCTACCCGATCTGTCGTCGCAGCCAACGCGGCCAGCAACGTCCACCCTTCCCAGACTCCTGCCGTCGGCTCTGTTGGGGACTCAACGATCAGATGATCGACGACCCAGATCGAATCGAACCCGATCTCCTCTGCTTTCAACGACATCGCCAGCAAGTCTGACCAGCGCGGGGTTTCGCCATCCATTCGCCATTCCGCAACTGGCAGGATGATCCCGAGCTTCGACATCGAACCCGTGTTGGTCATGCCTTCCCTCTTTTCGCTATCGCAGATGATTCTGTTGGAGGCAGCCTAGCACGATCTCAAGGTGAAGGAGCCGTCCAGATGGTCACATCAGTCGATGGTCTCGTCGTTCATTCGGACGATGAGACTTTCGAGGCAGACCGCGCACACAAACAACGCCCCGCTCTGGTACAGATCCAGAGCGGGGCGTTCTCGTTAATCTTTACTTACTTATTGTCCGAGGAATCAGGCCTCAGAGCGGGTTTCGTATGGCTCGAACTGGGCCAGCGCACTGGTCACAATCAGTGCAATACCAACGATCACAAAATTCAGCATGATCGAGTTGATGTGTCCCAGACCAAACGCAAACGGCGACACGACAAGCCAGATGCCGAACAGGGCATTGACCCAGCCAACCCAGAACCAGGGCGGCCCGACCGCCAGTCGCGTGAGCGCAAAGAGGATGACCATCGGAGCTACCAGCCCGACATTCATCTTCTGCTCAGAGTACAGTGTGTACTGCAAAATATACGGAGATGCCAGCAGCCACAGCCCAAGTCCGAACTGCACCAACGGCATCAATGTGAACAGGCTTAATCGTCGTACATAGACGTCAGACGCCACCGGTAATCCTCCTGATTCGCCCAGATCAGCCTTATCACACCGTCGGCTGACCCCCCAGAACGCTCGCCGCGAGCATTGTACACTGAAATGTCGCTCCGTGGCTGTCCGGAATTCTCTGCGCAATACCACGTTCCGTCAACTTCCTCTCCAGCAACAGCGGATTCTGGCGTCCGAATCGGTACACTTCGGCGGTGACACGTGCGAACGTCTATCACCCCGGCCAGACCATTCGAGACACTGACCATGATCATCAGCAGGGTTCTTTGATGACCAGATTGCTCCGCAACCGGCTCGTACTGATCGCCATACACTGCCTGGTTATCGTCGGCCTGATTGCGTCAGCCATCATTACGGTCTCGCACCAGCGCTTCATGACTCGTGGAACTACCTTCGAGCCAACCGAAGCGGCAATTCCGCACACCGATCTCAACCCACTCGGCGTCAACACATTTCTGCATGAAGAGGTCGATCCAGAGCGTGTAGAGCAAACGCTGGACATGATCGCCGATGCCGGTTTCACCTGGATCCGTCAGATCTTTGTCTGGTCAGAGATCGAACAGGCTCCGGGCGTCTTCTGGGACGAACGACACGACATCAGTACCTGGGATAAATACGATCGCATCGTCGAGATGGCAAACGAGCGCGGGCTGGAAGTCGTCGCCCGGCTGGATAAGCCCCCACGCTGGGCGCAGGAAGAGCGTGGCAACGTCGATCAGTTCCCCGATGGTCCCCCGGACGACTATCAGGACTATGGAGACTTCGTTGGAACTGTCGTCGAGCGGTATGCCGATCAAATCAACTACGTCCAGCTCTGGAACGAGCCGAATCTCGGTGTGGAATGGGGCGGGCTGGAGATCGATCCCGAGGCATTCACCGAACTCCTCGCAGTCGGCTATGAGGCAGTGAAAGAAGTAGATCCCGACATCTCGGTGATCATGCCCGGGCTGGCGCCGAATGATCAGACCGGGCCAGATAACCTGAGTGATTTGCTCTTTCTGGAAGGCATGTACGAAGCCGGTGCCGCTGACTACTTCGACATCGCAGCAGTCATGGTCTATGGCTATGGATTCAGTCCGTGGGATCGACGGCTCAGCTTCGATCGCAACAACTTCTCCAGACCGATCCAGACACGCGAGATCATGGAAGACTACGGCGACGATCACAAACCGGTCTGGGCCGTGGAGTACGGCTGGGTATCGCTCCCGGATGACTGGGATGGCGATCCCTCACCCTGGGGGAATCCAGTCGATGTCGACCAGCAGGCCAGCTACCTCTATAACGGGTATCTGCGCGCGCAACGCGAATGGCCCTGGATGGGGCCGATGATGATCTGGGCGTTCCGGTGGCCCGTCGATCACACCCAGGGCGAACAGGCAGCCAATCCGACGCTCGGCTTCCGAATCGTGGATCATGATCTAACGCCCAGACCCGCCTATACCCTGCTCGATCAGCAAAGCCAGAGGCTCGACCGGGCATATACCGGCCGATACACCATTGATAGCCGTTACCTGGTCGATACCGGTGGCTGGTCTCGCACCCATCGGGGAGATACCGCAGTCCTGCAACCGGATAGCGGTACCGCGTCGCTGCAGATCCCGTTCTCGGGAACCGGCATCACGCTTCATCTGAACGGGTCCGACGGCGCGCTCCAGCTGGAAGTAAACGACTCCGAGCACACGGTCGAGGCCGACGACCTGAGTGGCGGTGGCTACCGCATCTCCGGCCTGGACGATGCCCCTCACCTGCTCACCGTGAGCGTGAGCACATTTGGATCCGATCAACTGGCGCTGACCGGGTTCTCAGTGGAGCGACAGCCATTCATCGCCCGGGTCTATCCATGGATCTACACTGGTATCGGGCTGATGGTCTTGCTGAACATCGCCTCACTGGCTGGTAGTATCTTGCTACCACCCGCCCCAACCCGGGGCCAGCGATCTGGACCAAGGCCCCGCCCATCGTACACGTCTGGTGGACAGGCAATCGTTCGCACACCTCAGAGGTGAAGCAATGTTGAAAGAACTCACCCGCAAGGACTGGCTGGGGATGCTGGAGATTCCGGAAGATCGCGTACCCGAGGTCGCGATTCTCCGGGGAACGCGGAATCTCCATCGCCAGCGCGATCTCCACGCCGAGCGCTTCGATGATGTCGTGGAAATTGGCTCCCCGAACGGTCTGTTCGAGGATCTGTTTATCGGCCGGCATCGTGGTCTGAACGTCGGCTATGCCTCGGTCTATGGAGACAGCATGGCCTCGGAGATCACCCATCTGTTCGGGGTTCTTGGCACCCGGGCAATCATCCAGACAGGCTGTTGCGGCGGGCTTCAGAGCAGCGTGCAAACTGGTGATCTGCTCATTCCCAGCCGTGCGGTATCGGGCGAAGGGGCAGCCCAATACTATCTGGAAGCTGATACACCAATCTCTGCATCAGGCGAGCTTCAGCGAGCCACGGCGTCGCTAGTTCGACCGTGCTGGCCGTACCATACCGGTGTGATGTTCACGACGTCCGCCCTGTTGGCCGAAGGAATCGGTGAACTGACCGCCTGGCGAGATGCCGGTCACGCCGCCGTCGATATGGAGACCGCCACTACATTCGCCGTGGCCCAGCATTTCGGGATGCAGCGAGTGTCGATTCTCTTCGTCTTCGACAATCCGCTGCACGGCGATACGTTGACCGATACCGATGAAGAGAAATCAGTCAACCGCGATCGCGGCGAAACGGCGCTCAAAGAGATCGTAACCCGGCTGCTGGATCGGTTTGCCGAACAGGGAGTGCCGGATAAACGATCCG
>REEK01000164.1 GCA_007695115.1 Sphaerobacteraceae bacterium
AATCAATGGTTCTCAGTCATACTGCCTCTGTACCGTAGCGCGAACGGTTAGCGACTATACCTGCAGTCGATGTGATCGACACTGCTTTAGGAGGCAAGGGTGGATATTGGACGCGCGGTCAAGTACTGGACGACTGATCCAGAATGGATCAAGAAGGTGCTTATCGGCGGCCTGCTGCTGATCATTCCGATCATCGGGCAACTGATCGTCGCCGGGTTCTATGTTCGAACAGTTCAGCAGATTCAGGGAGGAAACGACAACGGTCTCCCGGAATGGGGTCAGTGGGGCGACGATCTTGTCCGAGGACTAAAGCTCGTCGGTATCGTGATCATCTGGATGCTGCCACTTATCGTGATTTCGTTCTGCGTCGCCGCGCTTAGCATTGCCGATGAAACCGCCGGTGGAGTTGCCGGGCTGCTGTTGAACTGTCTTGCGTTCATCTACGCCATTGCGTTCTATTTCATCTTCCCGATTCTGGTTGGCCGGTTTGCCAGCACTGAGCAGTTCAGTGAAGGGTTCCAGTTCGGCCCAATCATCAACGATGCCCAGAAGATTCCGTCACAACTCCTGATCTTCGTGGTGATGTGGTTTGTGATCGGTTTCGTGGCTGGTTTCGGAATCATCCTGTGCGGCATCGGCATATTCTTTACCGGATTCATCGGCTATATGGTCTCCGGTCACCTTGTGGCTCAGATCTCAAACATGCTCGGCTATGGTGGCGCCCCGCGGCCAGCAGCACCGACAGCACCGCCGCCACCATCCTGGTAGCGAGATCTCGGGTGCCCGGAATCTTCTGATTTGCAAGAATTATGTCGCGGGTGGTTGGTAACAGCCGCCCGCGTTCTGTCTCCAGAATAGATGATCAGTACCGCGATCGACACGATGAACAGGTAGATCCAGATGGACATTCTCACCGGGGCCGGGCTGGCTGCTCCAGCCGGGCTCAACGCGTACATTCCATTACTCACGGTTGCCTTGCTCGACCGTTTCACCAATCTGGTGACGCTCGGTTCTCCTTACGACCTGTTAAGCTCGGATGCCGGGCTTATTGCGCTCTCGATCTTGCTGGTCGTCGAGTTATTTGCTGACGCCATCCCCGGTCTGGACACCGTCAACGATCTGATTCAGACCGCAATCCGACCGGCCACCGGGGCGGTGTTGATGCTGGCTGCCGGGAATAGCGACGATGGCTGGATTGACATGCACCCGATCCTGCAAGGATTGCTGGGAGCCGGGCTGGCCGGAATCGTCCACACGGTGAAAGCCGTGGCAAGACCGATGGTCACCGTATCCACCGCCGGGATGGGCAATGCCGGAGTGAGCTCTGTTGAGAACGTCGCCGCTCTTGGGCTGTCGCTCCTGGCGGTCCTTGTGCCCATTCTCGTGCTCGTCGGCATCCTGATCATGCTGATTTTCGCAATTCAGTGGCTGGTGAGGCGAAAACGCCACCCGGAAAGCTCGCCTCCGCGAAGTCAATAACATTGACATAGATCGACTCAATCTGTATACTCGAGTCATTGATTGAGCATCGTGGCACACATTAGCTGACTCGAGAGCATCATGGAGTTCAAAGACTATTACCAGATTCTCGGGATTCCCCGGGATGCGGACGAAAAACAGATCAAAACTGCCTACCGGAAACTGGCCCGGCAGTATCACCCTGACGTGAACAAGGGGCAGGCCGGGTCCGAAGATCGCTTCAAGGAAGTAAACGAAGCCTACGAAGTGCTGAAGGATCCGGACAAGCGGGCCAAGTATGACCGGTTTGGAGCCGATTGGGAGCGTTATCAGCACGCCGCTCCGGGCGGACAGGCAGACTCTGCACAGGACTTCTCGTCCTGGTATTCTGGCTCCCCCGGTGGGGGTCGCGTGCACTACGAGTATCGAACCACCGGGGACACCGGGTTTTCGGACTTTTTCGAAACGCTGTTCAGTGAGAATTTCGGCGGCAGGACGTCGACACGCAGTCGGGTCCGGAACCAGCCGCAACGCGGAGACGATTTCGAGTATCCGGTCGAGATCCCACTGCGCGACGCCGTTAACGGAACCAGCCGGCGATTCGATGTGCAGATCAAGGAGCGATGCCCTTCCTGCGAAGGAAGCGGCATGAACGGTCGCGGATCCTGTCTCGCGTGCGGCGGGAGCGGGATTGTTCCGAAGAACCGGACAATCGAAGTCCAGATCCCGGCAGGCGTTCGAACGGGCTCACGAGTGCGCGTCGCAGGACAGGGGTCTCCGGGCCAGAATGGCGGGCCTAACGGGGACATCTACCTGCGGATTACCGTCAAGAGCGACGGGCGGTTCGAGGTCGATGGAAACAACCTTCGAACTGACATAAAGGTCCCACTGTACGACGCCGTTCTGGGTGGCGAGGCGATTGTTCCCACAGTGGATGGCTCGGTTGCCCTGACCATCCCACCGGGAACCCAGTCCGGCCGGATGTTCCGGCTACGCGGCAAAGGAATGCCTTCGCTGTCTGGCAAAGAACGTGGTGATCTGCTCGCACGAGCCATGGTTCAGGTGCCCACCGATCTGTCCGAAGAAGAGAGAAACCTCTTCGAAGAATTGCGGTCGATTCGTAACACCAACTCGTAGACCAGGCGCAAAACCGGTCATGGTATAGTCTGGCCTGAACCCCACGCGGCGAGTTTGTCGTCGCGTGGAATTTCTGTGTGCCACAGGCGGGAGCCAGAGATGAGCGTAACAATTGTTATCGGCGGACAATGGGGCGATGAAGGCAAAGGAAAGATAACCGACGCGCTCGCGTCCCAGGCTGACATGGTAGTTCGACCGAACGGTAGCGCCAACGCTGGACATACGGTTCAGACTGATGCTGGCATCTTCAAACTGCACCTTGTTCCCTCTGGAATCCTCTATCCGGACTGCGACTGCGTGATCGGCGCGGGGGTAGCGATCGATCCAGTTTCGCTGATCGGAGAGCTTGACGAGCTCGAATCGCGGGGTATCGACACGAGCCGCGTAGCAATCAGTGATCGAGCAACGGTCATCCTCCCCTATCACCCGATCCTCGATCGACTCGAAGAACAGAGTCGGGGCGACCAGAACATCGGCACCACGCTAAAGGGAAACGGACCGGCGTACGCTGACAAGGTCGGACGCCGCGGCCTGCGTATAGCCGATCTCGCCGATGAGAAAACGTTCGTTCAGCGACTACGGCTTGTCCTGAACGAGAAGAACGTGCTCCTCCAGAAGATCTACAACGCCGACCCGCTCGACGAGTCGGAGATTCTCGAAACCTACTCGGCCTGCATGGAGCGACTGGCGCCGTATATCGTGCAATCCGAGATCGTTGTGCAGGACGCCATCGACGCCGGCAAGCGTGTGGTAATCGAAGGCGCCCAGGCGACATTGCTCGACATCGACTACGGTAGCTATCCGTATGTCACCTCAACGTCTCCAACCGCCGCAGGAGCCTGCCAGGGAGCCGGAGTCGGCCCGGGGCAAATCGACCGCACCATCGGGGTGTACAAGGCGTACATCACCCGGGTTGGCGGTGGCCCGTTCCCGACCGAAGATCACGGTGAGAATGGCGAGATCATGCGGCAGCGCGGCAAGGAATTCGGCACTACGACCGGCCGACCACGTCGCACCGGATGGTTCGATGGCCCGGCAGCTCGATATGCCGCACGGATCAACGGGCTGAGCGAGATAGCAATCACCAAGCTCGACATTCTGGACGAGTTCGACCAGATCCCGGTCTGTACTGGCTATCGACTTGATGGCGAGATCATCACCAGTCCGGTCGCGTCGGCAGTCCGCTATGGAGAAGTGGAACCAGTCTACGAGTACCTGGAAGGCTGGAAGCAGGACACCAGCGCTTCACAGACACTGGACGACCTTCCACCGGCGGCCCGGGCATACATCGACCGACTGGAACAGATTATCGGTCGCCCGGTGACCTACATCGGCATTGGCCCGTCACGCTCACAGATTGTCGAACGCGCTGCTACCGTCTGAGGAAACCGAAGGCACGACTGACGTGAACGCGAATGAGAGGGAAGACGATATGCTCGACGCGAAACAGATCCAGGAGATCATCCCGCATCGGTTCCCCTTCCTGCTGGTGGACAAGATCACCGAGGTTGAATGGGGATCTCGCGCAGTCGGCATCAAGAACGTCACGATGAACGAGCCATACTTCCAGGGTCACTTTCCGGACTACCCAGTGATGCCCGGCGTATTGATCGTTGAGGCATTGGCTCAGGTCGGCGCGGTGGCAATGCTCGGCACCGATGAGCACAAAGGCAAGATCGCCTTCTTTGCCGGAATCAACAAGGTCCGGTTCAAGCGTCAGGTCAAGCCGGGGGACACGCTCAGACTCGAGGTAGAAGTCGGGAAAGTCCGTCGCAGCATAGGCACGGGCACTGCAGTCGCAACCGTTGATGGTGAAGTCGCGGCCCAGGGCGAGCTGATGTTCGCCATCGTCGACGCCTCGCAGCTCGAAGACTCAGAATAGCCGCGGCTCTTGCGCGAGACAGCACTACGGCTCGCGAACTGGTTGCTGAAAGCACGATCCGCCCCGCCAGAGGTTCGGCTGGATGGGCTGCAGCGGATCGTTGTCATCAAGCCCTGCTGTCTCGGAGATATGCTAATGGCAACTCCAGTCCTCAGGGCGCTCGATCAGCACGCCCAGAATGCCGAGATTGCCGTCGTCACCGGAGATTGGACTCGTCCAGCAGTTGAGACGAATCCGCGCATCAGCGGCCTGATGTCCTACCCCGCTAACGGCCCCATTCAGACCGCGCTCAAACTCGGCTGGCAGCTTCGCGGGATGAAGATCGATCTTGGAATCAGTCTCGATCGCTCCCCGATTCCTGCACTGGCGATGAGGATCGCCGGCATTCCAATTCGTGCAGGGATTGATTCTCAGGGACGAGGTGTCGGTCTGACGCACTCGATCGAACCAGACCCCGAGCAGCACGAGACTGATCTCTATCTCTCAACGCTGACCGCGCTCGGGCTCGAGGATCTGAGCACCTATCCTGAATATCATGTTTCCGATGAATCCCTGAGATCAACCATTGATCGTCTGCCCTCTGGAACACCCGGTCGTCCACTGGTGATCATCCATCCTGGCGGCGCCGTAAACCCGGGTGTTGCTATGCTGGAGAAGCGCTGGCCAGCAACCAGCTATGGCGAGCTGGCGTCGCTACTCGGGCATGAGGCGAATGCGACAGTGGTTCTGGTCGGTTCGGAGTCCGATCAGAACGCAGCCAGTACAGTCCGGGAGTTCGCTCGTGGTCCGCTGATCGATCTGTGCGGCCAACTCTCACTCGATGAACTCGCCGCCATCGTCAGCAGGGCAAGTCTGTACGTCGGAAACGACAGCGGAACGACCCATCTGGCCAGCGCGGTGGGGACCCCGGTCGTGGCAATCTTCGGACCAACCAGCCCACGCATGTACCGGCCACTGGGTCGACGAACCCGGATCTGTGCCCCGAGCGAATCATGGGATCTTGAACCGGTTGTCGACCTCCGCCAGCATGACCGCTCACAGCGCCCTGATATCGCCAGAGTCCCACTTCCCGAGGTGTTGAATGCCTGCATGGACCTGCTGAAGGGGAAATCATGATCGCTGTCTCGATGAGTCATGGACTCCGTAATCAACTTATCCGTCTGGCATCGGCCCGGAAGTTTCGCCCGGCTGAAGATATCGAGAAACACATCGTGCTGGTTCGCCCTGATCACTTCGGCGATCTCCTGATGCTGAGCCCAGCGATCGATCATCTGCAGACCATCGCGCCGGATCACCGGATTTCTCTAATGATTGGCCCCTGGAATCGTGAGGTCGCGCAACATCTCGCACCGGGCGTCGATCTCATCGTCTACGACTTTCCCGGATTCAATCGCGAGGAAACATCCAGCGGAAAGCTGGATCCCTACCGAAAGATCGCTGACGCGGCAGAGATTCTCCGAACGATCGCTCCGCAGGCGGTCGTGCTGATGCGCGATGATCACTGGTGGGGCGCGATCATGGCTCGAGAGGCCGGCGTCCCGATTCGCGTGGGCTACGACGATCAACGACACAATTCGATGCTTACCCACCCGTTGTCGATCAAGCCCAAACATTATGTCGAGCAGAACCTCGCCGCGGTACGGTCCACGGCGGCAATTCTCGGCTACGATGTTGGAGTCGAACCTTCGCTGGCCGAAATCGGCCCGCTTGGCTGGCCGGAACATACCGGGGGTGCGGCGCTCGCCCAGCAGCTGCTCGATTCCCACGCGATTTCGAAGGATTTCATTGTGATTCACCCGGGGACCGGGGCGGACGTGAAACGCTGGCCAGAATCCCGATGGGTTTCGCTCATCAATGATCTACCCATCCCGGCTGACACCGGAATTGTCCTGACCGGTTCAGCTGGCGAAGCCGGACTTTGCGATACGATAGCCCGTCAGGCTCAAAGCGACGTGGTCGACCTCGCCGGGACAACTAGCCTCTACAGTCTCGGCGAGATCTTCCGGCAAGCACAACTGGTGGTCGGTGTCGATAGCGGGCCACTTCATCTGGCGACGGCAGTCGGCACCCCGACGATCCACCTCTACGGTCCGAGCGACATGGTTCGCTACGGCCCGTGGGGCGATTCTGACCGGCATCGGACGCTCTCGGCCGGAATGAGTTGTCCCGACTGCGGGAATCTCTCCCCGGATCGCGCAGAATCATGCGGCTGTATGACGGCGATTTCAGTAGACGTTGTCAGGGAACAGATTCAGGAAATGGTCAGCGCACATGCCTGAATCAGTAATCGGAATCGATGCAAGTCGCTCCTACGTCGAGCCGATGACCGGCACCGAGCGATACTCTCGCCGGATCATCGAGCAACTCATCGAGCAGGCGGGCGATGATCGATCGTTTCGGTTGTTCTTCCGCGACGCCCCTCCTGCCGATGCGAAACTCGGCTCTGCCGAGACACGCGTTCTGCCGGCTCGCAGATTCTGGACTCACCATCGACTCCGGCGTGAGCTGTCCGCCAATCCGGTGAATGTGCTGTTCGTCCCATCGCACGTGCTGCCACTTGGGTACCAAGGGCGTTCAGTCGTCACCATTCACGATCTCGGCTATCTGCACGAACCGTCAGCGCACACGGCATCCAGTCGAATCCAGCTCGACCTCACCACCCGATGGAACGCCAGAAACGCCAGTCAGAT
>REEK01000146.1 GCA_007695115.1 Sphaerobacteraceae bacterium
GACTGCTACCAGTACCGGAAGCACCCAGACACTGTTGACTCGCGGCAACGGCAAAGACATCAGCCCAAGATGGTCCCCGGAAGGAACCAGTCTCGCGTTCCTGCGAGATCACGAGGCAAAGAATCAAATCTTCACCATTGACCCCGAGGCTGGTGAAGCGCAGCGTGTGACCGACCTGGCCGACGGGGTCTCCGAGTTCGAGTGGACATCCAGCGGGCGCGGGTTCCTGTTTGTTGCAAGGGCAAGCGATGATCACCGCCTGAAGCACGCTTCGGACGTGGCCGATGACAAATCTGAGAACGATCCGTCGAACGAACCTCGAAGAATTACCACGCTCGCCCATCGGATGGATGGCGTTGGCTATCGTGACGGCCGGCGAAACCACCTTGGCGTCGCCCTGCTCAGTGGGCGGATCATCCAGATGACGTCGGGTGACTACGATCACGCCCAGGCGGCCCTCTCACCCTGCCGGCGATACCTCGCATTCGCCTCGAATCAGTCCGGAGAGCGAGACAATGAACGACTTACCGACATCTGGCTGATGGATCTCGATACCGATACGTTGCGCCGCATCACCAACCACGACGGCGTCTACGGATTGCCCATATTTTCCCCGGACAGCTCCAAACTCGCCTTCGTGGGACATCGCGTCGAAGCACCGTATGGCCCAACGAATCTGGATCGGGTCTGGATCGCAGATCTCACCTCCGGACGAGTCGAAGTGCTAACGGAATCGATCGACCGGGAGATGTCGAATACATGCAGTGGTGACAGCAGTTACGGGGTTCCGGCTCAACGACCGGTGTGGTCAAGCGACAGCGCGTCGATCTATTCGCTGATGAGCGATCACGGCAACGTTGGTATCATCCGCATCGGATCGACCGGTTCATGGGAACAGGTTGTTGACGGGGACCGAGAGGTAATGACCTTCAGCGCCAGTTCGGACGGGCAAATCGCTTTCGCCGCGTCGGACCCGGTCACCCCAGCCGAGGTATTTATCACGGAAAATAAGGGGGACCAGGAGCGGCAGCTCAGCACCCACAACGCCGCCCTGCTCGAACAACTGTCTCTGTCAGCACCAACGCGACTGGAATATCAGACGCTGGACGGCGCATCAGTTGATGCCTGGGTACTCGAACCGATCGATCGCCGAGATGGCGTTCGTTACCCGCTGGTTCTGGAGATCCACGGCGGTCCCCACGCGATGTATGGAAACACCTTCTTCCATGAATTCCAGTTGCTGGCAGCTCAGGGATACGGGGTGCTCTACACCAACCCGCGAGGCAGCACCGGCTATGGGCAGGAGTTCGTCAGTGCAGCGATGGGAGACTGGGGCGGGACAGACTACCAGGATGTCATGGCCGGACTCGATGCGGCGCTGGATGAATTCGACTGGATCGACCCGAACCGGCTTGGCGTCACTGGGGGATCTTACGGCGGGTACCTCGTCAACTGGATCGTCACCCAGACTGACCGATTTGCCGCCGCGATAACTCAGCGCAGCACCTGCAACCGGAAGAATCTGTTCGGCAGCAGTGACATGGTGTGGACCTATTCCGAGTGGGAGTTCCGCTCCCTCCCATGGGATGATCCCGATTTCTACTATGATCGCTCACCACTGGCACACGTCGCCAGCGTCAAGACGCCAATTCTGATCATGCACAGTGAGAACGATCTCCGCTGTCCCGTTGAACAGGGCGAACAGTGGTACACGGCATTGAAGCGACTGAATCGCGAGACCGAGTTTGTCCGGTTCCCCGGTGAAAGCCACAATCTTTCCCGCTCCGGTCGACCCGATCGTCGTCTGGAGCGCCTGCGGTGGATGACTGACTGGTTCCGGCGCCACGTGTAAGCAACTTTGATCCATGGTGTAAGGGAAACTCTGATGATTCCTGTGCACCCGTTACGGGTTACAGTTTCGCGGCTTATACTGGTTAACGAATCTGGCGACTGCCAGGAGCACTGAACCCCTCACCGCTCCGACAGCCACCAAAACACATCTTTTGGTTTTCCGGGCGCCATTTTGTGCCCGGAGTGATCCTCAGAAGGAGGACGATCTTGTTCAAGCGTTTCGGGCTATTTGCGTCGATCGCGATTACCTCAATGCTGGTTCTGGTGGCCTGCGGTGGTGACGATGACGGCAACGGGAACGATAATGGCGGTTCCAGCGTCGACATGGAAATGGGCGAGATGTACTTCGACCCGGACGAAGTGTCAGCTGATGCGGGGAGCGATTTGACAATCAACTTCGATAACGCAGGCAACCAGCTTCACGACTTTACGATCGATGATTTCGACGGAGAGCGTGTCCATGTTGAAGTGGTTTCCGGCGACCAGGAATCAGTCACGCTCACCATGCCGGACGAGGCAGGTGAATTCGAGTTCTACTGCACCATCCCCGGCCACCGGGATGCTGGGATGCACGGCATTCTGACCGTCAACTAGCACAACTCTTCAGATGAGCAAACAGAGACCCCCGACTAATACCCGTCGGGGGTCTCTCTCTTCGCACTGGTTCAGGTGGTGTTCAGTGTCTGCGACGCGACTTCCGCATTTCCGCCCGGGCATCGTTTTCAGCCCGGACATAGATCAGATGCTCATCGATCCCGATCTTGAGAATACGCATGACACGGTAGAGATGGCCATCTTCTTCGATGATCTGGCCCGTTTCCAACCGCTCCATCTTCATTTCGCGGACGTTACGGGAGAGAATCTCATAGGTGAGCCGATCACAGTCATAGCACCGATAGAACTGATGGCGTTCATCAGTCTTCCCGGCGTACCCCCGCTGTGTAAAGTCGACGTTGCCGCTCCCACAATCAGGACAGAATCTCTGCTCCACATCTGACACCAGCTGCAGCACCCCTTTCCGGCTAATACGAGCAGGATACCGCAAGTACGGCGTGATCGCACAGGGCTACACGAGGGCCGAGCCCAGCCGGACAGGCGAATTTCCTGTGCTAGTATCGATCAGGTGATGAACAGCATGGTTCCGTCACGCGGCCAGCAACTTGCGAATCATCGTGCAGTGATCGTACTCGACGAGCACCGCGATCGAGGGCAGCAAACACGGGGACCAGGTAAGGAGCAGGCGTGACTAACAGGGAACAGACTGCAGCTTCGGAGAATGTAAGGGACAGCAAGTCACTCCCTGATTCGGCGAGGGAGCTTCTCGAACGAATCACGCTGATTATTGCGTCGAATCGTGGACCAATCGAATTCCAGGAAGAGGAAGACGGCACGCTCAGTACCAAGCGTGGAACCGGCGGCGTGGTCACCGCGGTCAGCGCGGTCAGTCGCTATACCGATCCGATCTGGGTTGCCGCGGCGATGACTCCGGGAGATCGAATCCGCCATGATCAGGCAGGGGCCGCCGGCGAAACGGTTATCAGCCCGGATGATTCAGACTTTCGGCTGCGGTTCGTGGTTACTGATGAAGAAGTCTACGATCGCTACTACAACCACATCAGCAATCCGCTCCTCTGGTTCCTTCAGCACTACCTCTGGGATACTCCCCGATCACCTGATATCGATGCCGAGACCTGGACTGCCTGGCGAGACGGGTATGTCACGGCCAACAAAGCATTCGCTGACGAGATCATCGCGGCGGTCGATGCCGGGAGCGGTCCACCAGTGGTGATGCTCCAGGACTACCACCTCTATCTCACCCCGGGGTTCATCCGCGAGCAGCGACCAGACATTACGTTGCAGCACTTCATCCATATTCCGTGGCCTGATCCCGATTACTGGCGCCTTATTCCAACCGAGATGCGTGAAGCGATTTGCCACAGCATGCTCGCCAACGACATAATCGGTTTTCAGGCACCGGGTCATGCTCGTAGTTTCATGAACACCTGCCAGGCAAACCTCGATGGCGTAGACCTCGATTACCCCAGCGGCACGATCCGTTACCACGGGCACGTCACTCAGGTGCGGCACTATCCGATCTCGATCGATGTCGATGCCGTCAGGGAGACTGCTGTCGAGGAAGAGGCATTCCGACACGCAGAGCATCTCGAGCAATTCTGGAACGAACACACCATTATCCGGGTTGATCGGGCCGAGCCGAGCAAAAACATCGTCCGGGGGTTTCACGCCTTCGACCGATTCCTGGAGAAACACCCCGAGTTCCTCGGGAAGGTCAACTTCATCGCCTTCCTGGTTCCGTCCCGCCTGGAAGTTCCCGAGTATGTCGACTACCTCGACGACATCAACACGATCGTCGGTCGGATCAACACCAAGTACGCCAATGCCGCCGAGCAGGACGGCGTAGCCTGGGAACCGATCAACCTGTTCCTAGGAGATGACTACCACCGGGCGCTGGCCGCAATGAAGCAATACGATGTACTGATGGTCAACGCCGTTATCGACGGGATGAACCTGGTTGCGAAAGAAGGTGCCCTGCTCAACGAGCGAAACGGGGTGCCGATCCTCTCCGAAGGCGCTGGCGTGTTCCAGCAACTCGGCGAGTTCACCCTGAACATTTCGCCAACCGATATCGAGGGAACCGCCGACGCAATCTACCAGGCGCTGACCATGGATCCGGGCGAACGCGAGCGACGGGCAACCGATCTTCGCAATTCGATAATCGACCAAGACATTCTGGAGTGGATCTACCGGCAGCTACATGATCTGGCCGAGCAGGACGCGCTCAAAGAACGGTAGCTGCAACCATCACGTTGGCCGATAGCGCTCCATACTGGCAAGGGCTCGGTCCACCGGCAGGGCATATCGAGTGTTGCCATCCCGGCCGGTCATCGTTTCCGCGGCGAACAGCGCATTGATGATCGCTTCCTCCGTCGCCTCAATGGTGGCTTGAAAGAGCCAGTTGATGACGTCCCCGGTCTCCACGACATGTTCAGCCGGGTACGTCACCCGGTCATCGTCGTGCTGGATACGATGGGCGTTTGAGAATGCCAGGATATAGTCACCGGATCCGTGAGCGGCAATAGAACCGGTCCGAGCCAGCCCCATGGCCGCTCGACGTGCCAGTCGGTTCAGCGCGCGGTCAAACATCGGCGCGTCGGTCCCGATCAGGATAATAATCGATCCGGTGTCTTCCGCAGCCGGATCTGGTTGCCGGTCAGCGAGATCACGCCCGATCGGAGCGCCGTCGATCCGCAACTGCTCCCGCACCCCGCAGTTCCCCAGAATCATCGCACCGACCGTGTACCCGCCGGCCTTCTCAGGCGTTCGACGCGAGGCAGTTCCAATACCGCCCTTGAACCCGAAGAGGGTCATCCCGGTACCGGCTCCAACATTTCCTTCGGCCACTGGACCAGTCTTCGCGCTGTCGATTGCCTCGAGAACATGGTGTTGCCGGACGTGCCGACCCTGCTGCGTATTCAGGTAGGCATCCGAGCATTCGTTGACCACCGGGTTCACCGTCGACGTGGTGACGCCGCAGTCCGGGTTCTGGCCGATAGCGTGTTCGATCAGCCCATCGGCAACGATGCCGACGTTCATGGTCGATGTGAAGGCGATCGGACTCTCGATAACCCCGAGTTCGTCGATCTGCTCCTGCCCGAAGCACTTCCCGAACCCGTTGAGCACGAAAACCGAAGCCGGCACCTTCTCCCGGAACAGATTTCCGGAATGGGGCAACACCACACTGACACCAGTTCTAATCGCGGCTGCGCCATCGCCTTCATTCAGGGTCACGTGGCCGACACGGACATCCGGAACGTCGGTGATCGCGTTGTCTTCGCCGGTCGGCATCGTTCCAATCGTGATTCCTGCATCTCGTAGCCGGGGCCGTTCAGTCATCGAAATCCCATCCTGTCCAAACTCACCGCGTTGATCTACCGATACACCTGATTACTGAATAAGCGCCGTTAGCCTACGCTGATTGCAGCGTCCGGGCAATGCCGCATCTGCCGTTCGTATACTTGTCTATACATAGCGACCGGGTTTCGATCGACATACCGGAAGGTTCACTTCGCATGAGTCAATCCGATTCCTCGCCGGGAACTGCCGAACGGGCGCGCTCCTACAAGAAGGCGAAGCTCACATTCTTCGTCGTCGGGATAATAATCTCCTGGGTCACCAGCATCCAGTTTCTGCGCTCTGGTTCCTCACGCGCGATAGCGGATCAGACACGACAGCGGATTGGTCACCCGCACTTGAGCGACGGAGCCACGATCTCGCTGTTCATGCTGCTGTCATGGATCGCCTCGTTGCCGCTCGCTTATCTTCGTGGCCACATACTGGAACACGCCTACGGAATGAGCAACCAGTCACTGTTGCAGTGGTTCGGTGAGCAGTTGAAGGGTCTGGCTCTCCAGCTCGGTTTGCTCGTGCCGATATCCCAGGTGACGCTGGCGATCATTCGGCGACGACCCAACGACTGGTGGGCCGTGCTAAGCGCACTGGCTGTTCCGTTCTCGGTAATCCTCGCCCAACTGGCTCCGGTGCTGATTCTGCCGCTCTTCAACACCTACCAGCCGCTGCGGGATCAGGAGCTCGCCGATCGATTGCGCCGTCTGGGTGAGCGAAGCGGCATCAAAGTCGCGGACATCATGGAGATGGATATGAGCCGTCAGACGAACGCCTCTAACGCCTTCGTCACCGGCATCGGACGCTCCAAGCGGATCGTTCTGGCCGATACCATGCTGGAATCGCTGACGCACGACGAGATCGAGACGATCGTTGCTCACGAGATCGCCCATCAGGCCAACAGCGATATCTGGCGCTTTCTGGCGCTGGGAACGGCAACAGCCGCGCTGTCCAGCCTTGCCACGCAGAAGATCTTCGAGGCCGTCAATCCACGCACCAATAAACTGACCGGGATTCGAGGGGCCGGGTATGTGGAAGCTCTGCCGCTCCTGGCGCTGATAACCTCGCTGCTGAGCATGTTGTCGATGCCGATCACCAACGCCTACAGCCGGCATCGGGAACGAATTGCAGACCGATACGCGCTGGAGCTCTCGGGCAACCCGCACGCGTTCAGTTCGGCGTTTACGAAGCTATCAGAGAACAACCTGATCGAAGAGCAATCGTCCCGCCTGGAGACGATCCTGCTCCACAGCCATCCATCGATTCGAGAACGCCGCGAAGCCTGCGAGCGCTTCGCGGCGGAACAGCAAGCCGGAGACTAACCTGCCGCCCCCTACACAGGTAACCCGAATTG
>REEK01000110.1 GCA_007695115.1 Sphaerobacteraceae bacterium
GCTCGTCGGGCTCATAACCCGAAGGTCGCAGGTTCGAATCCTGCCCCCGCTACCATCTAACAAATGTCATTTGACCCTTTCCCTCTCACGGGAAGGGGTTTTTTGTGTTTAAGTGCGTTTGGTCTGTCAACAGGTCGATAGACCAGGTTCACCGCTAAACCGTTCTTCTGTCCAGATTATCAACTCCTCTGGCAGGGCTGACGGCACTTCCAGGACACTCAGATGCCCGAACCCCGGATACACACGGAAGTCCAGGTCGTCGAAGCCTGCCGCACACTGGTCAGCGACCCATGACTCAGTGATTGCAATTGAAATGACTTCGTCAGCTTCACCTCCGGCTACGAGGAGTGGGAAAGGCATCTCTGCGGACGGAGTATTCTCGCGTAGCCGATCGCCGAATCCGCTGCCTCCGACATCTTCCGCCAGAATACTGTCTCCGCCTGTCCCTGCGATGATTGAGGCCAGCAAGGCGGAACTCGGTACGCACCGCTCCGCCGCCTCTCGAATCATGACGTGCGCACCAGGACGTATAGTGTCGTCGAAAGGCACGTCGTCATAAGTGTTGCTGTAGGCGGTCAGCCCAAGCGATACGAGCACTGACCCGACTGCGGAGTGCTCGATTGACTGGACAAGCGACACCGGATCAGTTACCGGCGAGATTGCGGATACACCTTCGATTGCCAGATCTGGTGCGTAGTCTTCAGCAATCAGGCCGGTCCACAACGCCGCATGGCCACCTTGTGAATGTCCCCAGACTACCGCCTGATCCGCAAGCGTTACGTCCGGGAGCTGGTATGCAGCTCGCAATGCGTCCAGTGATGAATGCGCCTGACCCGTGCCAATCAGAAACGGAGTGTCCCCTTCAGTTCCCATTCCGACGTAATCGGGGGCGACGATCACCATCCTTTCTCCAGCGCCTCCGGAACTGCCGGGATGCCGGACGTCACGTCGTCGAACATCGAAGGAGCACATGGGCGTGCAATTCCTGCGGTACCATGCGTCCAGAGTACCGCAGGATGAGGATCGGTTGATCGTTCAGTTGAGGCGAGTACGAACGCGCTGTCGACCGGCGATACATCAAGAAGGTCCAACCCTGTTTACCAGGTATTGGCGCGGTATCCACGCGCAGGCGAGATATTAGCTTCTCGAATGCCATAAGTTTAGTGCAGTCGTTCACGCTTCAACAAGAGGTAACGTGGAGTGTAGCTCATCTTTGTTACGAGGAAATAGCGACATGCACGAGAGCTGATGATAATGAGCGCAAGGTTTGTTGGTTGCCGTTATCGGCCCAAGAGGAATGGAGCCTCGAAAGAGGCGCGAGAGATGAGACGATATCGAGCGCATGTTCCCGCGAGTTTCAGACCCTTCTCCTTTGAAGAAGGGTCCTTTATCGTTTCAAGCGCTTTGCATGCCGAAGCTTGCTGGACCTGGGACGGCGTCTCTTCCATCAACCCGGGATCATGCCGGGATGCTGACCACCGAGGGTTCGACTGCTTCGTCTGCCTCGTCACTTACGCCAAGTTGCTCAAGGCGGTCTGCAGCCAGCTTCGCTCCGCCTTCCGCTGCAAGCTGGTTCGCGAACCGCTTGACTGCTGGACGGAGCTCCCGGGCCCGTCGGACGGCATCGCGCAATGAGGTTGGGTTGAGCCGGCGACGTGGTAGATAGACTCCGACCCCGGCGTGCTCTGCCCTCCGCCCGACCTCATGCTGATCCCGACCGAACGGAATGACGACTACGGGTACCCCACTGGCCAGAGCCTTCTGTGTAGCACCCATTCCGCCGTGGGTAATGGCGACCTCCGTCTGTGCGAGTATGGGCGTGTGCGGGACAAACTCCTCGACCCGGCCGTTTGGAGGAACATTGAACGTATGAACTCCTGCTGGCATGGTCGCAATGACTTCAACCGGCTCGTCTGCAAGACCAGTAAGCGCGGCCTGAACAAGGCTTGAGTCATCCTGAAATTCAGAAGATGTGGTCACCAGAACAATGGGGCGTTCGATCTCCTTCAGCCATGACGGAGGCACGGAATCAGGCTCCCAGTTAAGAGGGCCGACCATACACCAACTGTCCGGCCAGTGGCTCCTGGGGTACTCGAAGTGCTGCGATGTGAAGTACAGCGTTAGCGGTGGCCGGGTCATCATGTCGTAGGCGTCGCGGACTGCGTTCAGTTCCAGTTTCTGTCGTGCCTCATTGAGTGGAGGAAGCAGTGTTCGCTCCAGTGCGCCGAGCAGTAACGGCCGCAGGATCCAGTTTCGAAGTCTGCCCAGAGGGCCGTCCCACGGCTTGAGCCCGGGGCCGAAGGGCGGCACCTCCGCGGAGGGCAACGGCGTGGGATAGGGTAGAAAGTTTGCCCAGGGACCGCCCCAGTGTTCTGCAGCAGCAGCGGCTCCCCAGGTATTGGCATCCACGAGCAATACGTCTGGAGACGCTAGAGCCAGGATCCGTTCGAGTTCAGGGATCTCCAGTTCCGCGCGTCGGGCGAACACCGCAACGGATCGTTTGAGTGCTTCTTGCGGCGTTCTCGTTCCAAAGTCGTTATGATGCAACTTCTCGATGGCGGGGTCGATTGCTTCGGCCTGTACGCCGAGATTCCGCAGGCGCTCGACTTCGCTTGCCAGTGTCCAGACACTGACATCGTGTCCGCGATCCCGCAGTTCGAGCAGAATTGGCACGATCGGATAGAGGTGACCGCGGGCGGGGGATGTGTAGGCCACGATTTTCATGACAGTATCCCTTCAAGTAGCTCCTTCAGAGCCAGTTCAGTCTGGTGTCGTGACAACTCGCGATGTTGCCGCAACAGGTGCCATGAATAGACGTCACACACGGTGACCAGCTGCGCGTGCAGCCGTTCGCGTGTGACACCTTCGAGTTGGTCAAGCCAGGGAGCGAAAACTGTGCGAACCCATTGATCGTGTAAGTGTTTCCCCTTGGCAGTTACCTCGGCAAGGGCCTCAACCCGGGTTTCCTGCCGGAGCAAGTGCATGGCGATGTTGCCGAACTCTTCGTAGTGGTCCACAAGGTTAGCAACGGCCCCGGAGACATCGCCGACAGGAGCACGACCGCGTTGTTCAGCAACCTCTTCCAGTTGACTCTGGGCGACGGCACTGAGGAGGTCTTCTTTCGATCCGAAGCGGCGGATGACGGTCTGGACGGTGACGCCGGCATGTTCCGCTATCGAATCGAGGGTTACTTCATCGAAGTGTGCAGCCGTAAAGCGTTCCAGCGCAGCCTCGAGGATCCGCTCTCCTGTCTTCTTCGCGGCCTCTGCCCTGGCTCCCATACGGTAGGCACGAGTCACGTAATCACTCCCTGGTAGTCAACTGTAATTTCATGTTAGTTACACTAACACAGAAATGGAGAGATCGCAAGAGCTGCCGACAGTCGGGGAATGAGCGGAGCTTCGGGCTCGGCGGATCAAGAGAATGTGAGAACTCATCTACTCAGGGGCATACCGAAAACCGGAACCTGCAGTGCTGCAGATCCCGGTTCATCAAACTGTGGGGAAGGTGCCAGCCAGTCTGGAGATCAGTCGTCGCCCAGTACCTGCTCCCTGGCGGCCGGGGCGTTGGCCTGTCGCAAGGCTCGTTCGACTGACTCTACGTCCCGTACTGCGCCAGTATCTGCCGACGTCGCCATTGCGGCATAGGCTCTGAGCGCGGCGGTGACTTTGCGTGGTCGATGTTCCACGGGCAGATAGCCGTGGCCGTCCTCGATGACTCTCCGCCGCCGATCCAGCTCTGCGTCGTCGACTTCAAGGGTGATCGAGCGGTTCGGGATGTCGATGTCGATCATGTCGCCATCCTCGACCAGGGCGATCTCTCCGCCCGATGCCGCCTCCGGGGAGACATGTCCGATCGAGAGTCCGGAGCTGCCACCTGAGAATCGACCATCAGTCACCAGCGCGCAGACCTTATCCAGCCCGCGTCCCTTCAGGTAGGACGTCGGATACAGCATCTCCTGCATGCCGGGACCGCCTCGGGGACCTTCATAGCGGACTACGATCACGTCGCCGGGCTTTACGCGATCGTCGAGGATCGCTTCCACGGCGGCTTCCTGGGATTCAACGACGACTGCCGGCCCACGGAATTTCAGAATCGATTCATCCACTCCGGCCGTCTTCACCACGCTACCCCGGCGGGAAATATTGCCGTAGAGGATTCCCAGGCCACCGTCTGTGGTGTAGGCGTGTGCGACGTCGCGGATGCAGCCGTTTTCGGCGTCGGTGTCGAGGGATTCCCATCGCTCGGACTGGGAGAATGCGGTTGCGGAGCGCTTGCAACCGGGCGCGGCATGGAACAGCTCCACGGCTTCAGCGGAAGCACGACCGCTCCGGATATCCCAGGTTTCCAGCCATTCCGACAGCGTCCGGGAATGAACGCTTGAGACGTTCTCGTTGAGCAGTCCGGCTCGCCAGAGCTCTCCCAGGATCGCCGGGATGCCACCAGCTCGATGAACGTCTTCCATCAGGTAGGTGCCGCTCGGGGCGACCTTGCAGATGCAGGGAATGCGCCGGGAGAGCTCGTCGATGTCATTGATCTTGAAGTCGATGTCGCCTTCCTGCGCGGCGGCCAGCAAGTGGAGGATGGTGTTGGTTGAGCCACCCATCGCGATGTCCATGGTCATGGCGTTTTCGAAGGCCGAACGGTTGGCAATCGATCGTGGCAGGACGGAATCGTCATCGTCTCTATAGTAGCGACTGGTGATGTCCATGACGGTGCGTCCAGCAGCCTCGTAGAGCTCTTTTCGGGCGGTGTGCGTGGCCAGGGTGGATCCGTTGCCCGGTAGTGCCAGTCCGATTGCCTCGGCCAGACAGTTCATCGAGTTTGCGGTAAACATGCCGGAGCAGGAGCCACAGGTGGGGCAGGCGGCCTCTTCGATCAGCGCCATATCATCGTCACTGACCTGCGGAGACACAGCTTCAGACATTGCGGTGATCAGATTTAGACGCTTGCGGACGGATCCGTCGACCAGGACCGCTTCGCCACCCTCCATCGGGCCACCGGAGACGAAGACGGTGGGGATATTCAGCCGCATTGCCGCGTTGAACATTCCGGGAGTGATCTTGTCGCAGTTGGAGATGCAGATCATCGCGTCGGCACAGTGGGCATTGACCATGTACTCGACGCTATCGGCAATGATGTCACGGGATGGCAGTGAATAGAGCATGCCATCGTGCCCCATGGCAATACCGTCGTCGACGGCGATGGTGTTGAATTCGCGCGGGATGCCACCGGCGGCGATCACGCTCTCGGAGACGACCTCGCCGACTGGTTTGAGGTGGGTGTGACCCGGGACGAACTGGGTGTATGAGTTGGCGATCGCGATGATCGGCTTCTTGCCGATGTCACCCCCAGCGACACCAGATGCCCGCATCAGCGAGCGGGCGCCGGCCATGTTTCGTCCGTGAGTAACTGTTCGAGACCTCAACGGTGGCATAGCAGTATTTCTCCCTTAATTTCGATTCCAGGCGTCTCCCGAAGCCAGAACATAACGTCCGGGCGGGATGCGATAGTCTAGCAGACCGACGAATTGCCTGTCATGGTCGGGTATTCGCATTGCGAGGCTGTAGTGAGGATACTTTGTACGGGACGAAGTTCGGACAGATGAGCGATCACTCAGATGCAGATAGGGAAGATCAATGCGTGTGACGGAGATGGATGTTCTGTTCGCCTATAACGGCTGGGCAACGGCCCGGATTCTGGCCGCGGCGAATTCGCTATCGGACGAAGACTTCGTGCGCACGGATGTCGTGCCGGTGTCGTTTGGCAGTTTGCGCGGCACGCTGGTCCACATTCTCGATGTCGAGCGAGGAACCCGGTTGCGCCTTTCCCGGAACGTCACCTCGCCACCGGTCAGTGACGAGCAATTTACCTCGGTTGCGCAGATCACACAGGCGATGCGTGCCGAAGCCACCGCAATGAAGGACTATCTGATCGGGCTGGAGGACGAGCATATGGACAGCCATGTTTCGCTGCCAGATGGTGCGTCGTTCACATACTGGCAGTTGCTGATGCATATGCTGAATCACTCAAGCCAGCACCGGAGCGAGGCTGCCGTGTTGCTGACCGCGCTGGATTGCTCGCCGGGCGAACTCGATTTCCCGATCTTTCTTCGCGAGACTCGTGTGTGATTTGCGTGGTGATAACCGATAAGTGAGGCGCGGATGGAGACTATCGAGGCGGGCCGGGTGGCATTTAGCGCGTGACCGGATCGGGTGGCGGATCTTCGATCTCAGGAAGTTCCTCATCAATTGATTCCAGGGACTCCAGCACTTTTGCAAGCATCTTTCGTTTGACAGGTCGTATTATCAATTGGCCTGCCACTTTGAAGATTTCGGCCTCTTCTCCCGGAAGCTCGAATTCCGGTGGGAGCTGGATTGTCTGACGATCGCCGAGCCGAACGATCTTGATGTGATGTCGTGTCGTCATCATTGCCTCCGTTCTGGGCGAGGGCGGATTGGCGTGCTCATGGACGTTCAGACAAGTACATCCTGCCTTGCGCGACCGGCCCGTTCAATGCGATATTAGCGATGATACTGGCATCATGAGTGCGAAATGATCGCAGTGCATGCGATGCATCCAGATAATCGAAATTCAAGGGAGGTACGAGCGGTGACGGTAGCAAAAAACGTCGAGCAGCTCAACAAAATTGCCCGCGATCTCGTGGCACCGGAGAAGGGTATTCTGGCAGCTGATGAAAGCACCAGCACGATCAAGCGACGGCTGGACGCGATCAGTGTCGAGAACACCGAAGAAAACCGGCGTGACTACCGTGAGCTTCTGTTCCGGACTGAAGAGTCAGAGAAGTACATCAGTGGGGTGATTCTCTTTGATGAAACCATCCGGCAGAACGCGGCAGATGGCACCCCACTGGTCAAATTGCTGACCGATCGCGGCATCATGCCGGGGATCAAGGTCGACAAGAGCGCTCACCCGTTGCCGGGCTCCCCCCAGGAGAAGATGACCGAGGGGCTGGACGGCCTGCGTGATCGCCTGAACGAGTACGTGGAGCTCGGCGCCAAGTTCACCAAGTGGCGTGCCGTGATTACTATCGGCGATGACATCCCGTCCGACGCCTGCATCAACGTGAACGCGCACGCACTGGCGCGCTATGCTGCATTGAGCCAGGAAGCTGGGCTGGTGCCGATCGTCGAGCCGGAAGTGCTCATGGACGGCGATCACAGCATCGATCGCTGCTTCGAAGTGACCGAGAAGACCTTGCGCGAGACCTTCTTCCAGCTTAGCCAGCAGGGAGTCTCGCTGGAAGGCATGCTCCTGAAGCCAAATATGGTGATTTCCGGAAAAGATGGCAGCAACCGTGCTGCTCCGGAAGAGGTTGCCGAGAAGACCATCCAGTGTTTCCTGCGTACCGTTCCCGCCGCAGTGCCGGGCATTGTGTTCCTGTCAGGCGGCCAGAGTGATGAAGAGGCGACGGTCAACCTGAACGCGATCAACGTGCTCGCTCAGAAGCTCAACGCTCCCTGGGAGTTGAGCTACTCCTATGGTCGCGGTCTGCAGGCCGCGCCACAGAAGGCGTGGGGCGGCAAGAAGGAGAGCGTGGCAGCGGGCCAGCAGGCGTACCTGCATCGGGCCAAAGTGACCAGCGCTGCCCGTCAGGGCAAGTATTCGCCGGCGATGGACAGCTAGACCGGTTCTCATTGGTCTTGGCCGGTAGACCGGCGGCCTCTGTGTCGCCCCGTCCCGCGAACCGGTCTGGTGGGGCGAGGGGCAGCCGGAGCTGCCCGACTATCGGTCGGTAGATGCTGATCACTAAGCAGAACGGGGAGGGCGCTGTGCCCTCCCCGTGGTCTTGGTCAATGTTCGTTGGGCAACGAGTGATCAGGCAGTATCGGACTCGGTGTCATCATCACTGTTGGTGAACTGCTCCGGACGCTCTTCCAGCCGTTGAATTGCCCGGAGTGCGGCCCGTTTTTCGGCCTCGTAGTATCCGATTCCCCATTCAGCCACCACGGCGGGGTAGAAAAACTGGTCACTTCCGGAGATTTCGTCGGAGATGCCCTCGAGATCGGCAATCGTCTCGCTGACCCGCTCGACGTAATCGCAGAGCACCTCGCGAAGCCGTTCCGGATTTCCGGCATGGCCGAAGAAGAGCCGCAGAACCACGCTGTGCTTCAGGGTGACGGGCTCGACCGGCGCCTCATTTATCCAGGATTCGAACGCCGCTTCACCAGCAGCCGTTATCCGGTAGACTCGCTTGTCCGGTCGACGGACCTGGCGGACTTCCCGGTGGCTGACATAACCGAGTTTCTCCAGCCGGCGGAGTTCGGCGTAGATCTGGCTGTGGGCCGGACTCCAGTAGAAGAAGCGCAAATTATCGCCGCGCTTCTTGAGCTGATATCCGGAGAGTTCATCCCCGAAGGCGAGCATTCCCAGTACGGCGTAGCTCGTATTCGGCAATCGTTCGGCATCGCTGCCTGAATCATTCCGTCGTGGTGCGTTGAATTCGATCATAGGTGTCGGCCTGCGTGGCTGCATGTCATCAGATTCCCCCTCTGGTGCCCGGTATCCGGGGTTGAATCCCGGGCGTCTGCCGGCTCGCTGGCCAGCGAATCGACGCGCTATTCACTCTCTATCTGTATGATACGCGCAACCTGCGTACCTTGCGGCTGAGTGGGGAAGATTCAGCTCTTTGTGGGTGGGTACAGGAAGGATCAGTCGACGCCTGGCGCTTCGGCCTGACAGAGGCGCAACCCACTGGAGGCATCGAGGTAGACCAGCCGGAGCGCTTCACTGCCACCCGGGGTGATACCATCTACCGTCACCAGCCAGACCCCGTCCGGGCGACCATCGAAGTTGCGGCACGCACCGTCAACGGCGGCTCGGGCGGCCTGCTCAGAGACCAGCTCTGCTTCGACGGCCTCGGCCATTGTCATCCCGGAGTCCTGAACGGCGACGTAGCGAGCGTCTGCCTCAGACAAGAATGGTCCCTCGCCGACTTCATCCGATGCTGCCAGCATCGGGTCCATCGGATCAGACATGCTGACATCGCCCTCAAGATGCAGTCTCGATGCCATCTCGGAGAACACCCAGGCGGATTCCAGATCGGGATCTGCTCCATCCTGCATCATCATCGCCAGCACGATCGTTCGTCCATCGTGATTGAAGACGAGTCGGAGTTCACGCTCATCGCCGCCACTGCGACGTCGATCATCGACCAGCCGGGCATACGCCTGTCCGGCAGTCGCTTCTTCGCGTCGATCACCGCCGAGGATGTCCGGGGGATTGCCGCCGTCGGCTTCCGGATGCCACCAGGTTTCGCCATCCTGAACCTCGAGACGTATCGTGCGGAATGGTTCGGGGCCAAGAAAGCGGATGCGAGAAGATGGCCCGGACTCCCGTTCTTCGATTTCCCAGTCAGCCGGATACTCGAGCAGGATCCGTCCATGCTCGCTGGTGATCCGGTCCCATTCGGTCACCACGTCGTTTAGCTCATCTGTCCGCTCTGCGGGGAGCTCTTCCACCACGTCTTCGAGCACGAACAGGCTCTCGGCGCCGGGACAATCAGCGTATTGATCCACAAGCACATACCCGCGGAGCCGGGCACGCTCGGGAATGTCGATAAAGCCGAGCTGGTAGGGGACAACCAGGCGAAGCACTGGAGCCGTTTCCGCCAACGCTTCGTTGGGGATCGAGGCTCCGGCAACCTCGAACCGGGTGACGAGCGGTTCATCGCTGAGCCAGTCCTGTTTATCGGGAACCACCGGGCAGCCTTGTGGCGGAGTGCCGGGCGAGTTGCGTGATCGTGGAGGGGCCAGCACCCATGCATCGATCTCGAACGCATGACCGCGAAGCTCGTCCCGATCGTGACCGGAGAGAATCTCGACCAGGTCATCGACGCGATCGATCGCATCGAGGTCGATTCCGTCTTCCATTGCCTGCTCTTCGAGTACCTGCGCATCGTCATCGCTGCCGCAAGCTGCGATCACTAGCAACCCGCACAGGATCAACCCGAGGATGGCGACGAGCTTTGTCCGGGTACAGTCTGTCAGCGACACGGGCGGCTCCCCGGGATTCGACCATCTGGGCACACCCGATTAGTATAGACCGTGGGCGGCAACAGATCGTGCCGAACAGTCACATTTCCGGGGCGATGTACAGAAAATCGATTCAATCGAATCACCAATCAGGAACAGGAGCGACCATGTCCGTGGATCCGCGCATTACGCGAATGGCTCAGGTACTGGTTCAGCATTCGCTCAATCTCAAGGCCGGCGACCGCGTTGTCATAAATGGTAGCACGCTGGCGGCCGACCTGATAAAGGAAGTTTATCGAGAATCGCTTCGTGCCGGAGCATTTCCGATCGTGCAGACGCAACTTCCGGGTATCTCGGAGATCATGCTCCGGGAAGGGAATGACGCCCAACTGCAGGAGATCTCCCCGGTGGAGCAGGTTCTGAACGAGCAAGCCGATGCCGAACTCCGGATCATCTCCGAAGAGAATACCCGTGCGCTGAGCGATGTTTCCGCCGATCGGATCACCACGTTTGCCAGTGCCAGAACGGCACTGCGGCGAAACCGGATGCAGCGAGCGGCTGACGGCAACCTGCGATGGTCGCTGACGCTGTTTCCGACCAATGCACACGCGCAGGACGCGCAGATGTCGCTGGAGAGCTATCGGGAGTTCGTCTACGATGCCTGCCACCTCAATGATCCGGATCCGATCGCTCGCTGGCGGGAGCTCTCGGTTCGCCAGGCAACGATGATCGAGTGGTTGAGCCAGCGAAAGCAGGTTCACGTTCTGGGGCCGGACACGGATCTCCGACTGTCGATCGCTGGCCGTACCTGGAACAACTCCGATGGCAAGCGGAACTTTCCGAGCGGGGAGGTCTTCACCGGCCCGATCGAGGACTCGGTCGAGGGGCACATTCGCTTCACGTTTCCGGCGACGATCCAGGGTCACGAGGTAGCTGGCATCTTTCTTCGGTTCGAGGAGGGTGTCGTTGTCGATGCGTCGGCTGAGCGCAACGAGGACTTCTTCCTCCGTATGCTGGAGACCGACGAGGGTGCGAAGCGTGTCGGGGAGTTCGCCTTCGGCACCAATACCGGAATCCAGCGCTTCACCGGAAACACCCTGTTCGATGAGAAGATCGGCGGCACGATCCATCTCGCCCTCGGTGCCGGTTACCCCGATACTGGCTCAACCAACGTCAGCGCGATACATCAGGACATGGTCTGTGACCTCCGCCAGGAGGGTGAGGTCCGGGTCGATGACGAGGTATTCCTCAAGCGAGGGCGCTATCTGACCGACTGAACACCTTATTGCAACGAATGTCGCATTACGGTAGACTAGATCTCTATGCGTAATGCGACGGAGGTTGCGTTTGTCCGGTGAAGCTGAAAATCCAGGTGAGATCCGGCCGGGAGGGCGGACAGCCCGAACCCGGGAGTCGGTTTGTCGCTCGACATTGCAAGTGCTGGCCGAGTCCGGCTACGCCGAGTTGACGGTCGAGCGTGTGGCCGAGCGATCCGGAGTTCACAAGAGCACGATCTATCGCCGGTGGGGTGGAATCGATGGTCTGGTGGTCGATGCGCTGGCCTTTGCGGTCGATGATGATTGGGAGCCGGATCTCTCGGGCAACGTGGAAGCCAACCTGATGGAGTTTGCGCGAATGGCGCTCGCGTCGTTCGCTGATCCTGTCTACGGCCCTACACACACGGCGGTCGTCGCCGCGGCATTCCAGTCTGATCGGGCGGTTGATGCGGTGCATCGTTTCTTCGCTGATCGCTTTGGTCGGACTTCCACGATCATCACTCGCGCAATCGAAAACGGCGAGCTACCGAAGAACACTGATCCCGAGGCGGTCATCCGGGCGCTGATGGCCCCGATCTACTTCCGTCTCTTCATCTCCCGTCAATCGGTCACCGATGTCGATCTCGAGCAGGCAGTTCAGGCGGCACTGGCTGCGGCAATGGCTGGCGTCTTCGAGAATCAGGAGCGCCGGTGAACCAGGAACGTCAGCAGGAACGATCGCTACTTCCGCTCATACCGCTCGGGCTGGCCGCCTTTGCCGGATTTCTCAATCTCTTTGGCATGAACCCGTTTTTCATCAGTATCGCCGACGACATCGGCACGAGCGTGTCGATGGTTGGCTATACCTCGACGATCGCCCTGGTGGTAACTGGCGTCGCTGGTCTGATCGTCGGGCCGATTTCCGAGCGTGTTGGTATTCGGCGAATCCTGATCGCCGGGCTGATACTCGCTTCTGGCGGGGCGATTGCCACCGCTATGGCGATCAATACGGAGACCCTGGTGCTGGCGCGGGCCCTGGCTGGTATCGGCGGCTCGATTACCGGCGGAGTGACGGTGAGTGCGGCCGCGATTCTCTACGCCGGGCGTCAACGACAGCGCGCGCTGGCCATCATCTCTGCCTCGGCGGCGATGGCGGTGGTGATCGGCGTGTTTCTCATGACGCTAATGGCCGAGCCGTTTGGATGGCGTGGTGCCTACATCATCCTCGGTGGGGCACTGCTAGTGATCGGCCTGCTGAATCGGATCTTGCTGGTTCCAGATCAACAGGCACCGTCGCGGGAGAGTTTCAAGAGAATTCGGCAGCTGTTCAGGCCCTATCGACCGCTCCTCGGCGATCGATCGCTACGCCGGCTCTTCGCCGGGGCGACATTTCATCCGGCCGCATTGAACGGGATGACAGCCTACGCTGGCGCCTTTCTGATCAGTCAGCATGGAACGTCGACCCAGTTTGTAGGACTGATGTTCAGCGTCGTCGGGATCACCTATTTTGTCGGGAATCTGATCGCTGCACAGTTGGGTAGAGCTCCCCAGCACATGGTCTTCAGCATTGGCGTGTTGCTGATGGGTGGGTTCTGGCTGGCGGGCTACGTTGTGCCGGTGCCTCCGTTTGCGATCACTGCGCTGTTCGGGATGGCAACGTTCGCCGCAGGGATCGCCTGGGTGACGCTCCTGAATTCGGTGGCCGACCGGGCCGGCGAAAACGTCGGGACTGCGATGGTGTTCTCGGCGTCGCTCATGAGCTTTGGCGGGGCGCTGGGTATCGGATTGAGCGCCGGTCTACTGGACATAAGTGGCTATGCCGGGGTGGCGATCGGAATGTCCGTGCTGGCGACGATCGGGGCGATCGCCGGTTGGGTGGGGCCTCCCACCGGAGCGGAAGCCCCGGAACAGTCGAAGACTCCTTCATATGAACGGGCCACCGAACTCTCCTGATCTCGGCGGTGACTAGACCGGTAGACCGGCGACCCGTTCGGCTTCGCTCAGGGCAGGCTCTCCGTGTCGCCCCGTCCCGCGAACCGGTCTGGTGGGCAGGGGCAGACGGAGCTGCCCGATCTACCAGACTCTAAACGTTTCTGCAGACGAGCCTAGCGTTCAGGTGGGATGCCGTCGCGGTATCGGAACCCCTGGACCAGAAAGATCCCCAGTACAACGTGAATGCCAATCAGAAAGCCGAGGATCATTAGCGGATCGACGCCATCGGCTGCTCCGGTCGCCACCCGAGCCTGAGACCAGACGATCAGGACCAGCATCCAGACACAGACTGCCTTCAGCCAGATGATCATCGAGCGGGCCAGGCGATACTGGATCGCGGCGTTCGTGACGGTGATTTCATACGGGAAGTTGAAGATATGCGGGTAGCGGGCGATGGTCGTCAACCCGACATAAAGCCCGACTGCCAGGGCGATCGGAAACACAGCACTCCATCGACCGGACCACGCCGTTGGCTCCCCACTGAATCCGAAGTGGCGTGGGATCTCACCAGGCAATGCTGTCCAGACGACCGCGAGCAAGGTGAGCCCGGCAACGACGCCGGTCAGCGCCAGGATCTCGGCGATATAGTCAGGGAACGTTCTCGGGACCTCGAGTCTGGGGCGCTGGCCTGGCTGGTCTCTCATTTCCGTAAATCCATGTGCTCTGCTCAATGCTGGCTGTCATCAATACATGATGAACGGCTGCAAAACCGAGGCAAATGATACAGAACAGAGGTGGCGATGTTTAGTTGTCCGGGTGGACGCATGAAGCCCGGCCGGTCTTCCAGACGTATCCCGTCCAGATGATCGTGCCGGGCCTCTGCATTGTGGTTACGGTCATTCTGATCAACCTCGCCGGAGATGCACTTCGTGATTATCTCGATCCCCGGTTGAGGGGGCGATAAGCACAGTGTCCAGCTCAACTATCCACGTGTCGTGGTCGGGCTAGAAGACGCCGAGCAGCCACAGGATAATGATAATGAGAAGAATCGTTCCGCAACCGATACCTCCGCCGCGCAAGGGGTACCTCCCTGGTCGTTAAGCGTTTCAGCAGACAGGTTGCTGCTGCATGAAGATGCTGGGCGCACTAAATGTGCCAGCAGGCAATCCGTTGCAGCCAGCGAGCGCTACCGATTAGGTCAGCAGGATTACCAGAATAATGATCAGAATGACGGTTCCGAGACCGATACCGAGACCCATGAATTTCTACCTTTCGATGATTTACGTGCCATCCCAGTTCGTTGATGGCTGTGAAAGGGGGATGCATGACTTGTGCCACTGCACCAATCGGCCTCTCAAATCCGGGATAGATTCGGCAATGGGCGGGGCTCGGATTACGCAACAGCCAGATCTCGTTTAATGCGGATAACGTTTCTTGTCCGCATGAACTACGCGCTGGCCTGAGAACCGATGGGGCGTCTGATAGCATTCCTCCACGCCTCATCCGATAAATCCGATTGAATGTGGGCCTGCAATGTCAATGTCGATACCCGTTGTGCTAATGGCACTTGCTTGTGGTGGTGGTCTGCTGGTGATCATGGCGCTTGGTGCCTGGTTCTTGATCAACAAGTCCAGTAGCGCATCTCCCGTTAACGAGGCTCGTCTGGAATCGCTCGATCGTGAGTACAAGTCTGGCGAACTGAGTGAGCACGAATACAACCGGCGGCGGGAAAAGATCCTCAACGACCGCATGAGTTGATTACCTCTGTCTCCGTCCGGGAGGATCTGAACTGACGTGCCGGGAACACACAGGAGATCTGACGAATCCGCCACCCTAGATGTTATGTCAATATCAGAGAAAAGCGGCATCCGGTGGGACGTCTCACAATCCCACCGGATACCGGCTGTTGAGGAGAGTTCCCGGTGTGGCCTGGCTAGTAGCCGCACCAGGGGCTAGCTATCTGATTGGGGTCACCGCGGCCTGGTCTCGTTCTCCAGTTCGTATCCGGTACGATGCCTCGAGTGGCATAACGAAGACTTTCCCGTCACCGACCTCGCCGGTGTGTGCCGCGGTGATGATTGCCTGGACCGTCGGGTCGACGAACTCTTCAGAGACGGCGATCTCGATCCGGACCTTGTCGGTCAGTTCCATCCGCACAGTCGTCCCACGATAGGTTTCGACCTGCGCTCGCTCACCGCCGTGACCTTTGGCGTCGCTAATTGTCAGACCATAGACCTCGGACATGAACAGCTGTTTCAGTACGTCGTTGATGCGTTCAGGGCGGATGATCGCGACGATCAGCTTCATGCGTCACCTCCACCTTGTGGCCGGAGCGATGGTTGACCAGGGGCTGGTACCGAGATGGACGTGCCGGGCAGCTCGTTGCCTGGAACGAGAATGGCTCCATCTCCAGAGGTGTAGCCCTGTTCGCCGTGCTGGGTTATGTCCAGTCCAATGCCCTCGCTTCTGGCATCCACACGAAGCTCGGTGAACAGGCCGACCAGCTTCAGAACCCCGAAGGTCCCCACCGCACAGAAGGCCGCCACCGCCAGGATGCCGGTAATTTGCGGCACCATGTGACTGGCATCGCCGAAGAGCAGACCGTTTACCTCGCCGTTCCATGATTGCTGGGCAAGGACGCCAGTCAGCAAGGCCCCGGTGAGCCCGGCCACGCCGTGGGCAGCAAAGACATCCAGAGAGTCGTCGAGCCGAGTGCGTGCCCGGTACATCAGAATGTAGTAGCTCGGCAGGGCTGCGACCGCACCGAGGGTTACCGCTCCGATCGGGCCGACGAACCCGGCAGCCGGGGTAATCGCAACCAGCCCGACTACGATCGCGGTGGCCAGTCCCACGCCGGTGATCGTGCCGTTATGTCGATAATCGAGCAGTGACCAGACGACGATCGTTGCCATCGGGGCGAACATGGTGTTGGCGAAGGCAAGTACCGCGATCTCGTCGGCCGCCAGTGCACTTCCCGCGTTGAATCCGAACCAGCCGATCCAGAGAATCGCGGCCCCGAGCATCGTGAATGGGATCTGATGCGGCAGCATTGCCTGCTTGCCGTAGTCTTTCCGGGCACCGATCACCAGGGCTGCGACCACCGCGGCAACCCCAGCATTGATGTGAACCACCGTGCCACCGGCGAAATCGAGCGCACCCAGTGACTCCAGCCATCCCCCACCCCAGACCCAGTGCGCAACCGGAGCGTAGATCACCAGACTCCAGATGACGATGAACGCCAGAAACGCCGGGAACCGCATTCGTTCCACAACCGCTCCGGCAATCAGGGCTGAGGTAATGATTGCGAAGGTTCCCTGGAATGCCATGAACTGAAGGTCGGGAATGTTGCCGCCATCCAGTCCGACACCACGAAGCATCACATTGGATAGCCCGCCGATCACGGTGTTTTCGCCACCGAAAGCGAGTGAGTACCCGAGGACCACCCAGCCGACTCCGACAAAGCCGAGCGCGGCGAAACACATCATGAGCGTATTGAGCGTGTTCTTGGCTCGAACGAGGCCGGCGTAGAAGAATGCCAGACCAGCGGTCATGAAGAGCACAAGGAGCGTGGCTACGAGCATCCACGCGACATCTGCCTGATTCATGATCTCTCTCCCCTTTGACAGCTTCAGCCAGCGCATCATTGCGCTAGCCACGTCCCGACAAACACCGTTGTCTGCCAGATGTTGTCGGCGGATCGCCCCGGCTCGTGACTCCCGGAGCGATGCGCCTGTTGAGACTTTAGCTGTGCGGAAGGCATGAAGCTACGGAGATATCGCACAGACTCTCGGTAAGAGAGTTGTGCAATCGGCACAAGGGGTGAGCGTGATGCCTGTCTGGCTCAGGGAGCGAGCCAGGTGAAGGGTTCCCAGGGCAGATTGCGGGCAACCCAGAATACCACCAGCGTCGCCGGGATCAGCCATGTCCATGTCTTGATCCCTGTGGGGGCTGGTAACCGCTTGCCGAAGAACTCGCTGCTCAGGAACGACATGTAGACATAGCCGAGTGCGGGCAATGCCAGAATCAACAGCGGATTGTAGCTGAACGCAGTGCCGAGATCCCCTCGTGCCAGGGCATGGAACGCCCGGGCGGCCCCGCATCCGGGGCAGTAGCAGTTGGTGGCCCACAGGAACGGACACGGGGGGATCAGCCGGGTGGTTACCGGGTTTACGACATAAATCATGACGAATCCCGCGATCAGCAGAACGATCGACCCGATCGCCGGGACGAGCTGGTTGAAGCGTGACGGTGGTGGATGCTCTGCGTGCATGCCCGTTGCTCCAGACGCGGTAGCTCGCTAGATGGTGGCTGCTTCTGCCCCGAACGCTCCGGTGCAGAAAATAGCGATCCAGATGAGAAGCGAAACCCCTGCCGCCGCCAGTGACCACATCTTGGCTTTGTTCGATGCCTCTTCAGCGGCGGCGAGATCGCCACCGGCCACGAAGGCGTCGACACGCGATGCGTAGATGATCGCCGGAATACCCAGCGGCGCACAGCAGCAGAGCGTCGCCCCGATCGACACCCAGAGGTAGTTCGGAGGACTTCCGCCGGCCTGGGTGCTGCCGCTCGATCCAGAGTCGCTGGCCCACGGATTGGACGATGGCGTACTCGTGGAGTCAGACGAGGACGTCTGAGCAATATCCCAGTCAGACGGTTGCGTCGGCTCCTCTGCTGGCTGAGTCCAGTGGTCAGATGTCCCCGGTTCAGGCCACGCTTCCTGCTCCGGCTCATCATCGCGCCGATCCGAGGGAGAAGATCGAAAGTGATCTTCCCATCGTTCTTGCTGAGGTTCGGATGCTGGACCCCAATCCTGGCTCTCCTCGGTCGTCTCCCCGTCGTCTGAGGGCAGGATGTGGTTACACCGACGGCATCGGAAGCTATTGGATGCGTTGTACGCTCCGCAATTGGGACAATCCATACTTGCTGACTATTCCTTCACTCGCACTCCCGCAGTTTCGTCGGGGTTCTCCGGACCGTCCTCGTCTGCCTCGTCAGATGATGTGCTTTGATTCGACGCGTTGGCGGCCAGTTGCTGATTGAACTGGCGCTGTCGCTGGGCGTACTCACGCAAGCGTTCGCGAACCAGCCAGTGGACCGATCCTTCCGGATACTCGCCGTTTTCGTCTGGCTCACCAGCTTCTCGTTCAGTGAGTAATGTTATCCCTTCGTCGATACTGGAAACAGCCCAGACGTGAAACTGCCCCTCGGCGATTGCCGTGGCGACTTCGTCACGCAACATCAGGTTCTTCCGATTGGTCTGCGGGATCATTACCCCCTGATTGCCGGTGAGACCCTGCTGTTTGCAGACATCGAAAAAGCCCTCGATCTTCTCGGTCACGCCACCGACGGCCTGCACGCGGCCGTACTGGTCCACTGACCCGGTGACGGCGATATCCTGCCGGATCGGTATCCCGGAGATGGCCGAGATCAGCGCATAGAGCTCGGTGGATGAGGCGGAATCTCCATCGATGCCGCTGTACGACTGCTCGAAGGTGATCGTGGCGCCGATCGAGAGCGGGGCGTGCTGGGCGTATTTGCCAGACAGGTAACCGCTCAGCGTCATCACGCCTTTGGAGTGGATCTGGCCGGACATCCGGATCTCGCGCTCTATGCTCTGAATGCCGCGCTGACCGAGACTGACCCGCGCCGTGATCCGGGATGGCTTTCCGAAGCGATGATCTCCCATGCCGAGCACGGCCAGGCCATTGACCTGTCCCGTCTGCAACCCCCGGGTGTCGATCATGATCGTGCCGTCGTCGTACAGCTCTTTCAATCGTTCTTCGCCGAGGTTGGATCGGTACACTTTCCTGGCGATCGCCGTTTCTACATGGTCCCGGCCGACGATCTCTGCCCCGTCCTTGCTGGCCCAGTGACTCGCCTCAGCGACGACGTTGGAGATATCCAGTAGCCGGGTCGAGAGCTTGTTCTGATCGTCCAGCAGCCGCGATCCATACTCGATCAGACGTGCCACGCCGTCGGCCCCGAAGTGCAGCAGCCCGAAGCGATCGACCTCATTGCGGACGAACGCCGCATAGTTGCTCATGTGGTCTTCGGTCCACTCCATATCGGGAGCGAAATCCGCCTTCACTTTGAACAGCTCCGGGAAATCCTCATCACGATAGTAGAGGAGATGATAGAGCATCGGTGTGCCGATCAGGATCACTTTGACATCGAGCGGGATTGCCTGTGGACGAAGCCGGGCGGTCGGCATCGGGCTGAGTTGTTCGCCCAGATTCTCGATCTGAATCTCCTGGCAAACCAGGCTCCGTTTCAGGGCTTCCCAGGCGAACGGGCTGCCCAGGAGATCCAGCGCATGGACCACCAGAAACCCGCCATTTGCCTGATGCATAGCACCGGGACGGATCTGTCGGAAATCGGTCAGCATTGAGCCCATTGCCGCCCGGTAATCGACACGCCCGATCAGGTTGTAGTAGTTGGGGTTGCGTTCATATATAACGGGCGCGCCATGGAGCTTGCTGTTGTCGATCAGAACATTGACTTCAAAACGGGCCAGACGATCTTCGGCTGATTGCTGCGGCATACCCGGGAGCTGCGGCATCTGCTGCCGCTGCTGATCCGGCCGAAAGTCAGACAGGTGCTCCGGTATATCTTTCTGAACCGCTGACAGGTAGTTGATGACGTCTTCATGCTCGCTGTAGCGCTCCCGGAGTTCGTCCATCAATGGCCCGACGGCGAACAGGGCAACTTCCCGCTCCAGCTCACGCATGCGCTCGGTGGCCGCCTTTTCCAGCTGCCGGATCTCTCGCACCGTCGACGATATCTGCCGCTGGACTTCCTGATTGGCCTGCTCGAACTGCTTGCGCTCATCCTCAGGCAGTTGCTGGAACTGCTCCGGTGGCAGGGGCTCACCGTCCTTGATCGGAACCGTGGCGATTCCCGCCTGGGTCATCTGCAACGCAAAGCCGCGCTCGGTTGCGAAGGTGTGCAGTTCCCGGTTGAGCTGTTCCCGGCGCTGCTGGATCTCTGCCAGGGCGTTCTGCTGGCGTTGTTCGTAATCCTCACTGTCGAACGCGCGAGGGATGTCCTGACGGGCTGACTGGACGAACTCTTCCATATCTCGAGCCAGATCTGATCCCATCCCGGCGGGAAGCGAGATCGCCCGGGGGCGATCCGGCTGGTCGAAGTTATGGACGTAGATCCAGTCTGACGGGCGCTCCTGCTCCGGGGCGAACGATTCCAGGAAGCTCTGGATCGTCGATTCACGTCCCGAGCCGGGACTTCCGGCCACGAAGAGGTTGTAGCCGGGAACGTTGATATCTATACCGAACTCGATCGCCTCAACGGCTCGCGGCTGCCCGATCGTTCCCGAGAGTGGCGCCAGATCGGCAGTCGTCCTGAACGGCAGATCTTCGGGGTTAACCCGGCGACGAACCTCGTCGGCCGAGAGTTGCAGGTTATCCACATTGATAGTCATAGGTGCTCGTCACGCTCACTTTCGTCCGATACGGCTTTAGCCAGGTTGATCGATGCATGTTGATTTTGGAATCAACTACTTGCCAGATGCTCCGGTTCGACGTTCCCAGCCCTCATCGAAGAGCGGCAGGAAGTTTTTCTCGTTGTACGGGTACCGGGCGGCGACATCCATGTTGAGATCGAGTCCCAGCCCCGGGCGATCCGGAATCTGCATATAGCCATCGACCACCTTGACAGGGTGATCAACCAGTTCGGCTTCCCAGTCCACATTGAACTCATCGAACAGCTCGGCCACATAGGTATTCGGGCTGGAGGCATTGATGTGGGTGGTGATCGCCGTGGCAACCGGTCCCTGGGCCTGATGCGGTGCGCTCTGCGCGTAGAAGGCGTCAGCCATGCCGACGACCTTCCGGCAGTTCCAGAGTCCACCGAGATTCAGTGGCTCCGGCTGCACGATGTGGACGGCATTGTGTGAGAAGAGCTCGGCGAACTGGTGGGTTGACGAGAAGCTCTCTCCCGTGGCGATCGGGACTGGCGAGTTCCGGGCAACTTCGACCACGGCATCGATGTTCATGTGGTGGGTTGGTTCCTCGAACCAGCCCGGCTTGAACGGGGCGATCCGCTCGGCGATCTGGAGTGCCTCACTCACCGTAAAGCGGCAGTGGCCCTCGATGAAGAGATCGACGTTCGGGCCGACGGCATCCCGCACCGCTTCGATGATCGCGATCGAGAGATCCCGGTCTTTCGGATCCATGATCCGGTGTGACGAGCCGAACGGATCGAACTTCATCGCGGTGTACCCGCGGGCCACGACATCTTTTGCCTGCGCTGCCACGGTTTCCGGGTCTCGATCTCCCCTGTACCAGCCGTTGGCGTAGACGCGGAGCGATTCGTGATAGCGGCCACCGATCAGGTTGTATACCGGCTGATTGACCGCTTTGCCGATGATGTCCCAGCAGGCGGTCTCGATGGCGCAGACGGCTGCCCCGTGGATCTGTCCACCTTCCGAGTAGACGTCCCGGGTCATCCGCTGGACCAGCGTTTCGATCTGAAATGGATCCATCCCGATGTACCGTTGCTTCAACTCGTGGACTGCTGCCTCAACGGTTCTGGCGAAGGCGTTGAGTGTTCCTTCGCCGATTCCATGAATCCCTTCATCGGTTTCCAGTCGGACGAACATCCAGTTCTTCCATGGATTCCCCACGATAATCGTCTGAACGTCGGTGATGCGCATCGGGTGTCCTCCCCTGGATCAGTTACAGCTTTGTCATTGTGACTCTATCTTCGCCGTTTGTTCGTTCGACGGCAACCCATTCCGGTTCCCGGACGCCTGTAACCCTGCTACACTGTCCCCATCGCAAAAACCGGGGCAATTCATGGCCCGTTCTGGCCTGAAAGGCAGATCACAAGTGAAGATCACTGACCTCAAGTGCGCGATTATCGGGAATCATCCGGTAATCCGTATTCTGACCGACGAGGGTATCGAGGGCTGGGGACAGGCGGAATCACCCAAGCCATACCTCAAGCCGTTCGTGATGCATTTCCGGGACCAGTTGATCGGCGCCGATCCGACGCTGGTTGAACAGACGATGCTGCGAATCCGACAACGCGGTGGCTTCAAGCCTTATGGAAGTGCCGTCAGTTCGATCGAGATGGCGCTCTGGGATATCGCCGGCAAAGCGTCTGGCTTGCCGGTCCACAAGTTGCTCGGTGGCAAAGTCCGGGACAAGATCACTGTCTACAACGGTGGCGTCCGGTTCGACATACCGGAACACACTCCGGAAGCCTACGCGGAGAACATGAAGCAGATGAAGGCAGCACCGGAGGGCTTCAAGCTGATCAAACAGTGGGTCGGCTTCCACGGTGAGTACAAGTACAACGTGGACGGCATGTTCTTCGGACAGCCGCAGGAGCCGCTCAGTCACGGCATCATGAGCCGTGGAATGATGACCGAACGAGGCTTCAACCAGATTGTCGAGTGCATCATCGCCATGAAGGAAGTTCTGGGTGATGAAGTTGCCCTGGCGATCGACTGCGGTCCCGGCTGGACCGTTCCGGACGCGATCCGGCTGGCACGTGCCGTGGAGGATCTGCACATCGCCTGGCTGGAGGACCTGATCACCGGGGATTACGTTCCCTATGTGCTGGCCGATGTCTACCGGGACATCACTATGAGCACCAGCACGCCGATCCATACTGGTGAGCAGATCTATCTCCGGCAGAACTTCCGGGAACTGATCGAAACGCAGGCGGTCAACATCGTCGGGCCGGACCCGCTCGATGTCGGCGGTCTGGCCGAACTGAAGTGGATCGCCGAATACGCCGATCTGCACGGCATCCTGATGGCGCCGCACGGGATGGTCAACGGCCTGCTCGGTCTGGCTGCACTGGTGCAGGTCTCGGCCACTCTGCCGATGAACTACATCGCGCACGAGTACCCGATCGGCGAGTACGACTGGTGGTACGACATCGTCGATGGCCTGCCGGATCCGATCGTCGTCGACGGTCAGATCGACGTGTGGGATCGCCCCGGTCTCGGCGTCAACATGATTGCCGAGGAAGCGAAGAAGTACTTGCGGGACGAGGATAAAGACTTTTTTGAGTGGTAGATAGATGGCCCTCACCCCGACACCGAGATGCATCGACTCTCTCCCCTCTCCCAGTTTTGGGAGAGGGGCCGGGGGTGAGGGCCATTCACCTGGTACCAACCAACTTGAAAGGCACTGATCAATGAAGATCACCGACATGAAATGCGCGATTATCGGGAACAACCCGGTGGTTCGCATCATTACCGATGAGGGTATCGATGGGTACGGTCAGGGAGAGGCGTCCAAGCCGTATCTCAAGCCGTTCGTGATGTATTTCCGGGACCAGATCATCGGGGCCGATCCCACCGATGTCGAGCGCGTGATGCTCCGGATTCGCCAGCGTGGCGCCTTCAAGCCGTATGGCACCGCGGTGAGCATGATCGAGATGGCGCTCTGGGATATCGCCGGGAAGGCCGCCGGCGTGCCCGTCTACAAGCTCCTGGGCGGCAAGGTTCGCGACAAAGTTGCCACCTACAACGGGAACGTTCGCACCCCGATTACCGAGAACACCCCGGAGGCCTACGCCGAGAGCATGCGCCAGATGAAAGCGCTGCCGCACGGCTTCAAACTGGTGAAGCAGGGCGTTGGCTTCCACAGTCAGATGAAGTATGAGGACGGTTTCTACTTCGGAACCCCGCACGATCGCCTCTCTCACGGTCTGCTCGATCGAGGGATGCTGACCGAGAAGGGTCTGAACCACGTTGTCGACTGCGTCGAAGCGATGAAGGAAGTCCTCGGCGACGAGGTCATGCTGGCGCTCGATTGCGGCCCCGGCTGGATGCCAACCGATGCCATCCGCCTGGCCAAACGGCTGGAGCACCTGCACATCGCCTGGCTCGAAGATCTGATCACCGGCGATTACGTTCCCTATGTGCTGGCAGATGTCTATCGAGACGTCACCATGAGCACCAGTATCCCGATTCACACCGGCGAGCAGATCTATCTCCGGCAGAACTTCCGGGAACTGATCGAGACGCAGGCAGTCAACATCGTGGGACCGGATCCGGCCGATGTCGGCGGAATCGCCGAGCTCAAGTGGATCGCCGAGTATGCCGACTTGCACGGCATTCTCATGGCACCGCACGGAACGCTGGATGGCCTGCTCGGACTGGCCGCGCTGGTCCAGGTTTCCGCCACCATGCCGATGAACTACATCGCCTTCGAGTATCCGAACGGACAGCCGGACTGGTGGTACGACATCGTCGAAGGGCTGCCAGATCCAATCGTCCAGAACGGTGAGATCGAGGTCTGGGATCGGCCAGGTATGGGCGTCGACCTGATTCCGGAAGAAGCGAAGAAGTACCTGAAGGAAGAAGATCAGGACTTCTTTGCGTAGGAGGCAACGGTAGCGGCCCTCACCCACCCAGTCCACAAGAATATTCCCCCCTCTCCCAGCATTGGGAGAGGGGTCGGGGGTGAGGGCACTCTCCAGGGAAGGCGGGCGCGGTGAAGATCACCGATCTCAAGTGCGCAATCATCGGCACCAGCCCAATCGTTCGCATCGTGACCGATGAAGGCATCGACGGCTACGGACAGGGCGGCTACACCAAGCCGTTTCTGAAGCCGTTCGTCGAGTATTTCCGGGATCAGCTGATCGGCGCCGATCCGACCGATGTCGAGCGCACGATGCTGCGGATCCGCCAGCGTGGCAGCTTCAAACCGTACGGAACCGCACTCAGCATCATCGAGAACGCGCTCTGGGACATCGCCGGGAAGGCTGCCGGGGTGCCGGTCTACAAGCTGCTCGGCGGGAAAGTCCGGGATCGGGTGGCGACCTATAACGGGAACCTGCGCTCACCGATCGCGGAGAACACCCCGGAGGCCTACGCCGACGCAATGCGGACGATGAAGGCGCTGCCGCACAACTTCAGACTGGTGAAACAGGGCGTCGCCTTCCACAGCCAGATGAAATACGAGCCGGGCTTCTACTTCGGGACGCCGCAACCAAAGGTCTCCCACGGAATCCTCGATCGCGGCCTGCTTACCCATCAGGGGATGAATCATGTTGTCGAGTGCGTGACCGCCATGAAAGAGGTCCTTGGTGATGACGTCATGCTGGCGCTCGACTGCGGCCCCGGGATGATGCCAACGGACGTCGTCCGCCTGTCCCAGGAACTGGAACACCTGAACATCACCTGGCTGGAAGACACCGTTACCGGCGACTACACCCCGTATGTGCTGGCTGATGTTCTGCGTGACGTGACGCGGAAGTCGAGAATCCCGATCCACACCGGCGAGCAAATCTATCTGCGACAGCACTTTCGCGAGCTGATCGAAACCCGGGCTGTGGACATCATCGGACCAGACCCGGCTGACGTCGGCGGAATGGCCGAGCTGAAGTGGATTGCCGAGTACGCCGATCTGCACGGCATCCTGATCGCTCCACATGGCACCGGCAACGGCTTGCTCGGTCTGGCCTGCCAGGTTCAGGTCGGAGCAACCATGCCCGCAAACTTCATCGCCTTCGAGTACCCCACCGGAAACCCGGACTGGTGGTATGACATCGTGGATGGTCTGCCGGATCCGATCGTCGTCGATGGCGAGGTCGAGGTTATGAACCGCCCCGGTATGGGCATCGATCTGATTCCCGAAGCGGCGAAGAAATACCTCAGAGAAGAAGATCAGGGATTCTTCGATTGACCCGGCCAGCCTGCGGTTCCAACGCGTCCTGATCCGATCGCACCGTATCATTGCCAGTACGTGGCGAGAGATCAAAAACGATTCAGGAGAGGATGCGTGTTGATCAACGGCGCGAGGCTGCAGCTTCAGGATCTGTCGATCGTCTACGACGGTCAAATCACGGCCGTTGATTCGGTGAGCCTGGATGTCGAACCCGGCGAGTTTCTGACGCTACTGGGACCAAGCGGTTCGGGGAAGACATCGATCCTGATGACGGTTGCCGGGTTCGTGCCGGCAGCGTCCGGGCGCGTTCTGGTGGATGGAGATGATCTGCTCGGCCGCCCACCCAACGAGCGCAATCTCGGCATGGTGTTTCAGGATTACGCGCTCTTTCCGCACATGTCCGTGGCGGAGAACATCGGGTTTCCGTTGAAGATGCGAAACTGGAGCAAGGCAGACATCAAGCAAGCCGTGGACGGCGCGCTGGAGATGGTGCGCCTGACAGGTTATGAGAATCGGCGGCCGACCCAGCTCTCCGGCGGCGAGCAGCAGCGGGTGGCGCTGGCACGTTCGACGGTCTTCGATCCACCGGTGCTGCTGATGGATGAACCGCTGGGCGCGCTCGACCGCCAGCTGCGGGAGCACCTGCAGACCGAGCTCAAGCGAGTGCAATCGAGAACCGGGATTACCACGCTGTACGTTACCCATGATCAGCAGGAAGCGATGACCCTGTCGGATCGTATCGCGGTAATGCGTGACGGCCGGATCGAGCAGATCGGCACGCCGGCCGAGCTCTACGATCGCCCGGCGACCCGGTTTGTCGCCAGCTTCGTCGGAGAGACGAACCTGTTTCGCGGGCGACCGACCGGTTCCGGCTCTGGTGCCATGCTGGAGACCGGGAACGGCGGGCAGATTCCCCTGGATGGGATTGCGGATCTGCCCCGGGATGAGATGATCGAGATATCGATCCGACCAGAGCGCCTGACGATTGGTGGAGGCGCTCGCTGCACCGTTGAAGCGACGATTGTCGAGGTCGGGTTTGCCGGTGAGATGATCCGGGTAACGGCCCAGACATCCAGCGGCGATCAATTCAGGATCAAGCAGCAGAATCGAGGACAGGCGGGTCAGCTGTCAGCCGGCACATCGATTCAGATTGGCTGGAATCCGGAAGATCTGGTGGTGCTGGAACAGCCGGTGGACTGACCGTCATTGGGAATCGGATTATTCGTGAAGGAGTCAGGGATGAGTCAACTCGAAGGAAAACTGGCGCTGGTAACCGGTGCCGGGATCGGTATTGGTCAGGGAATCGCCATCGAACTGGCGAAGCAGGGTGCTGCGGTAGCGGTTCACTATGCCGGCAGTGCCGATGGAGCCAAAGAGACGGTTGCTCAGATCGAGCAGAACGGCGGCAAAGCGGTGCTGTTGCAGGGTAATCTGGCGCAGGTTAGTGAGTGTCGCCGGATTGTCGATGAAGCCGCCGATGCGCTGGGTGGACTGGACATCATGGTCAATAACTCGGGCGTCACCCGCTCGGTGCCCTTTCTGGAGACCACCGAGGAAACGTATGACGAGCAGTTCAACATCAACATCAAAGGGATGTTCTTCTGCTCCCAGCAGGCAGTCCCTTATATCCTGAAGCGCGGCGGAGGAAGCATTCTGAACCTGACCTCGGTTCACGGGTTCGGCGGCATCCCGAATCACACCGCCTATGCGTCCACCAAGGGTGCGATCATCGCCTTCACCCGTCAGCTCTCAGCCGAGATGGCTCCGCAGGGGATCCGCGTCAATGCGATCGGGCCGGGGTTGATCGAAGTGCCACGATATTTCGACAACCCGGACTACACGTCGGAGCAGGGTGCCACCCGGGTACCGTGGGGGCGTGTCGGCAAGCCCTATGATATCGCCACTGCGGCGGCATTCCTCGTCTCTGAGGCAGCCGATTTCGTTACCGGCCAGGTGCTGTATGTCGATGGTGGGTCCACCGCCCGACTCGGCCTGCCGTAAGCACGATCCACGACTAACGAAGAACGCGGCGGGTGAACTCCCGCCGCGCTTTCCAATCTCCGATAAGTTTCTCAGTCGTTCTGGTACTCTGGCGGGTCGTACTCTGGCGGCTCGCCGTAGCGCCAGATGTAGTAGTGCTGCCCAACGTTTCCGGCTTCAACGCGCCATCCTGGCTCGTTACCGGGGGTGTAGGTCAGAATTCGCCGCTCGAACGCCTGAACCAGAACCCACTGATCAAAGTCATCGACTGTCGCATAGACCCAGTATGGCTCGGTTAGCGGAAGCCCTGCCGCATAGAACGGGTCTTCGAAAAGACGCCCATCGGTGAACATCTCACCATCCGGGCTGTGGTAGGCAATCGGTCCCGTGAGGTGCATGAAATCCCAGAAGACGGACGCAATGTAGTGATCTGTCAGCGGGGAGTAATGGGCGGCCCGGACATCGTAGGTGGCCAGGCTGGTTTCATTGCCGATCGCGCCACTGGAATCAACCGTCTGTGTGATCGGTTCCGAGGGTAGTTGCATACCCGGCGGGAATGAGCGGACATCCATCAGTTCGCCGAACACCGCGTAGCTCGGTGCGCCACCATCAGGATCTCCAGCAACGTGGACATCCGCCGGGTCGTACTGCTGAAACTCATTATCGCCGAACTGCATGTTGCCGGTCATCAGCTCACGTGCAAGGAGGCCGTTCGTCACGTACCACTGATCGGTCGAATCAGTGTTGGGGTCATTGATCTCCATTCGTGATTTATCCCAGTATTGAACGGATCTCATCCCGGTCGCATGCTCGAGATACGCTTCGCTGAGCACCGTGGTATTCGGGGACGGTCCCCACATCCAGGTTCGGGATGCGAGCTCTTCCTGGACCGGTTGATCGGTACGCTTCCACGTGTTGAGGAACGCTTCTTCGGCTTCGATGACGGCCATGACTGGTGCTGCTGTGGTGAGCAGTACCAGCATGAGAATCACGATAGCCCGCTGCCTGAATCGTCCGGATCGTCGCATGCTAACGGCTCCCTTCGGTGCCAAGTGATATTTCAGAATTAGTCAGTTATGTTCTTGTCTGCCCGGACATGGTTGATCACGAACCGGGTTAGCCATTCGCCCGGAATGCCGTTGCGCTCGGCGAACTCTTCCGTCCGATCTTCACCCATGTATCGACCACCGAGTTTGCCAGCCCAGTAGCGGACGGTATCCAAGTCTTTCTCGAAGCCGGAGACTCGCCCCTCGATTACCACGTAGCGATACGGTGGTGCGTCGTCCTGAACTACGAGCGTCATCCGTGGATCGATCATCAATGCCCGGGTTCTTACTGCAGTATGAAACATCGTCATGATGATTTCATCGCCGGTCGGGTAGATCCAGAGTGGGCTCGCGTGAGGGCGTCCGTCCGGCCGGGTAACCGCGGCTATTGCCGGACTGCGGTGCTCCTCCAGAAATTGGCGCCATTCGATCTCGGTCATCTTCTCCATGGCTAGCACTCCTGCTCTGCTGCGATCGGGAGCTCTCCGTAAACGACGTTGCGCAGGCCGGGCACACCTGGTTTGCTGGCATACGCTACTCTCCGGTAAAGTGCGGACGCCGCTTTTCGGCAAACGCCTGGAGCGCCTCTTTCCGATCAGCCGTATCAGCCGCCTCGGTTACGCCATCCTGATGATGACGAGAAGCGGCCTCGATACCCTCGGTCATGGTGATCCAGAGGTTTTCCTTGGTCCGTCGCATCGACAGGGGTGCCAGATCCATGATCTGATCGGTGAGCTCCGCAACACCACGATCGAGATCCTCGGCGATATGCGTTGCCAGTCCGATCCGCTCTGCCTCTGGTGCTTCGATCCAGCGTGCGGTCAGGAGCATATCCTGCGCCCGTGCCAGCCCGATCAACCAGATCAGGTGTTGCGATGGCGATGGCACTGCCACTCGTGGCTCCGGGTAGCAGAATCGCGCGTCCGGCGAGGCGATACGCAAATCGGCGGAGATGGCGATTTCACAGCCAAGGCCCACGGCAACACCGTTGATCGCCGCGACAACCGGACACGGCAGGGACCGAAGCCGGTTCAGGCAACGGTGCATTAGCCCGACACGCACGCGCACGAAGTCACTCCGGGCCTCTCGCGATTCCTTCAGGTCGATTCCGGCGCAGAATCCCGGCTCGGCTGCCCGAATGACCAGCAATCGTGGCAAGTTTCCGGAGAGATCGTCGAGCGCCTGTTCCAGCGATTCCAGCATCGGGAAGTTAATCGCGTTGCGGGCCTGGGGTCGATCGATCGTCAGAGTCGCGAGATCCCCACTGCGTTCGAGCCGGAGAGAGCTATCGTTCATGGATGCCCCGATTCATGCTACGGACTGCGCTGGCAGGATGGGTTAGTCAATGCAGGGACAGTATCATCGATTTGCCAGTGATCTGTCGAATCGCTGGTGTGATCTCGCCCTCTCACAATTGACAACCTTGTTTTCATTCGTGATTGCTGTTAGAGTATTTGCTATGAATACCGCATCATCGGGCACTGCGAACCGGATGCCTCGGTAAGACTTTAAAAATTTGACCGTCGAGCAAAACACCTTGGCCAGGTGCCGGGAAGCACCGGACGCAACCCCGCCAAGTGTGGCTCGATGTCAGTTATGTTCCGGGTGCAAGCACCTGCCCCTCAGTGGTTGGCCCGGGATTGATCGCCGCCTCTGGCGATCGCGAATATTTCCGAGGTGGCGCGCTACCGTGCCATCAGGCCATTCACATGCGCAGCCAGATATAGTGCGATGATGGACGGCCCCATCGTTTTCGTTACTCGCACGAAAACTCGAGATCAGTTCGTTTGCGGCCTCCCCCAAACGGGCCTTTTCCCACCTTCAGGATCTCGCAACAGTCAAGCTTTGCGAGGAGACAAATCAATATTTTCGAAGGAGAAATACAAAGGTGAATGCACAAGCTTTTCGTCAGTGGATTGTTATGCCCGTCTTCGTTGCACTGATGGCTGTCGCTCTGTCGGCCTGCGCCGACGATGACGGTGACGCGAGCGATGATGCCGGCCAGGCTGAGCTCGATCGACCGATCGAGTTTGCTGAGCAGGCTGGTGATAGTTTTCAGATGTTGAACGCGATTGCCCGTTTTGTTGCTGAAGAAGGCTACGGATACGAAACCAACGCGACCCACGCTGAGACAGTCGCTATGTGGCAGGGACTCACCACCGGTGACATGGATGTTTCCATGGAGATCTGGGTAGACCAGATGCCGAACTGGGAACAGG
>REEK01000031.1 GCA_007695115.1 Sphaerobacteraceae bacterium
CGAATGTGTCGTCGCCTACCGGAAAGTCGTTCACATCGTGGCAAATCTGGCGTAGACTGGCAGTCCCGGATTGCTGGTAGCCACATTCAGGTTTCCGACGCGCCGGGCAGAGCGATGGAAGGAGCGGCAGATGCCAGGATCGAACAACGAACACGATCGTCGTCCCGCAGCGCACAGGCGTGCCGAAGAGATCGCTGAACAGTTCCCGGGATTGCTGGACAAGGCTGAACAGGATCAGGTAGCCCAGCGGATCGAGCGAATGTTTCACGCGATCGATGAAATTCGTCGTTATCCACTGGAAAACGGGGATGAACCGGCGCCGATCTTTCGCCCGATCGGGAAGGAGCAGCCATGAGCGAGGACAGGCGGCTTGCGTTCGCTTCGGTGCGCGAACTCGGCACAATGCTCCGAAACGGCGAGACGACGCCAACCTACCTCGCCGAGTTCTTCATCGAACGACTGGAGCGTATCGGCTCTGAACTCAATGCGGTGGTAACGATCACACGTGACCTGGCGATGCGTGAAGCTCGATTGGCCGAAGAAGAGCTGGCTGCCGGGCATGATCGTGGACCGTTGCACGGAATTCCCTACGGGGCAAAAGATCTGCTGGCTACGGCCGGGATTCCGACCACCTGGGGATGTGCTCCGCTGCAGGATCAGATCTTCTCCTACGATGCGGCAGTGATCGAACGTCTGCGCAACGCCGGAGCGGTACTGGTTGCCAAGCTGGCGATGGTCGAGCTCGCCGGTGGTATGGGATATCGGCAGCCCAACGCCTCATTCACAGGCCCTGGAGTCAATCCGTGGAACACCGATGCGTGGTCTGGCGGTTCCTCCAGCGGCTCCGGGTCTGCGGTCGGCGCCGGGTGCGTACCCTTCGCCATTGGCTCGGAGACAATGGGCTCGATCCTCGGGCCAGCCGGATTTTGCGGTGTCTCCGGACTCCGACCGACCTACGGCCGGGTCAGCCGACGTGGGGCTATGGCGTTGAGCTGGACACTGGACAAGGTTGGGCCGCTCTGTCGAACTGCGGACGATTGCGGTCTGGTACTGGACATGATCGCCGGGCCGGACCCGAACGAGCCAACAACGCTGACAACCCCGTTTCACTATCGGCCGGATCGGGATCGCTCTGCCGGATTCCGGGTCGGAGTGCTTCGGGAAGGCGTTCGAGAAACGCAGCCCGATATCCGGGACAACTTCGAACGCTCGCTGAACGATCTCGCCCGGATTGGCTCGCTCGAAGAGGTGACCCTGCCGGACTTCCCGTATGGACCGACGGCGGAAGTGATCATTCGATCAGAGGGAACGGCTGCGCTCGAACCGTTGATTGCCAGCGGCAAGATCAAGGAACTGACTGCGCCAGAAGATCGAACTGGCGGATTTGCGGGCTACGCCATCCCGGCGGTCGACTATCTCCGGGCGATGCGAATTCGCACCCATATTATTGCCGAGATCGATACGCTGTTTTCCCGGTACGATGCGATCGTGCATCCATCGTTCGATATGGTGGCGGCTCCGCTGGAAGGCTCGTTCGAGGAGTATCGCGGCGGACGTCGCTGGACGACGCTCTCGGCGGCCGGGAACCTCACCGGAATTCCCGCGATCACTGTTCCCAACGGGTTCGGCGATCGGAATCTGCCTACCGGCGTTCAGTTCGTCGGACGGGCCGGAGAGGATGGACGTCTGCTCTCGGTTGCCCGTGCTTACCAGCAGCAGACCTCGTGGCATACGAGGTTTCCATCGTGGTAGATGCGTTTGAATCACACGATTCGAGGGGGCTGAAATTCTGCCTCGATCTCTCCCATCACGATTGGACCCGCCCGACTGCGGTGGCGTCAACCGAGGCGATGCAGCAGGCAACAGAGCGCACGATTCAGATGATCGAGGCGGCCGATGTCGCGGGGTTGGAATCGGCGTGGCTGAGTGAAGACCCGGATGGGTGGGATGCGTTTGCCGTTCTTGCGGCTGCGGCGCGTTCAACCTCGCAGATCCGTCTCGGCACCGGCGTGACGAATCCGTACTTGCGCCACCCGAATCTGATGTCGATGTCGATCAGCACGCTCGATCGAATAGCTGGCGGGCGGGCGTTTCTCGGGCTGGGTCGGGGTCAGCCGGAATGGTATCGGGATCGGCTTGGAGGCTCGGGGAGTTCGTCCCCGCTAGGTCAGTTGGAGTCAACGATCCGTTTGCTGAGGCAATGGGAGCAACCACCACACCGGGCATCGGTACGCGAGCACGTTCCGGTCGACGACTGGGCCAGAGCGATATGGCCGGCGCAGCCGCCAGTTCCGATCTATGTCGCCGCGCTTGGTCCGAAGGCGCTCGACCTCACAGCTCGCATGGCGGACGGGCTGCTGATCGCCGAGTTTGCGACGGTCCCGTATCTGGAGTGGTTGATTCCGGAGATGCGCGCTCGCCTGGAGAACTACGGCCGTGACCCAGAGGCGTTCCGCTTCTACTTCCGGACCGGAATCACCGTGACTGATGATCCGGCGCCAGCGATCCGATACCGCAAGGCGGTCATGAGCCTGCTGTCACCCCTTCCGGGGATGGCCCAGCACATCATCCATCCGGATTTCGATGTCCCGGCGATCATCGATGCGGTCGGCGCGGCGATGCGCACCCGAGAGACCCTCGGCCGGGGCGGAAACTTCATCGATATCCGCCAGAACGCCGACTTCGCCGCGGCCCGGGAAGCGATCCCGGATAAGTTCATGGCGGACATCAGCTATATCGGAACGGCTGAAGAGGTGAAGCCGAAACTGGAGAAGCTGCGGGAGATCGGCATTACGCATGTCTTCCTGAAAGCTCCGGATGAAGCCAGCCCAGCCGCCTTCACCCGGATCATCGACCAGCTGGCCTGATCCGAGTGATCAATCAGGCAACGGCGACCGGATCGGTCTCCTGATACTGGGTCCGGTAGAGATCGGCGTAGCGACCGTTCCGGGCCAGCAACTCGGCGTGGGTTCCACGCTCGACGATATATCCATCTTCGAGCACCAGAATCTGGTCGGCATTGCGAATCGTTGACAGCCGGTGAGCGATCACCAGTGCGGTTCGACCAGCCAATGCCTCGTTGAGCGCTTCCTGAACGGCCGCTTCAGAGGTGGAGTCGAGGTGCGCCGTGGCCTCGTCGAGAATCACCACCCGTGGCCGGGCCAGAAGAATCCGGGCGATCGTCATCCGCTGACGCTCTCCACCAGAGAACCGGTAGCCGTGTTCTCCGACCACCGTATCCAGTCCATCTGCCAGCGAGCCGATCAGAGCGCCGAGTCGGGCTTTCTCCAGCGCTTCCCAGAGCTCGTCGTCGGTTGCCTCTGGCTGGACGAAGCGCAGGTTCTCTCGCACCGTATCGTGGAAGAGGTGCCCATCCTGGGTGACCACGCCGATCGCTCCACGAATCGAAGCGAACGTGAGATCCCGGACATCGACACCCGACAGCCGGATTGTGCCCTCGTCAACATCGTAGAGACGCGGAGCCAGCGAGGCGATCGTCGATTTTCCGCTTCCAGATGACCCGACCAGCGCCACCATCTGACCGGGCTGGACGTCGAACGAGACACCGTGCAGGATCTCTTCCCCGCCCCGGGTATCGAGCGTCGCGACCTCTTCCAGAGATGCCAGCGAGACGTCCTTTGCGGATGGATAGCTGAAGCGGACGTTGTCGAACTCGATAGAGACTGGTCCATCTGGCACCTCTGTCGCGTCGGGCTTCTCCTGGATTAGAGGCTTCATGTCCAGCACTTCGAAGACACGCTCGAAACTGACCAGCGCGGTCATCGCGTCAACCCGGGCATTGGAGAGCGCAGTGAGCGGTCCGTAGAGTCGGGTCAGCAGCAGCGCCAGGGTGACGACTGTGCCCGCTTCGAGGGTTCCCGAGATCGCCATGAACCCTCCCAGGCCGTAGACCAGTGCCAGCGCGAGTGCCGAGACGAGCGTCAGGGCTGTCATGAAGAGGTACTGCAGGATCGATGTGCGAACACCGATCTGGGCGACACGTCCGGCGCGCTCGGTGAAATCGGCCTCTTCCTGATCCGGACGACCGAAGAGTTTTACGAGCGTCGCCCCGGGTGCCGAGAAGCGCTCGGTCATCTGGGTGGTCATCGATGAGTTGTGGTTGGCTGCCTCGCGCTGCAGGTGTGCCAGTTTACTGCCCATCCGGCGGGCCGGGATGACGAAGATCGGCAGGAGAACCAGCGCCAGTAACGTGATCTGCCATGACAGTTGCATCATGACACCGAGCGTCAGGAGCAGGGCGATGAGATTGCTGACGATGCCGGAAAGAATCCCGGTGAAGGCTCGCTGGGCGCCGATCACGTCATTGTTGAGCCGGCTGACCAATGCGCCGGTGCGGGTTCGGGTGAAGAAGGCAATCGGCATTTTCTGGACATGATTGAACACCGACCGGCGCAGGTCGAGAATCAGGCCTTCGCCGATCTTGGATGATTGCCACCGCTCCGCGATCCCAACGGCCGCATCCAGCAGGGCGATTCCCGCAATCAGCAGCGCCAGAATCACTACCTGACGCTCGTTGCCGCCATCTACGATTACATCGACAACCCGTCCAGCCAGGACCGGCGTTGCCACGGTCAGAATCGCGCTGGCAACACTGAGCACCAGAAAGATGATCAGCCCCCGCCGATACGGTCGGGCGAAATCGTAGATTCGCCAGAGAATCGCCCGATCGATCTTCTTGTCTCCGAGTTGCTCGCTTCGAATCGCGCTCCGCAGCGCGCCCCAGTTGCTGTGACTCAAATAGATGCTCCGTTTCCGGGGTTCTTCCCGATCTCCTATTAGGATACGCGTCCGGCATAGGACATAACATCCGAAGAACGTCGTAGATTCCGTTGACGCCGATGGTGCCTCAATCGATACTGTCGCTGGACATTCAGTTGACATCATCAGCAAGGAGCAGTACATGCCGCTCGTCTATGCCTGCGTTGCCCCGCATGGGTTCCCGATTATTCCCGATCTCAGTGACGATGCAGACGGTGGGCTTGCTACCCGTGAGGCGATGTTCGAGCTCGGTCGTCGCTGTCAGGCCCATGATCCCGAGGTGATCGTCATCGCGACTCCGCACGGATTCCGTGTTGAAAACATGATTACCCTGGCCGCAGTGGCTCGTGGCGCCGGAACACTTCACTGGGGTGGGCGAACGCTCGAGATGAACATCCCGGTTGATGCCCGTTTGACCGATCAGATCGCCGAGGATGCCCGCTTGCGGAACATCCCGGTCGCGATGGCCGGGTTCGCTGGGAATCGGCGAGATCAGAGCGTCATCCCCCTCGACTGGGGCGTGATTACCCCGCTCTGGTTCGTTGGCAAGCAGCAGAATATGATCGGCATGGGTCATCCGTTAGCGCATATCTTCGAGTCCTCGGACTTCGAGGAGACCGTTCCGCCGGTGGTCATCGCCAATCCGGAGCGCTCGCTGCCACGCTCAACGATGGTGGAATTCGGCAAAGCGATCGCCGATGCCGCCGAACGGGATTCCCGTCGGGTTGCGTTTATCGCATCCTGTGACTGGGCACATACCCACAAGACCACGCCCGCTCACGACGCACATCCTGACGCGCCAGTGGTCGATCAGATGGTGGTCGATGCGCTGAAGGACAACGATCCTGGCCGGTTGATCGATCTCCCGGAAGAGAAGGTCCAGAATGCGGCGATCGACGGGCTCTGGCAGACGCTGATGCTGGCCGGTGCGATGGAACTGGTGCCGATGCAGGGTGAGGTTCTCTCCTATGAGGCTCCGGCGTACTACGGGATGATCGTGGCCAGCTTCGAGCGCAATCAGTGAAGGCGAGAGTGACTCCTTGAATCCCGTTCCATAGAGGAGCCTGAGATTATGGCCAGACAATCGCCCGGAACACGAATACAGGATCGAATCGTTACCGTCGGTGGCGGAACCGGATCGTTCACGATGCTTTCTGAGCTCAAGCGCTTCGCCAATCAGATCTCAGCTATCGTGACGATGACCGACTCCGGCGGCTCCTCGCGACGGCTGATCGATGAATTCGGTAGACCCCTCCCGCTTGGTGATCTTCGACAGGCACTGGTCGCATTGTCTCGCTCCTCGCGGCTCTGGGGGGATCTCTTCAACTACCGATTTCCCGATTCCGAGACCGGCACGCTGGGCGGTCACTCGCTCGGCAATCTGATCCTCCATTCCCTGCAGGACCTCAATGACGGTGATCTGCTTGAAGCCCTTGAAGATGCCGCCGAAATACTTAACACGGCCGGACACGTGATACCCGTGACACTTGACCACTCCATGCTCTGCGCAAGGCTCGAGGATGGGAGCGTCATTTATGGCGAGAGTTCGATCGATCGTCCTGAAGGGCGAACGGTCCTTCCCATTGAGCATGTGTTTCTCGATCCCGATGTTCGCGCCTCGGTACGAGCGCGAAAAGCGCTGGAGCGTGCCGATGTTGTCATAATCGGTCCGGGTGACCTCTACACCAGCATCATCCCCTGTCTGCTGGTCGGTGGAGTGGCCGAAGCGATCCGCTCCTGTGAGGGTGAGATCATCTACGTCTGCAATGTCATGACGAAACATGGCGAGACCGACGGATTTGCGGCCTCTGACTTCGTCCGCGAGTTGCACCGATACCTTGGCAGGCGAGTCGATACTGCTCTGGTCAGCACCAGCACGTACCCGCAGTCGCTACTGGACGCTTACGCCAGCGAGCAGGCGTTCCCGGTGCGGGCTGACCTCGACGAAGTGCGAGATCTGGTACCCCGGGTGCTCGCGGGTCATTTCTCGACTATCGATCGGCTGATTCGCCACGATGCCGAGCGCGTCATTCTCGGTATCTGGCCGCAACAAGGCACCTAAATTTACGCCGGAGGGCAACTAATGCGCATCATCATCGATAAGAACGTCATGGTCCCGATGCGGGATGGCGTCGAGATGGCCACCGATATCTACCGGTGCGACACCCACGAGCCGTCACCGGTTTTGCTGCAACGCCTTCCCTACAACAAGGATATGGCCGGGCTCAGCAATTTCGCGATGGATATCCAGCGGGCAGTGCGCTCTGGCTATGTGGTGGTAGTTCAGGACACTCGGGGTCGGTT
>REEK01000091.1 GCA_007695115.1 Sphaerobacteraceae bacterium
AATATTGTCCGAATCAGCTGTCCAGCGGGACCAGACGAGTAAAGAGCGGTTACTGGATGCGATTGGTGAAGGCATCTATGCCGTTGATGGTGATGGATACTGTCAGTTCATCAACCGGGCCGGGGCAAACATGCTCGGGTATGACCCGGAGCAGATGCTTGGCCAGCAAATGCACCAGCTGGTGCATCATAGCTACCCGGATGGCACCCCGATGCCGCGATCAGAGTGCACTGTTGTTCAGGCGATGCTCGATGGCGATGCAGTCAATGTCTCGGAACAGGTTTACTGGCGCCGCGATGGATCACCGGTCCGTCTGGAGCTGACGGCTTCCCCGGTTATCGATCAGGGAGAAGTTACCGGAACGGTGGTCCGGTTCAGTGCCGTCTCCGAACGGCAGCGGCAGCAGGAATTGCTGCGTCAGAGTGAGGTGCGCAAGAGTGCGATGTTCGAGGCCGCACTCGATTGCATCATTTCCATCGACCATACCGGACGGGTGATCGAGTTCAACTCCGCCGCCGAGCGTACCTTCGGGTACTCCCGGGAGCACGCCATCGGCAGCATGATGGCGGACCTGATTATGCCCGCCGAGTTCCGGGAGCTCTGCCTGCAGTCGTTCTGGGAGCACCTGCGGACCGGTGAATCGTCCATGCTGGGGCAGCGCGTAGAGCGTCCGGCCATGCGCGCGGACGGGTCGATCATCGAGACCGAGATGTCCGTCACCCGGATCGATCTGCCAGGACAGGCGCAGCCCATCTTTACCGCCTATCTCCGGGACATTACCGGGCGTCGGGCCGCCGAGCGTGAGATCCACCGATTCCAGCATATGGTCGATTCCGTTGGCCAGGTTGTCATAGCCAACGACAATACTCCGGAGCGCCTGATCACCTACTGGAACAAGGCGGCTGAAGAGGTTCTCGGCTGGCGGTCCGAAGAGGTCGTCGGTAAGAAGTTTTACGACATCGTTCCCGCACCAGATTTCCAACCAGATGTTCAGACAGTCGGTGCGCGCGTTCGGCAGGGACAGACCTGGCACGGTGAGTTCTGGATGCGTCACCGGGACGGCCGGACCATTCCGGCGCTGGCGTCTGTGTCACCGATCTTCAACGATGATGGTGAACTGCTCGGCGTCGTGGGAGCCTTTTCCGATATTACGGACATCAAAGACGCTGAGCGTGAGATCCGGCTCTACAAACACATTGTCGATGCGATCGGCGAGTCTGTCGTTGCATCCGACATGAATCGCAAGATTTTCTATGCCAACCGGGCAGCCGAACAGGCACTGGGCTGGTCGATCGATGATGTCCGGGGCAAAGACATTCGTGATGTGATCCCGGCGCCAGAATTCCGGGATCAATCCACCTGGATTGGGACAGAGGTGCGATCGCGCGCCGAATCGGTTTCCGCCGAGTTCGAGCTCCGGCGAATTAGCGGAGAGATCTTCCCGGCACTCGTGACCCTTGCCCCGATCGTGGGTGACGATAGCGAGCTGGTTGGCACGATCGGCATTTACACCGATATCACCGACCTGAAAGAGAATGAGCGGGAGATCCGGCTCTACAAGCACATGACGGATGCAGTCGGCCAGGCACTGGTCTGCAATGATCTGGATCGCACGATCACCTACTGGAACCGCGCGGCCGAAGACATGATGGGCTGGACGGCGGAAGAGGTCATTGGGCGCAAGTTCATCGATGTCGTACCCCCGGACGAGGCGAAGCCGCAGGTCGAGGAGATCGGTGAGTTTGTTCGCCAGGGACGCAGCTGGTCCGGCGAGTTCCAGCTCAAGCGCAAGTCTGGCGAGATATTCCCTGTGCTGTTGAGCGTAAGTCCAGTGCTGGATGATGACGGCAACGCGATCCAGATTATCGGTGCCTATACAGACATCACCGAACTCCGCCAGCGCGAGAAAGACGTCCAGTTTTTCAAGGACATTGTGGAAGCGATCGGTGAGGCTGTTGTCTCGACTGACTGGAGCGGCAAGATCCGCTACATCAACAGTGCTGCCGAAGAAATGCTTGGCTGGACTTCAGATGAGTTGTTCGGGCGCCTTCTGGTGGACACCATCCCCAATCCGGACCAGGTCGATCGCGCCCGGAGAATCGCGGCCTATATCCGCGAGGGCAACACGTATCTGGGTGAGTTCGAGCTGCGCCGGAAAGATGGGACGATTTTTCCGGCGCTGATCAGCCTGGCACCGGTCACTAACGAAGCTGGCGAGAAAAGCGGCATTATCAGTGTCTACCGTGACATCTCTGATCTGAAACAGGCGCTGGATGAGAACCGCTTTTTCAAGAACGTCGTCGATGCCGTTGGACAGATCGTGATCGCCAACGATCTCGAGCGCAACATCACCTACTGGAACCGGGCGGCAGAGCAGATCCTCGACCGCCATGCCATAGATGTTCTGGGAACCGATGCGTTGTCCGTAGCCCCAATGCCATATTTTCTCGATTCGATGCCCGAGATCTCTGCTCAGATACGCCACGGGAAGACCTGGACCGGGGAGTTCCCCCTGCAGCACCGTGATGGTCGCGAGATCCCGGCGCTTTCCACGATGAATCCGATCCTCGATGAGGATGGGGAGATCATCGGGGTACTCGGCGTCCACACCGACATTCGAGATATCAAGCGTACCGAGGAAGACCTGCGCTTCCACAAACACATCGTCGATGCTGTTGGGCAGGCGGTGGTGGTATCCGACTCGGCCGGATGCATCACCTACTGGAACAAAGCTGCGGAAGAGATCTATGGCTGGGCTCCCGAGGAAGCAATCGGGTCGCTGGTCTACAATCTTCTTCCCGTGGAATCTGACCGGGATCGTGCCATCGATGTGACACGTAACGTGTCCAGCGGGCAGATCTGGAGCGGGGAGACCCGGGTTCGTCACCGGAATGGAACCGAGTTCCCGGCATACTTTACGGTCTCTCCGATCCGGGATTCCAGCGACGATATTGTTGGCATCATCGGCGTCTCACACGATATCAGCGATCGAAAAGAATACGAACGACAGATCGAATTTCACCGCATCATGCTGGATGCCGTTGGTCAGACCATTGTGACCACTGATACCGACCGGGTCATTACCTACTGGAGCAGGGGCGCCGAGCATGCACTGGGCTGGAAGGCCGAGGAGGTCCTCGGGCGCCCGATTGCCGAGATTGCTCCGGCGGTAAACCTCAAGGAAGAAGCCGCCGAGCTGCACCGGAAAGTCAGGTCCGGAGAGACCTGGACCGGTGAATTCCCGATCCGCCGGAAAGACGGCAGCCTCTTTCCGGCCGTGGTCAGTCTTGCTCCGGTAACGCTGGCTGATCAGGGGGTCGTCGGGGTTATTGGCGTCTACACCGATGTCTCGGAGCTCAAGGAGACCGAAGCCGAACTCCGGCTCCACAAGCACATGCTGGACGCGGTGGGCCAGGCTGTGTGTGCCACAGACGAGACGCTCACAATTACCTACTGGAACCAGTCCGCAGAGGAACTCTATGGCTATCCGGCAACAGAGGCAATCGGCCAGAAATTGCTCAATTTTCTGCCTCCGGGAAGTCCGGGCCTTATGCAGGCGGTCGAGGCGATCGAGATCGTCTCCCGGGAAGGCGACTGGACTGGCGAGATGTTCACCTATCACAGGGATGGGACAGAGATCGCTGCGCTGGTCAGTATCAGTCCGATCCTCGGCGAGCATGGCCGGCAGTCGGGTCTGATTGTGTCAATAGCCGATATCTCGGCCCGGCGCAAGATCGAGCAGGCGCTTCAGGAGTCCAACGAGCAGATCACCGAGATTCTCGAGACGATGGGCGATGGCTTCGTCTCGCTCACCCGGGACTGGACGATCACCTACGTGAACCGCCAGGTGGAGCATATCTCCGGCGCCCATCGGGATGATCTGGTGGGCAAACATTTCTGGGAGATGTTTCCTGATCCGCCGGAATTGCCGTTCTATCGGGCATTTGACCGGGCATTCGAGACCGGTGAACCAGTGGACATTACAGACTACGATCCCCAGCTCGGGATGTGGCTCGAAGTCCATGCCACACCTTCCCGCGATCAACTGTCGGTGTTTGTTCGAGATGTCACCGAACGCCGCGAGCGTGAGATCGCCCTGCGTGAGGCCGAAGAGCGTTTTCGCTCGCTGGTCGAACAACTTCCCGCCGTCACCTACATTGCGGATCCTGACGACATCGGGAAGCTAAGCTACGTCAGTCCGCAGGTCGAATCAGTATTCGGGTACAGGCACGCAGAATGGTTGAGCGACGGAAGCTTTGCCCAGGAGATTGTTCATCCGGACGATCGAGCCTATGTGATCTCGGAAGATGAAAAAACCAATGCTGGGCAGCGTGATCGGTTCGTCATGGAGTACCGGCTCCGGGCAGCAGATGACTCCTATCGATGGGTTCGAGATGTTGCCACCCTGATCCACAGTGCCGAAGGAAAGCCGCTCTACTGGCAGGGCCTCTCATACGACATAACCGACGAGAAGCGGTCAGAGCGAATTATTCGCGAGAGTGAACAGCGATTCCGCTCACTGTTCGATAACCATCCAGATGCGGTGTTCTCTATCGATCATACGGGCTATGTGCTGAGCGCCAACCCGAAGTTCGAGGAGTTGAGCGGGGTCTCAGCCCGGCAACCCGGTCTGGTGAAGTTCGTGGATCTGGTCGTTCCGGAGGATCAGGAGCGCGTTGCCGAGCGGTTTGTGGAGACGCACCAGAGTATCCCGCAGGATTTCCGGGCCGGTATGTTCGATCCGCATGGCAAACGGCTGGAATTGAGCCTGACCACCATTCCGATCAGCGTTGATGAAGACATAGTCGGGGTGCATGTCGTGGCGCAGGACATCACGCTGCACCAGGAGCTGGAAAACCAGCTGGCTCATCAGGCCTATCACGACGCGCTCACCGGGTTGCCCAATCGGAACCTCTTCCAGAGCCGGCTCGATGATCGGCTGACGCAGTCCCGGGTTGACGAGAGTCGCTTTGCGGTGCTTTTCTTCGATCTGGATGACTTCAAGGTCATCAATGACAGCCTCGGGCACTCGGCCGGAGATCAATTGCTGATAGAGGTCGCCGGCCGGGTCCAGACCTGCATCCGGTCCAATGATCTGCTGGCCCGGCTCGGTGGCGATGAGTTTACGTTGCTGCTGGAGAGTATCGATGATGAGCATGAACCTCGCCTGATTGCGAAGCGAATCGCCGAAGTGCTGGAGGATTCGTTCGATATCGAGGACCATGAGGTTTTCGCGACCACCAGTGTCGGCATCGCCATCGCCGATGGCAGTGCCCCCGGGTCCGACGACGTTCTGCGCAATGCGGACCTCGCCATGTATGAGGCCAAGAACTCTGGCAAGAACCGCTACGCGCTCTTCGAGCCGAGCATGAACTCCCGGGCGTGGCGCCGGCTGACGCTGGAGACCGAGATCCGGCGTGGCATTCCGAGGGATGAGTTCGAGGTCTACTATCAGCCGATTGTCGATCTCGAAACCGGTGCACTCGTCGGTGTTGAGGCACTGGCGCGCTGGAATCATCCAGATCGTGGGTTCCTGACTCCCAATGAGTTCATCTCGGTCGCTGAGCAATCCGGGCTGATACTTCCGCTCGGACGGTGGATCATCCGGGAGGCAACCGCTCAGTTGCGGGAATGGCAATACCTGATGCCGGACGGTCAACCGCTCCGGTTGAGCCTCAATCTGTCACCGAAGCAGTATCAGCATCCCAACCTGATCGAAGAGTTGACCCGGACGCTGAAGTCGGTGGATTTCGATCCCAGCCTGATTACCCTGGAGATCACTGAGAGTATCGCCATGGATGACTCCCCGGAGACGATGGAGACGCTGCAACAGCTGAAAGATGTTGGCGTGCAGCTGGCACTCGATGATTTCGGAACCGGGTTCTCTGCGCTCAGTTACCTTCGCCGGTTCCCGATCGACATCATCAAGATCGATCAGTCGTTCGTTAGTGGCCTGGGTGAGGATTCGGAAGATTCCCGGATCGTGCGGGCCGTCATGGCGGCGTCTCTGGCAATGAATCTTCACGTGACTGCAGAGGGCGTCGAGACGCGCAAACAACTCGATATCCTTCGTGAACTTGGCTGCCATTTTGGTCAGGGCTATCTGTTTGCCCGTGCCTTGACGTCAGAAGAGATGCAACGGATCATTGCTGAAGGAACCCACTCCTGGCAGGCATTGATATCACCAGGTCCACAATACGATGAGACGAACGCCTGACGCAGTTCGCATCAGTGCAAATCACGGGTGCCTTGTTCGTTCAGTCCTGGACAGGGAGAGTAAATGCGGCAAGAAGGATGACAATGGATCAGGATCCACGCCTGGACGAAGCAAGAATTATGGAAATTCTGTCAGCCCCGAACAGGCTCAGAGAGCTGGAACGTCTCGGGCTGCTTGATTCGTTCCGGGTGGATGCATTTGACCGGTTGACCGATCTCGCCGCTCGACTTCTCGATGTTCAGACTTCGCTGCTCTCGATCATCGATGCCGATCGTCAGTTTTTCAAGAGTTCAGCTCACCGGCCGGATAAAGAAGACGAGGTCTCAGAGCGGCCGCTCAGCTATTCATTCTGCAAATACGTGGTTGGCACAGACGAGCCACTGATTCTCGACGATGCCGCCGAACATCCGGTCATTCAGCACAATCTGGGCTATGTCGAACTCGGGGTTCGTGCCTATGCCGGTTTCCCGGTACGATCGCGAAGTGGAGTGGTGCTTGGTTCCTTCTGTGTGCTCGATGAGACCCCGAGACACTGGAGTAGTGACGATTTGCAGACGCTCCAGGCACTGACAGATCTGGTCATCGACGAAGTTCGCCTGCGGGAAGTCATGATCGATCTGGCTAGCGAGCGTGAGGAACACACCGCGCTACTCGATGGCATGTCTGAAGGCGTGATCGGGGTCAATCGTGAAGGCGAATGCACCTTCGCCAACCCAACCGCCTGTACCATTCTTGGCTGGCCGGAGGATGAGCTCCGGGGATCCACGATTCATGGCGCA
>REEK01000029.1 GCA_007695115.1 Sphaerobacteraceae bacterium
TAGGGATCATCACCAACGGTCCAGGCATCATGTCCCGGTGGAATGACGATGCACTCACCTTCGCCAACTTCTGCGGTCGAGCCGTCGTCCATCTTCACCGCCAGTCGACCGGAGACGGTTAGCAGAACATGGGGAACCGGGCACATTTCCGCCCCCATGAATGCTCCGGCGTGCTCGCCCCACGTCCAGCCCGGTTCGAACGTCAAGCGGTAGACTTCCGCTCCCCCGAGCTCGACCCGCTCGTAGGTCGACTTTGGAAGGGCACCGAACTCCTCAATCGGGGCAAACTGCTTCTTGACCATGGTGCTCATGAGCATCCTCCTGGTTCTCTACGACCTATTACGCTGGACACAACTGTCCATCCGAGTGACCCATGAAAGACCCAACCGGTGCGCCAGGCGCATTATCTCGGTTTGCAGAAAACCTGCTTATACATTAATGCATCAACATGCGTTCTGTCAATGATTGTGCAGACAGGATCACTTCTCAGCCCGGCCTCTGTTAGGACCTCATTCAGCCTCGCTTCCAGCGCCTCACCATGAACGTATTACTCGCCCTGATAGTATTACGGTTTCGATAAAATATACTGGCGATACTCCGTATTACTTACATATTCAGAATTCGAGGTGATCCAGATGGCCGGGACCTATCAATCGAGAATGACCAGCAAGGGCCAGGTGACTGTGCCCGCTGCGCTGCGTAAGGAACTTGGACTGCAGCCCGGCGACCGGGTGGAGTTCGTTCAGGAGAATGGAGCGATCCGGGTTCGAAAAGCGGAGTCGATTGTGATGAAGCTGGCCGGTTCGGTAAAGACGCCTCCAGGACAGGAACACTGGACCTCAGATGAGATTCGGGAATTCATGGAAATTGAAATCGCCAGGGATGTCCTGCGGCGAGGTCGCATGATCGAAGATGAGGAGTAGCGACGCGTGCGGTTTCTGGATACCAACGTCTTCCTGCGATACCTGGTCGCAGATCTTCCTGACCAGTCACCCCGCTCCACCGAGTTGTTTCTCGCAATCGAACAGGGCGAAGAACAGGTTCAGACATCACAGGTGGTCATCCTCGAGGTTGTCTTTACCTTGCAAAGGTTCTACCGGCTCTCCCTGGTTGATATACGCGATCAATTCCTTCCTGTCGTTCAACTTCCGGGGATACGTCTAGACCAGAAGGAGTTCCTCGAGCCAGCGTTCGACCTGGCGATCCTGAAGAATATCGGTTTCCAGGAGGCGCTCAATGTCGTGATCATGCAGCATCTTGGCCTGAGCGAAGTCTACTCATGGGACCGCCACTTCGATCGGGTGGTGGGTATCCAGCGGATCGAGCCCGGCACGCCTGATCCGAATCTCTGACGCCCATCACTGGCACATCACTGTAACCATTCCCGAAGCGCCGTCGCGCTCTCGAGTCGGGAACAACGCTAATCTGGATCTGACGGGACAGTTGCCGTCAACACTGTCGAGACGCGGGAGGCAATCAGGTGCACCATGGATTCCGCGCAGCGCTGACCGCTGGGCCACCATCCCGCCTTCATCGAGCCAGACTGACGTTCACCGCGATCTGGCGCACGCTCGTCTTCCTGCTGAAGGTAATGCCAATGCTGCCCTCACGGGCGCTCAACGTACTCATCCCGGAGCCAATCGTCACGAAACTCCGCTATCCAACCAGCCGGGGAACAGTCGAGGGCGATCTCTATCGCCCGGCGACACCCGGCCCGCATCCCGGAATGGTGATGTGCCTCGGTGTGATTCCGATCGATGTCGACCATCCACAGATCCCGAGACTCGGCGAGGCGCTGGCCAGGTCAGGGTTTGCGGCACTGCTCTACTGGTCTCCAGCCATGCGGGATCGAAGGCTGGCCGTGGACGATGTCGCTGACATCGCGTCTGCCTATGCACACCTGCTGGAACAGCCGGAAATCGATCCTGCCCGCAGCGGTCTGTTCGGAACCTGTGTCGGTGGATCCTTCGTGTTGATGGCCGCCGCTGATCAGCGCATCCGGGGTCGGGTTCAGTTCGTCGGAACCTTTGCGCCATTCTCTTCCATGTGGACGCTTGCCGAAGATGTCGCCAGTGCCAGCCGGGAGCTGGACGGCAAACGCATCCCCTGGGAGGTCGATCAGCTCACCCGGGCGGTCTACGTTCGGACATTGACTGAGGATCTTCCGCCTGATGAAGCGGCCAGACTGCGTGTGGTTCAGGCCGAGGACGGCATCGGAACGGACACTACGTATCTCTCAGACACCGGCAAACTGGTGGCCAGCTTGCTGAAACCACAGACGCCAGACGGGGCTCATTCGCTATTGCATCAGCTTCCAGCCAGTCAGCAGCAACAGCTCACCGACATGTCCCCGATCACCTATTTGTCGGACATCCGGGCACCGCTGGTGATCATCAGTCATGACCGCGACGATACGGTTGTCCCGGTTGGCGAATCCCGCCGCATGATGCAGGCACTCGAGGCTCGCCCCGGTGCCCGCTACACCGAGTTCGAGATGTTTCAGCATGCTGATCCAACCAAACGATCACTGGCACCGCTGAAGCTGGCGAAGGAACTCGGCAAGTTCGCTAGCGGCCTCTATCCCATGTTTCGAAAATCTCTGGGGAGCTGAGCCTGTTCAGCAGTACGAGATGTCAGTCAGCACGCCAGCCTCATTGTGATCGTCCAGCAGGTGCCACGGGGGCGAAGTGTACTGCTCACCCCCGGGCATCTTCATTCGAGGTCGCTACTTGATCGGGTTCTTACTGAAGAATTCCCCAAGAACCCTGGCCGACCCCGTCGGGTTCATCTCCAGCATGAAGTGAGTCGAATCCGGCAGAACGACATTCTCGGCCTGCGGGAACCACTCCTTCATCAGTTCGTGAATCTCGTGGAAATACGGTCGGCTACGCTCGCCGGTGACGTTCAGCACCGGGCAGGTAATCCGGGCGGCGTGTTCGACAGTGAACTCCCAGGAATTCATCGCCGGTGAATCGTTCTGAAAGACCACGTCCAGCTCTTCCATCAGTCGCTCGCGCCATCCTGGTGGCAAATGGGCTGAGAGTTCTGCCTTGTAATTCGGTCCGGCAAGCTCCATGAGGAACGCGTCTACTGCTCCGGCTCTATCATTTTCCTGGTAGCGGGCTTCTACAACGCCGAGCGCGTCCACAACATCCGGATACTTCCCGAGGATATGAGGAATTCCGGGCTCGAGCAGCGCAAGGGACTGAACACGTTCCGGGTAGTCGTGCGCATACTGAAGGGCGATCGCGCCACCAAGCGACAGTCCTTCAACGTGCATCCGCTCGATGCCGAGCTGGTCGACGACCTTCTTCGCCTGGGCAGCTATCCCGTCAATGGTAGACGGGCCAGGTTTTCCACCACTTATGGCATAGCCCGCCCGCTGAAAATGAATCAAACGGAAGTTCTCCGTCAGTGCTGGCTCCTGGATAACCGCGAGGCACTCGTCTCCGGATCCACCATGCAGGAAGAGGATCGGATCGCCGGCCCCGATATCCCACAACGCCAGCTGAGCCCCGTCGACAATGACCCGTTGCATGGAATCGACAACCATATTACCCCCTCCATTTTCACATGTACAACGGCTGACTATACATACTTTGCAAGAAATACGCTCTTCTGTCAAGATGACTGAGCAACTTCAAGACGATTGACAAACCGGCAGAATGGCCCTACAATGGGCCGTGCTGCAGAAAAATCTGCGCTCAGTTACTTGCACGATACTCTTCCGAGAGGCCGGACAGATTATGTCCAACGTGAGCGATAGCATCATCACCATGGTGAGCACCAGCGGTAGCGGTGTTGATCTGGTACGCCTGCGCATGCCAGGCGGTGGTGCAGCCGCACGCGGGATCAGTCTGCCCGGAAGTGGAGATCGTTGACAAGCTAACGAACTAGCCAGTCAGAAAACGATTACCCACCGTGGGCAGCGAGTCTCAACAGACCCGTTCCACGGTTTTTTGTGTTCGGAAAACAGGAGTTGATAGACGATGCGAACGATGGATCCGCCCAATATAACGCCAATCGATGACCCGGTGATCAGATCGATCGACCCGGCCAGTGACGCAATGGTCGTCGATCATCTGACCAAGACGTTCGTCCGCAAGACACTGATTACCCGGAAGACGCTGCAGACGATCCATGCCGTGGAAGATGTGAGCTTCCGGATTCGTCGCAACGAGATCTTCGGAGTCCTCGGGGCCAACGGATCAGGAAAATCGACACTCATCCGGATGATGTCGACGCTCATCACGCCGGATGCAGGCTCGATCTCGATCTTCGGCTATGACGTCCACAAGGATGAGGCGATCGTCAAGCGACTGATCAACCGGGTGTCTGTCGAAGCATCCTTCTTCAAGAAACTCTCGGCGATGGAGAACCTGCTCTACTCATCCCGGCTCTACGGAAGATCTGGAAAGTCGCTCCGGCGGGACATCGTGGAGATCCTGAGCGCGCTCGGCATCTCACCCGATCGGATCGATGCGCCGCTGGAGCAGCTCTCCCGCGGAATGCAGCAGAAAGTGGCGATCGCTCGAGCGTTCCTGACGTCGCCAGTGATGCTGCTGCTGGACGAGCCCACAACCGGACTCGATCCGCGATCGAAGAAGGACGTGCAGCACTTCGTCAACCGGCTGCGAGATGAGCACGACGCGACGATATTGCTCTGCACGCACGACATGGACGAAGCCGAGAAGCTCTGCGACCGGATCGCGGTGATCGATAACGGCCGGATGATCGAGCTGGATACCGCGCAGAACCTGAGGACACGAGTCGGGCTGGAAATCGGAAACCCGGCCGCGACGCTCGAGGATGTCTTCATCCATCTGACCGGACGAAGCATCGAGGAACTGGAAATCCCGGCAGAGGAGATTGTGGCATGACGGCAAATGGCTTTGAAACGAGGTAGATGAATGGGAACAGCATTCGATCCATCACCCAGGCCCAATCCTATTGGTGGGGTTGGGCTAAGCAGACAGATGCAGGCATCCTGGGCCTTCGTAGAGCGGAACTTCTTTCTGGTTCGGCGCTACTGGGGCTGGGAGATCGCCTTCATTATCTACAACATCACGACGTCGCTGAGCATCGTGTACATCGGAAAGGCTCAGCAAATCGAAGGGCAGGATCTGATCCTGTATCTCGGAATCGGCACGCTGGTCTGGTCGTACCTGCACGCGGTGTTCACCAACATCAGCGAGATGATCTCGTGGGAACGCTGGGAGGGGACGATCGAGTACACGATGATGGCGCCGATCTCCCGACTGACGCATATGCTCGGGGTCTCGCTATTCAGCATTCTCTACGGGCTTGTGCGATCAGTGATTCTGTTCTTCGTACTGGCGATGTTCTTCGACATCAATCTGAGCAACGCCAACCTCGTGGGGGCGCTGACGCTGATGCTGGTTGGCAGTCTGAGCTTCGTAGGAGTCGGAATCATGGCCGCGGTGCTGCCACTGCTCTTCACGGAGCGGGGCGAGGCGATGACATTCATCATCTCATCGGTATTGCTCCTGGTGTCCGGTGTCTATTACCCGATCGATGTCCTGCCTGGCTGGATGCAGATGATCGGACAATTCTCACCGGCAACCTACGTACTGGAGGGTATGCGAGCAACGATTCTGGAAGGTGAATCGACATCGAATCTCTGGCAGTTTCTGATACCGATGATGATCATCGGCCTGTTGACGATCCCGATGGGCATGTTCGTCTTCAACACAGTAGAGAAGTTTGCGAAACGAACCGGACGACTAAAGCGAAGTGGGTAGAGGACGGCCCTCACCCCGGCCCTGTCTCCCTCGAGGGGCGCAGAGTCCAGGACAAAGAAATCTCACTCCCCTCTCCCAATCCTGGGAGAGGGGTTGGGGGTGAGGGCCATACACCCGCAGAGAAAAGAGAGGACAAACCAGTGAGACCACCATTTCTGACCGGAGAGCGCGTCTACATCCGGGCGATGATCGAAGAGGACAAGAACTGCGCCGTTGCCTGGTACGACAGCGAGTTCCCGGTAAACGCAGTACGTGCCGAGAAGTTCATGCGGGAAGAGATCAAGGTGAGCTGGGCCGCTCGACGCAAGTACTTCGTAATCGTCAGGACCGACAACGATCAGGTGATCGGCGGCATCAAGATGAAGACGTGGGACATGCGATCAGCTGATCTGGCGATCCGGATGGCCCCGCATCTTTCACCTGAAGATGCCGATGGCTACAAAGCCGATGCGATTCGCCTGTTCATACCGTGGATTCGCGACGAACACGAGTACATGGCTCAGACCGTGGAGATCGCCGAAGACGAGCCACAGTGCATCGCGGCGGCCGAGGAGCTGGAGCTGTACTTCGGGGTCCGGTTCCGTGGCTATCTGCGTCGTCCGGGCAAGCGGATCGATCTGCGGGTCTATCAGGCACTGAACACGAACTGGGCTGTACCCGATGCGTAATCCCGCGATGATCGGTGAGCGCATCTTCCTGCGGCCGTTCGAAGTCGATGATGCACAGCTGCTTGCCGAAGCCATGCACGCTGAATCAGAAACGTTCATGGGGCGCGGCCGGCGGCTGGAAAGCCCAATGACTGTAGAGCAGTGGATGCGCACCATGTACGACGAAACCGATGAGGTCTGTTTCGCTATCTGTCTGCGACAGTCCGACGAATGTATCGGATTGATCGCAATCGATCATATCGATCTGATCAACAGAACGGCAGAGACCGGCACCCGGTTCCACAACCCGGAATACCGGGGTAGAGGGTACGGAACCGAGGCGAAGCATCTGATTCTGGAATATGCCTTTCACCGGCTCCATCTGGAACGGGTTGTCTCGTTCGTCTTCGAACCAAACACGCGCTCGGTCGCCGCGCTCGAAAAACAGGGTTACCAAACGGCCGGGCGTATCAAGTACGACGACGTCAAGGATGGAGTGATCCGGGACATGCTGGTATTCGATCTCACATATGACGAATGGCTGGCAGCA
>REEK01000039.1 GCA_007695115.1 Sphaerobacteraceae bacterium
CCAGCGCCAAGTCAGGACGATGGAAGCCGGGGACAAAGCTACAAGCTCGCCTGGACCGGTCGATTCGTCGGCCCACTGATCGCGCTTTCGGTCTACTACGGGCTGGAACTCGGCGGTGCCGACCTCTCGCAGGAAGCCCGGGGAACCGCAGCTGTCGGTATCCTGATGGCAATCCTCTGGATGACCGAAGCGATGCCGCTGGCAGCGACCTCGCTGATTCCGATCGCGATGTTCCCGATCGTCGGCGTATTGACCGTCTCCGAGGCTACGGCACCCTACGCCACCGACGTCATCTTCCTGTTCATGGGTGGGTTCGTCCTGGCGCTCTCGATGGAACGCTGGAATCTTCACCGGCGAATTGCGCTACTGATCGTGCTAGTTGTCGGCACAAAACCGACCCGCCTGATCGGCGGCTTCATGGTGGCTACCGCATTTCTGAGTATGTGGATCAGCAACACCGCCACTACGGTACTGATGCTTCCGATCGCCGTCAGCATCATCGCGCTGATCACTACCCGGCTTCGGCAAAAGGCGAGAGAGCGGGGCGAAACGGTTCCGGATGAAGGGATCCTCACCCCGAAATTTGCCGCCGGTCTGATGCTGGCTGTCGCCTATGCCGCCAGTATCGGCTCGGTGGGGACACTCATCGGCACCCCACCCAACCTCTTCCTGCGGGCATTCGTCGAACGCAGCTACGGTATCGAGATCGGCTTCGGTCAGTGGATGCTGGTCGGTATCCCGCTGGTCGTCGTCTTCCTCTTGATCGCCTGGATCCTCATGATCCGGGTGATTTTTCCGCCAGAGATCGACGATATCCCGGACAGTGAGGGACTGATCGCCGAACAGTTCCGACAGCTCGGATCGATGGGGCGCGGAGAGAAGATCGTGCTCACGATCTTCGTCGGCACGGCGCTGGCCTGGATATTCCGGGAGCCGGTGTCTGGAATCGGGTGGCTGTCGGAGAGGCTGCCGTGGATCGATCAGGTGACCGATCCAGCGATCGCGATCATCGCGGCGCTTCTGCTCTTCTCGATTCCGGTGGATGCCCGAAAAGGTGTCTTCGTGATCGACTGGGAGACCGCCAACCGGCTTCCCTGGAACGTATTGCTGCTCTTTGGTGGCGGGTTGAGTCTGGCGACTGCGATTCAGGCGTCCGGGCTGGACACCTGGGTTGGCTCGCAATTCCTCCAGTTCGAAGCCCTGCCCGGTATCGGCCTCGTTGTCGGCACGATCATCCTGACGACATTGCTCTCCAACCTGACGAGCAATACCGCCACCGCCGCCACGTTCCTGCCGATCCTCGGCGGTCTGGCGATGGGGATCGGTATCGAGCCACTGGTCCTGCTGGTCCCGGCCGCACTGGCGGCCACCTGTGCCTTCATCATGCCGGTCGCCACGCCGCCCAACGCGATCGTCTTCGGGTCGGGCCACGTTCAGATCGGACAGATGATCCGGGCAGGGCTCTGGTTGAACGTGATCGCGATTCTACTCATCACTGTTCTGACCTACACCATCGGCGGCTGGGTGCTGGGATACTAGCCCATCTAACCGGTCAGAATGGCGGGGCTGCGTAGTGGGCGAAATGGCCCTCACCCCAACCCTCTCCCAATACTGGGAGAGGGAGAAACATTTGTATTCGTATCTGGTGCCGGTAGCCGGCGACCCGTTCGGCTTCGCTCAGTGCAGGCTCCGCTGCCCGGTCTACCGGCTATCTCGTCCTGTGAATCGCAAACGGCGTGCTAGATGACGCCCAGCTCCCGGCCGGCATCCTCGATCGCCGTCAGGGCCGTGTCCAGATGCTCGCGAGTATGCGATGAGCTCATCATGCAACGAAGTCGAGCCTGTCGCAACCGGGCCTGGCCCTTCGGAACCGTCGGAAAACCGATCCCCTGGGCAAAAACGCCCTTCTCGTAGACCTTGTCCGACAGCGCCATCGCCTGCGGTGCTTCGCCGACGATCACCGGCACGATCGGGGTCTCGCTGCGTCCGGTATCGAAGCCGATCGAAGCAACCTTCTCCTTGAAGTAGCGGGTATTCTCCCAGAGACGATCGATATGCTCCGGTTCCTGCTCCAGCAGTTCGATTGCGCCGATGCAGGTGGCCACGACGCTCGGCGGGTGCGAGGTGCTGAAGAGGAACGGTCGAGCCACGTGAATCAGGTAGTCACGGAGCACCTGAGCACCGGCGACGTATCCACCAACCGAGCCGATCGCCTTGGAGAGCGTGCCGATCTGGATGTGAACTCGGCCATCGAGTCCCCAGTGGCTGACCGAACCGCGCCCATTCTTGCCAAGCACACCGCTGGCGTGGGCATCGTCCACCATCACCATCGCGTCGTACTTCTCGGCCAGCTCGGTGATCGCCTTCAATGGAGCAATGTCGCCATCCATACTGAAGACACCGTCGGTCACCACCAGGCGAACGCGCTTGTCCTGCGTCTCCTTGAGCGCCTTCTCAAGATCGTCCATATCGCAGTGCTGATAGACCTTGCGGGCAGCCTTGGTAAGGCGGATGCCGTCGATGATGCTGGCATGGTTGAGCTGATCGGAAATGACGACATCCTGGTCAGAGAGCATCGACTGCAGCACTCCGACATTTGCCGTGAAGCCAGACTGGAACATCAGCGAGGCCTCGGTGTGCTTGAACTCGGCCAGCTTCTGCTCGAGCTCCTGGTGGATCTCCATCGTTCCGGCGATCGTGCGAACTGCGCCAGAGCCGACGCCGTATTTCGAAGTGGCTGCGTTGGCCATTTCGATCAACTTCGGATGCGTGGTGAAGCCGAGGTAATTGTTGGACGAAAGGTTGATGACTTTCTTGCCATCGACCACGAACTCGGCGTCATTCGTGGAGCCGATCACGCGAAGTGGGCGGTAGAGCCCCTGATCTTTCAGGTTCTGGATCTCCTGCTCGAGGAATTCGAATCCGGGTATGGTCATGGCTGTTTGCCCTCCATGTTTCGGGTGTCTTCTGTCTTCGATGCCGGTTGGCGGGGCTGAGTGGTGTGCGAAACGGCCCTCACCCCGACCCTCTCCCAATACTGGGAGAGGGAGAAGCCTCTGGTACTTGTCGCCCGTCCAGCGAGCCGGTCCGATCGACCACTGGCTGCCTACACCTTCAGAATAATCTTCCCGGCCTCGCCTTTCGAAAGCAATGCGATGCCGTCTTCGAATTCGTCCAGGTTCATTCGATGGGTAATGATCGGGTCGACGTTCACCAGTCCTTCGCCGAGTAGCGTGCGGGTCTGGTACCACGTCTCGTACATCTTCCGGCCGTAGATGCCGTGAACCTCGGCGCCCTTGAGCACGATCAGATTGCTCATGTCGAACTCCAGCGGAGCAGAGGGCAATCCAAGGATCGACACCCGTCCACCACTCCGCAGCGCCTGGAACGACTGACGAATTCCGACCGGCGCGCCGGACATCTCCAGCGAGACATCGCAGCCGATTCCGTCCGTCATGCTCCGGATAACCTCGACTGCGTCCTCCTGCATGCCGTTTATCGTCCGCGTGGCACCAACTCGACTGGCAATGTTGAGTCGATAATCGTTGACATCCACCGCGAATATCGGCCCTGCTCCGGAAGCTTTGGCAATCGCGACCGCCATGAGACCAATCGGTCCACATCCCATGACCAGCAGCGAACGGCCGGCGACATCGCCGGACAACACCGTATAGACCGCGTTGCCGAACGGTTCCTGAATCGCGGCAATCTCCGGATCGAGATCCGGTGGATTGACCCAGACGTTCTCCTCCGGAATGGAGACGTACTCGGCAAAACACCCGGGTCGCATCACTCCGACGAGCTGAGTGTGGGCGCAAATGTGCTGCATTCCAGTACGGCAGAGGCGGCACTTTCCGCAGGCAATATGCGTCTCGCCGGAGACCATCTCGCCAACCTGTACACGGCTCACCTGATCGCCGGTCTGGACTACTTCTCCGCAATACTCATGGCCGAAGACCATCGGTGTCTCCCCGAATGTTTCATCCATGAGCTGGTCCCAGTTGTAGATATGCAGGTCGGTTCCACAGATAGATGCGCGATCAACCTTGATCAATACATCACCCGGGCCAACCGTCGGAACCGGCACTTCGCGCAGTTCGGCACCGGCCTCCCTGGCAGGCTTCACAATCGCGCGCATAGTCTCTGACATGTAGACGCCCCTCCTCCATCAACGAGCCACCGCATTCTACATCAGGTTTCGTGAGAAGCACGGATGGCAATCTGTTGATTCACGGCAATCTGTCTCCTACACTGGCAGCGGGAGTTGCTGTGGGGACGTGGTCAGGCGCTTCGGCGTCTGTGACCGGAAAGGGGAGCAGGTGTCTGAAACGCCGCCGAGGGAGCCATCCGTGCCCACGGATGGGTTTGCCGGATTTCTGGAGCGACGCTTTCATCTCAGTTCATTGAGAACAGACCCGAAAACCGAAGTCGCAGCGGGCCTGACGACGTTCATGGTCATGGCCTACATCATCTTCGTGAACCCGATCATCCTGTCCAACGCCGATCTTCCGATCTCCGCAACAACAACCGCTACCGCGCTCGTCGCCGGAACACTGACGATCCTGATGGGCCTGGCAACCAACCGGGCCTACGCGATCGCTCCGGGGATGGGTCTCAACGCGATCGTCGCCTTTCAGCTCGTCGGACAGATGGGATTGAGTCCAGCCGAGGCGATGGGTGTGGTCGTATCGTCCGGCATCCTGATTCTCGTGCTGGTGCTGGCAGGTGTGCGCAAATTCGTGATGGAGATCGTCCCGCTGGAGCTGAAACAGGGTATCGCGATCGGTATCGGTCTGTTCATCCTCTTTATCGGGTTGATCAATGGGCGGATCGTCGTCGGTGATCCCGAAACTCTGGTGGCGATGGGCGATCTCCGGGGCGTTCCGGTCCTCATCACCGGTGTCGGGCTGGTGCTGACGATTGCCCTGATGTCGATGAATTTCCGCGGGGCAATTCTCTGGGGGATCCTCGGTAGCACCGCGATAGCTGTGATTGCCCGATCGATCACCGGGACCGACGAGTTCGTGCCGGGTCAGGCAGAGCTACCCAGCCAGTGGATCGCGGCGCCAGATTTCAGCCGGATCGGTGATGTCTCCTTCGGATTCTTCCTCGAGATGGGCCTCCTGACCGCATTCCTGGTGATCATCGGACTGATGATGGCCGACTTCTTCGATACGATGGGCACCCTCATCGGCGTCGGTAGTCAGGCCGGGTACCTCAATGAAAAAGGCGAACTCCCCGAGGCCCAGCGAGCCTTGCTGGTCGATTCACTCGGCACGATCGGTGGTGGTATCGCCAGCGCTTCCTCGGCCACGACGTATATCGAATCGTCAGCCGGTGTCGGGGTTGGCGGTCGAAGCGGACTCGTGTCGATCGTGGTTGGCATCCTCTTCCTGATTTCGATGCCGTTCTGGCCGATCGTCGGCATGGTGCCCACCGAGGCCACCGCACCGGCGCTGATCATCGTCGGCTGGCTGATGATGGGTGTGCTGACCGAACGCACCTACACGACTCCGGAAGGCCGCGAGATCAAGATGGGCGGCATCGACTTCACCAACATCGAGAAAGGGCTGCCGGTCGTCGCGGCGATGGTCATCATGCCGCTGACCTACAACATCACCAACGGTATCGGTGCCGGGTTCGTCGTCTATGCCCTCGTGAAGCTCTTCCGCGGCAAGGCTCGCGAAGTTCATCCGGTAATGTTCGGGATCAGTCTGCTGTTCCTTATCTACTTCCTTCGCTCGTTCATCGGCGTTGATCTCTGATCGACCGGGACCGATATAATTGGCTGTTCGATCACTCTTCAGGATTGTGCAGCCCATGACCACGCATCGTCGCACCGCCAGATCTAAACCGAACACGCCAGCCGGGTTCTCGCTCTCGCCACGAGCACTAGTCGGGCTGCTGCTGGCGGCTGTCCTGATTACCACCGTTCTGGCGATCATGTTTACCGATATACGCGGCACATCTGACGATGAGAATGATCGAGACACCACCGAGGTTCTGGCCAGAACCGGCTGCCTCGATGTCGATATCATCCCGTTGCCCGATCCCCCGCAATCACTCTTCGAAGCAGAGTCCATCGTTCGGCAGCAGTTGGAAGATATCGGCGAGATCCGTGGGGTCGATTCCGACGACGAGTTCGAACCCGGCGACCTGCTCTGGGCCGATTACGGCGAACTGGCTCCCGGCTCATCCGGACGCATCTACAGCGGTGAAGCCTGGATCATGGTCTTCGAAGACACTCGACACGAGTCGGGATTCGATCGCTTCATCAACCGTCGGATCGACGCCCGCTTCTCGGTCATCTACCGACCGGACACCGGGCAGATCACCGCCGCTTGTGGTGGGGAAGTCTAGTCAGTCCTGGCGCTGATTCCTGACTACCCTCGCAGAATGAAGCACCACACCTTCAGCCGTTCCGGTTTCCCCACTATGTCACATTCCACCACCTGTCTTCATCTAGACAACAGGCAGATGCTCACGTAGGCTTGATCGTTCATGCTCAGAACCAGAATGACTCAGGGTGGAGATGTCTGGCACTCAATCGGGTGATTTTGCGGTCGAATACGATGCGAAGGCACAAGCGCGTCGGGACACCAGGCGACATCGTCCTGGTCCGCCACTCAAGTGGTTGGGACTCATCGCCGTGCTTCTGGTGGCCGGCATCTTCGTGTATCAGCGCCTTGACCTGAACCTGTGGACCCCATCTGATCCGCCCAGTGTGATGGCTGAGGGCGGCTGTCTCGATTTCGAGATAGAGCCTGCCGATAGCGAGCCGCCGATAAGCCTCGATGAGGTCGTCGACGACATACACGACCAGACTGACCACCTCGAATCCAGAGACGTTCACTGGGCAAAGTTCGGGTATCCATTCCTCAAGCGCGGCCGGGTACTCGGTGGTGGGAATCC
>REEK01000053.1 GCA_007695115.1 Sphaerobacteraceae bacterium
TGATCGGAACGAGTTGACAGGAATCTGACCTGACAAAACGCAGGTGGGCAGATAATGACCACCTGCGTTGGTTTTCCTTTCCGGCCTGACCCCGCTACGTCACCAGACTGCGCCGGTTGGCGACGTAGTCAACCAGGATGTACTCACCCAGGTTGTTCGAATCCGCAAAGAACGCCCGCCCCTTGTTCATCTTGGACATCTCGCTGATGAACGAGGCCATCAGCGGACTGCGCTCCAGCATAAAGGTGTTGATGGTGATGTTGTCCCGGGTGCAGCGCTTCACTTCCTTCAACGTCTCGTGCAGCGTGTGGTAAGTCGGCGGGTAGTTGAAGTAGACCTGCCCGTTCTCGAAATGGGCGGTCGGCTCACCATCGGTGATCACGATGATCTGCTTGTTGGAGCCTTTGTCCCGGGAGAGCAGTTGTCGCGACAGCATGAGGCCGTGTTGCAGGTTCGTGCCGACCGTATCCTCGTTCCAGGAGATGTTTGCCAGGTTGGCCGGTTTCATGCGTGTAGCGATGGCCGAGAATCCGACGATGTGGAAATCATCCCGCGGGAACTGGGTGCGGATCAGGCTGTCCAGTGCCAGGGCGACCTTCTTGGCCGCCAGGTAGCAGCCGTTATAGAGCATCGAGCGGCTCATATCGATCATCAGCACGGTGGATGATCGGGTCATCGTTTCGGTCCGGAAGACCTCGAAATCCTCCGGCGCCAGGTTGACCGGGCTGCCCGTGCCGTCCCGGTGGACCGCGTTCATCACGGTCTGCCGGAGATCGAGCAGGAATGGATCACCAAACTCGTACGGCTTCGACTCATCGAGCCGATCCATGCCGGCCCCGGCGCGATCGAGCTGGTGCTGGCCGATCCGGTCCTGATTCAGGTGTCGGAAGATATCCTGCAGCGCTTTCTGGCCGATCTTCCGGACTCCGCGCGGCGTCAGCTCGTAGCTGCCACGGTTGTTCTCGATGTACCCCGCTTCTTCGAGCAGCTTCGTCAGTTGCTGCAGCTGATCCAGATCCCGGCTGACATCATCGCCCATCAACTCCTTGATGCGCTCGTTGTCGATGTTCTCCAGATCACGCCAGTCACGGACTGAGGCGAGCTGATCTTCCATCTCCTCCATCTCACGGAGGGTGTCCATCATCCGCATGGCTTCCTGCAGGCTGAGATCTTCGCCGCCGGTGAACTCGTAGCTGCTGGAGTAGGGATTCTCCGGCATCATCTGGCCGAGATGTTGCCCCAGCTTCTGCATCTCTTCCTGAATACCGGGATCGTTCATCACGGCGTTCATGGCATCCTGCAGTTGTTCCCGCTGCTCCGGCGACATCGAATCCATCAGCGATTGCATGGCTGCCATCTGCTGAGCCATCCGGTCCAGCAACTCATCGAGGCTGTTGATGTCATCCCCGAAGTAGTGGCCGTACTTGTGCATGAACCGCTCGAAGTCCGGCTCCTCGCCACGGGCACGCTGCTCCAGCATCTCGTTGAGCTCGCTGAGCATGTTGCGCATATCGTCCAGTTGCTCCGGGCTCATGTTCTCCAGCGCTTGCTGCATCCCCTGGAAGGTCTGCTGGAGTACCTGCTGCTGGAGCTGTTCCAGGAGTTGCTGGAACTGTTGCCGAGCGTTGGGATCCATGAAATCGTACTCGGTCAGTTCGCGGATTCGGCCGGCCATGTCTTCCGGCAGGGCATCGAGCTTCTGCCGATTCTTGGCGGCCATGCGCTCCAGAAGATTGTGGAGATTCTCGTCGTACTCGGCGTCGGGATCGTCGCCATCACCGGTTTCGCCGGACTGACCGGACGCGCTCTCTCCGGACTGATCCGGGTTCTGCTGTTGCTCCAGTCGATCCCGTCCTTCGTCCAGGCGGCGTTCGATCCCGGAGCGCTCTTTTTCGATGATTTCTTCCAGTTGCGACTCGATGTCCTCGAGGACCGATCCGAGGTTGTAGCGACTCTGCTGCTGCTGACGACGCTGGCGCATGCGCTCCATCATCTGTCGCAGCCCCGGCATCTGCCGGCCGTCTTCGCGTTCGGTTCCCTGCCTGAAGAGTTTGCGCAGCGCACGCTGGAGATCGCCCTCCGAGAGCAGATCATCAGAGATCGCGTCCATGATGTCATCGGCCGTGAACGGCGAGATTTCCTGACTGCCGTCCCACCGTGAGTAGCGATAGCGGTCGTGATAGTGGTACGTCATGCTCTACCCCCGGTATTGTGCAGCTCCCGCACGGGTGCCGGAGCGGTCTTTGTTGACACGTCGGCTGAGGTGAAGACCTTCCAGAATGAATTCGACGGCAGACGAGATCGCGGCTGGGTCTCCCGATGCTCCGAGTTTGCCGGCAGCTTCCCGCATTCCATCCATGTGCGATACCTGATGGACGTATTCCATCGACGGCATCTCGTCCGAAGCCTGAACGGTCAGTCCGTTTTCGAACGCCAGAATCAGATCTTCGAACTCGTGCGGTGCGAAATACTGGTTGAACGTCGAGACGATCGCCCCTTGCAGCAGACGCTGGACGATCCGGTCTTCTTCGTCGTCTCCCAGTGTGTCCAGCTCGATCTTGCCGGTGGTGGATGCCACCACTGCCTGGAGATCGCTGACACGCGGTACCGCGGTCTTTTCATGAAGGCGGATTGCCCGCTTAAGGGCGTTGCTGATTACGTTCTCGTAGTTGGCGATCGACATCCGGACACTGACGCCGGAGCGCTGGTTGATGTCGTTTGATCGGCGAGCCAGATGCGTGAGATCGGCGATGATCTCTTTGACGTATTCCGGAACGGTAACCTCGACTCCCTCTGAATCGAACTTCATCCGCTCCTGCTCCATGATCGCCATCTCGAGATCGATCGTCTCCGGGTAGTGCGTCCGGATCTGCGAGCCGTAGCGGTCTTTCAGCGGGGTGATGATCCGGCCACGGTTCGTGTAGTCTTCCGGGTTTGCCGAGGCGACAACATAGACATCCAGTGGCAGGCGAATCCGGTAGCCACGGATCTGCACATCTCGCTCTTCAAGAATGTTCAGCAGGCCGACCTGAATGCGTTCGGCAAGGTCTGGCAGCTCGTTGATGGTGAAGATACCCCGGTTGGTGCGTGGGATCATCCCGTAGTGGATTGTCAGCTCGTCCGACAGGTAGCGCCCTTCGGCGACCTTGATCGGGTCGACTTCACCGATGAGGTCAGAGATGGTGGTATCCGGGGTTGCCAGCTTTTCCGCGTACCGGCTTTCGTGGCCGATCCACTCGATCGGTGTCTTGTCCCCGTGTTCTTCGACCAGATCGCGAGCGTTCCGGCTGATCGGATTGAACGGGTCATCGTTGATCTCGCTACCAGTCACGATCGGGACTTCGTCGTCGAGCAAGGTTGTCAGGCTCCGGGCCATGCGGGTCTTGGCCTGGCCGCGCTCTCCGAGGAAGATGATGTCCTGTCCGGAGAGGATGGCGTTTTCGACCTGCGGGATGACCGTATCCTCATAGCCGAGGACGCCGGGGAAGATCGGTTCATCATTTGCCAGTCGTTTGATCAGGTTGTTGCGCATTTCCTCGCGAACGGTGAGGACGCTATAGCCGCTTTCGCGAAGTTCTCCGAGTGTTCGGGGCTTCGACATCGCGTGAATCTCCCTTTGTTTCTGGAATGCATTCGGATTCGATCAGCATAACATGTCGCATCGAACAACTGAGCATGAGGCCGGGCCACTACGCCCAGCAGACAGGTATCCATCTGTTGTAACGCACGAAGATCAGATTATCTGCCCGATTCGCTGGATCGTGATGCCGATGCAGACGATCGGAAGCGCTTGATCGCGCGGTGTACATCTTCGGGAGCGAAGGTCTCGCTCCGGACCATCTTCGTCAGTGCTGAAGAACGACGCGCCAGGCGGCTCGTTGCATCTTCTCGCTCCATTCCGAACTGGCGAACCAGCGCATTGATCAACGTCCCGGGTGATGACTGAAGCTCAGTGCCAATCACGTCGCGGGATGCCAGTATGCGTGGGGCCGGGACCTGTCCAGCATTCTCGATCAATTCCAGGCGCATGACCCGGCGAAGCGGTTTCTTGACACCTGGCCGATAGGTCATCGTCAACACCAGATCGATCTCGGTCAGGAGCTGCTGGGGAACCTCGAGCGGATAGTTCTCGAGCATATGGATCACTTCTGCAGCGCTGGCCGCGTGAACCGTTGCTCCGAAGCCGTAGCCTTCACTGGCGGCTTCGAACATTCGCCGAACGCCTCTCCCCCACATGTAGATCGGGAGATGGCTGCTGATTTCGTTGCTCAAGAGGTATGTCGCAGTCGGATCACGATCCTCCTCGAGGAACTCGAATCGCTCGTACCAGCCACGCAGGTAGATCTGCTCGATCCCCTCTGGAAGAAAGTCGAGCAACGCTGTGAGCATGGTTGTCTTCCCGGCCTCCTGGGGCGTTGCCGCAACGATGATGGTCGCACGCTCTTCCATCACCACCCACAGAAAGGCGGCCAGTTGATCATCCAGCGTTCCCTGACTGATCAACTCGGTGATCGTCAGTGGTCGTTCGGGAGAGGCCCGGTAGCCCCACCAGTTGAACGGTTGCTGATAATTGCGGGGTCGCGCGAAGTGATGCTCATTCATGGATCAAGTCTACACGGATACCGTAGTGAACTGAAGTCCTGAGCGCAGTGTCCGGCAAGATCTGATCCACACCTTAAGGAAGAGGGGACGGTTCAGTGGAATGGACCTGTTCCAGAACGAGGCTGGTGCCGGAAGGCGATGCGGCGAGGATGCCTGAATGCCTGACGGTGGGAACATCGTCATCGGCGTCGAAGTTGTTTAGCTGGCACCGAATCGGTGAGGGACGCTGTTATACTCTATGAGATTGAAAACTGCGTGCGTGCGCAATTGTTCCGATTGCGGAGTATTCCGGACCCAGCGCCACGTGCGGAGCATCGCTGTGCAGACGGCCAGCGTAACCAGAGATTGAGCTGTTTACCACGCTCGACTATTTCTAAGAAACCCGGGAGAGGGGAGTCCTGTTTATGCCGTCCGAACCATACGATATTGTCCTGCTCGGTGGTGGAACCGGTGGCTATGTCGCCGCTATTCGTGCCGCGCAGCTTGGGATGAGTGTTGCCGTAATCGAGAAGGGCAAGATCGGCGGAACCTGTCTTCACTGGGGCTGTATTCCGACCAAGGCACTGCTGAAGAGTGCTGCGGTTCTGACGCTGGTGCAGAACGCCAAGGAGTACGGCGTTACCACAACTGGCGTCAAGGCTGACTACTCGAAGGCTGTGAAGCGGTCGGAAAAGATCGTCAATCAGAACTTCAAGGGCGTTCAGTTCCTGATGAAGAAGAACGGTGTCGATGTCATTCAGGGCACCGGCAAGCTCAAGGACAAGACGACGGTTCACGTTGATCTCACCGAAGGCGGGACCGACGAGGTCAAGGCATCGAAAGCGATCCTTATCAACACTGGCTCGCGCCCACGCCCGATCAAGGGTGTTGAGTTCGATGGCGATGTGGTGGTCAACAGCGATCATACAACCTGGTCGACCAAGCTGCCGAAGAAGGTCATCATCCGTGGTGGCGGTGCAACGGGAGTCGAGTTCGCCTCGATCTACCACGAGTTTGGGTGCGATGTGACGCTCGTCGGTCGTGTTGTGCCGAACGAAGACCACGAAGTATCCGAGCACCTCGCCCGCACCTTCACCAAGGAAGGCATCCGGATCATTCCGGACTACCGACCGACTGCTGACGACATCAAAGTCACCAAAAAGGGTGTCACCATGCGTATCGCGCCAGAGGGCAAGGAAGAAGAAGTCCTCGAAGCGGATATGCTGATGGTCGCCACCGGCCGGACGGGCAACATCGAGGATATCGGCCTCGAAGAGGTCGGTATCGAGACCGAAGGTGAGTTCATCAAGACAGACGAGTTCTGCCGGACCAACGTTGACGGCATTTACGCCTTCGGTGATATCAACGGCAAGATGCAGCTGGCTCACACCGCGATGCACTGGGGCGTGATTGCCGTGGAACAGATCGCTGGTGAGAACCCGCGGCCGATGAATCTGCTGCAGGTGCCGCTCTGCACCTACTGCCACCCGGAGATTGGCTCGATCGGCATGTCCGAACAGGCAGCCAAGGAAGCTGGCCACAACGTGAAGGTCGGCAAGTTCCCACTGCGAGCCAACGGTAAGGCGATGATCGAAGGCGAATCGGACGGCTTCATCAAGATGATCGCCGATGCTGACAACGATGACCTGCTCGGTGTTCACATGATCGGTGGACATGCGACGGAACTGATTTCCGAGGCTGCGCTGGCAACCCTGCTGGAAGCCACCCCATGGGAGATCGGCCTGGCCGTGCATCCGCACCCGACCATCTCCGAGGTCATGCACGAAGCAGCCCTCGCCGTCGATGGGCGCGCGCTGCATATCTAGAATCTCACGCGTCAGGGGCGGGTTCCATGGAGCCTGCCCCTGATTCGTTAGCACCTGTTCCAGTGACGTCAATTGTATTGGTAGCCTGCGACCCATTCGACTTCGCTCAGGGCAGGATCTCCGTGTCGCCTCGTTCAGCGAGCCGGTCTGCCGACCCGTCTCTCCAGATCCACAGTAACCCTTCCGGTCCCCACTGTATTGATCTCATAGACGGCGAATTCATGATTGATGTTTGCCCTTGTACGCCGCAGGGGCAACAATAGGGTCATGAAGGAAGAAAACGCCGACGACCAGCAAATTGCCGAAGAAGCCGAGCTCGTTGCAGCTGCCAAGCGCGACCCTGCCGAGTTCGGGCCGCTGTATGAGCGATATGTCGATCAGATCTATCGGTTTTCTTACCGCCGGACTGGGAACCACGCCGATGCAGAGGATGTCACGGCGCAGACGTTTCAGCAGGCGCTTGCGGCGCTTCCGTCCTACGAGTGGCGGGGATTGCCGTTTGGAGCCTGGCTCTATCGGATTGCGTCCAACATTATCTATCGCCGTGGTCGCACGAGCTCACGCGAGGTGACGGTCGAGGATGCCGCTGTGTATGCGCGCTCGGAAGATTCCGACGACGATCCCGCCGATCTGCTGGATGCCAGGAGCGACTCAGATCAGCTGGTGGAGGCGATGCGCCTGTTACCAGCCGATCAGCAGCGGGCATTGATTCTGAAGTTCGCGCGCGGATTGCGGAATCGAGAGATCGGCGAAGAGCTGGGGCGAAGCGAAGGCGCAGTAAAGCAACTTGTCCATCGAGCTATGATCAATCTCCGCGCGACGTTAGAGAGAAGCAATGTATCCGGAGCCTGATTCACGAGCTGAAGAGTTCGACGACGCAGTAGAGCGTCTGCGAGCCGGGGACACGGAGCCAGTCAACGACCAGGACCTGCGGGAACTGGTGGAACTGGCCTCACGGTTGGAAAATGAGCTTCCTGAGGGAATACCCGATCCCGCGTTCCGGGCCAATCTCAAGCATGAGCTTTTGAGTGGCGCGGCCCTGCCGGGGGAATCCGGCGAACTCACTGAGAATGAACCAGTCAATCTCGAAGAAGAGCGCTGGCACCGACGCCTGGTCAGTTCACCGTGGCGATTCAGTGCGGCTGCGGCTGCCTGTATGGCTGTGGTGGTCATCGCGTTCGTGATTGCCGCTAATCCGTTTGGCGGAACCGGCAGCGACGACCGCGAGGAGCGCACCGCCTTCCAGGCGGTCGATGCCGATGACGTTTCCCGGGATGACGACCTGTTCGGTGATCAGTTTCCCCTCGATATGGGCGACAACCCCCCTCCGAGCGAGCAGTGGTTCACTGCCTCGTTCCCACCATTCGATGTCGAACATGTGGTGCTGCCCCCGCTCATCGTTGGATTCCTTCCCTTTGCGGAACGGCATAGCCCACAGGTGAATCTCAACGGCGCTGCCGATATGGCGGATCAGATGAGCCTTCCGGGGAATGGATCGGTCTACTATCTGAATGCACCCCCCGATGGAGCAACGATGCTGACCACGCTCGGATCGATGCTCGGTGCTGAGGGAGAACTCGTTGAGGGAAACGGCGATGGTGAGCCGTTCCGGATTGTGAACTCAGGCGGTGACGATATTCTTCGCTGGGATCCTAGCTCGGCATTCTTCCACTTTCAGGGGTTCCTGCTGAATGACCCTGTGGATGATCTGCTGGATGGCGAGCCGACGGCCGCCGAGATTGCCCGACGGTTTCTTGAGCTCATCGGTTTCGATCTCTACACCATCGAGTATTCAGAAGTAACGATCGATAATGATTCAAGCACGGAAGTCCAGTTCCGCCCGGATGATTTCCCGGAGACCGCGCTGGATGTCAACCTCGGTGGCAGCGTTTTCATCGGCGAATCTGGCCAGGTGCTGGAGGCGCAACTCTACTGGCTGTCACTCGTGGATATCGAGTCTGTTGCGCTGCGTGATTCAGAATCGATCGTCGCCGACATTCTCGATGATGCCGGGTACGCTCCGCCGTCATCTGAAGAAGTCAGCGAGATCTCCATGGAGGCGTTCGAGATGGAGGTCGTGCATGTGCTTACCCGGCTTGGAGATTCCAACTTCGTGCTGCAGCCGGCGGTGAAAGTCGTCGGAGAGTACGGGAACGATGTTTCCCCGGCTATCCCTGGCCCGGCGCGATATCTCGTTCCTGCGGTAGAAAATGACGATTGATCGAATGGAAGAGGGCTAACCTGTATGCGACTTCGAGCAAAACCCGCGGATAGCCGTCCGGCCTGGGTTCCTCCGCTTGCCAGTATCGGCATTCTCTTCGTGCTGTTTCTGGCCGCGATGCTGACTCGCCGGGCTGGTCTGGGTGATGCCGGCCGCGTGACGATGATCTCGCTCTCAGCTATCGCTGGGGCCGGAATTACGATTTATGGCGGCAAGATGCTGAGCGATGCCCGGGAACATGGCTGGCCGAGCGCGATCGCCGGCGCAGTGATGGGGTTTCTGGGGATCTACACGATCCTGCACGTCTTGCGGTAGCGCGTCAGCTATCCGGCGCTTCGATCGCCGGAGATCGTTGCTAACCAGCTTTCCGCGGCCCGGTCACCGTTTAGCCGAACCACCGTTCTTCCGGTTGATTCGAACTCCGCCAGGTACTCCAGCACCTCCGGATGAACATCCCGATGATAACGCCAGATGTAGCTGATGAAGTCGCGGTCGAACCATCGTTCCGGGCAGTTCTCGGCCATATCGGGCCGACCGCCGTCGCGATAGGTGACGATCCGTTTGAACACCCGTCTCATGGCAGTTCGTCGAGGAACATCGAGCAGTATGGCGGTATCGGCGTATTCGAGCCGCAGCGGGATCGTCCGGCGGTAGTTTCCATCGACAATCCAGCGATCGGTCTTCAGCAACTCCTGCAGCCGCTCATTGAAGACCTCGCGGGAGGATGCTTTCCATCCGGGGTTCCAGAAGTAACGATCCAGATGATGGACCGGGAGATCGAGCTGATCTCCCAGTTTCCGGGCAAACGTCGACTTCCCCGCTCCCGGAATTCCGATCACGACAATTCGGCGCATTGAATCGTCTCGCTTGCTAGTCTGCGACCTCGACGGTGAATTCATCGACGACGTCCGGCCCACCGAAGCTATAGGTGATAATCACTTGCCAGCTTCCAGTCTGATCGAACGTGGTGTCGGCTACGAAGAGATCGGTGCCACTGGGGCCATCGTAGGTATGACGAACGTCGAGATCGCGCACTTCTCCATCATCTGGCGGCTGGAGCGCGATATCGAGTGAACTCATCTCGATCGGGGTGCCGATGATCGTGCTCAGCTGGGTGCTGATCTCCACGTCGCCGGTGGTCGGTGGCTTTGGGTCTACCCAGACGTTGACGAAGTACTCACCGATTCCCGGGCGGTCGGCGCGAGACTGATAGTCCGGGTTGGTGGATTGACCTATGCTGAGCCAGATCGCGATTGCTGTAACTCCGCCGAGGACCACCACGGTGACCCCCACCCCGAGCCAGCCGCGTGAGCCCATTTTGTTCGCCATCGAGTTTCCTCTTCCAGGACATCGTTCGGGTGTACCTGCCACGCCGCACCGAATACACTCCGGAAAGCATAGCAGCCATACTTGCCGCGGGATGTAGGGGAGATTACGCCTCTCATCGCCGTTACCATGGAAACCCTAGGAGATCGATGATGCCGGTGACCGGGACTTCGCGTCGTAAGGACAGGACCTTCACCTGATTCATCGTGAAGCGCGTCCGGCCATTGGGTTGATCCACCCAGAGCTCACCGCGGAAATCCTGCCAGCCGAGGCGATCGTAGAATCCCGACGCTGATTCCGGACAGACGAGAAGTCCGAATTCGGCGGTGAGATCATCGCGAAGAACCTCGACTCCTCGAGTCATTGCTAGTCGACCCAATCCTCTCGTCCGGAGATCCGGATCGGTCTTCACTCCGCCGATCCCACCAATCCGCACAGGATGGCCATTATGCAAGCAGTCTCGAACCAGCACCCCGACGTGAGCGGCAATCTCACCATCGGCGACTTCACGCACGACCACGCTCAGCTCGGTGTTGGACCAGCTTAAAGCGCCTCCTGCGCCCGCTGTGGAGCCATCTGCTGGATAGACAGCCTCGGTCAGGCGTTGGAGTTGCTCACGATCACGATCGGTGCGGTCGCAGTTCGCGATTACAGAGACATACATGGTGTTCCTTTTACTGGTCGTTACACGTCGTCCAGATCCAGACGACGCAGCAGTTGTGCGTTGGCAGCCACGATGATCGTGCTCAGCGACATCAGGACCGCCCCGATCGCTGGTGCGAGGATAATACCAATCGGTGCCAGTACCCCGGCGGCCAGCGGGAGGGCTATCACGTTGTATCCGGTGGCCCAGACCAGATTCTGAATCATTTTTCGGTAGCCTGCCCGGCTCAGCTCGATAATGCGCACGACATCTCTCGGATCGTTCCGAACCAGAATGATTCCGGCGCTCTCGATCGCGACATCGGTTCCTGCCCCAATGGCGATCCCGACATCAGCGGTGACCAGTGCCGGAGCATCGTTGACTCCGTCACCAACCATAGCGACTGTTCTTCCCTGATCTCGCAGTTCCTGAACATGGCTTGCCTTGTTCTCTGGCAGTACCTGAGCGAACACCTCGTCGATGCCGAGTTGCCGGGCCACTGAATCCGCCACCTGCTGGCTGTCTCCAGTGATCATCACCGAGCGAACTCCAAGGTCCTTCAGCCGGCGTACTGCATCGTACGATTCCTGCCGGATGACGTCGGCCAGACCAAACGCAGCCTGAACTTCGTCATCGACCACCAGGTAGATCGCCGCCTTCCCGTCATCACCCCAGCTGTCAGCGTCGCGCTGAATCGAGGGGTCTGGCTCGATCCCGAAGGCTTCAAGCAGCCGGGGTCCACCCGCGGCGATTCGCTGCTCGCCGAGCCACGCCTGGACGCCGCGTCCTGGCAGCGACTCGAAGTCAGTCAGTGCGGGAAGATCGATGCCGCGCTCGGATGCATGGGAGCGAACTGCTCGAGCAATCGGGTGCTCGGAATCGCCTTCGACGCTGGCGATCAGCCCGAGTGCTTCATCCAGCTCAACCCCCTGTGCCACCGACGTGTCAGTGACGCCCATCTCCCCGTGGGTCAGCGTTCCGGTCTTGTCGAAGACCACGGTATCCAGCTTTCGCGCCTGCTCCAGTGCAATCCGGTCTCGAACCAGCAAGCCCTGTCGTGCCGAGAGTGTGGTCGAAATCGAGGTGACCAGTGGAATCGCCAGACCCAGTGCATGGGGGCAAGCGATGACGAAGACCGTCACCATACGCTCGATCGCGAAGCTGGACGGCTCATCGGTCAACAACCAGACAACCAGTGTGATCGAGCCAGCTGCGAGCGCAACGTAGGTCAGCCATCCCGCCACTCTGTCTGCCAGCGCCTGCGCCCGGGATCCGGAATCCTGCGCCTGCTGCACCAGTCGCATGATCCCGCCAAGCGCCGAGTTCTCGCCGGTCTTCGTGATCTCAACCCGGAGCGAGCCTTCACCGTTGACCGTCCCGCCGATGACTTCATCATCGACTCCTTTGGCGACGGGAACTGACTCGCCGGTGATCATCGCCTCGTTGACGCTACTCTGTCCCTGTTGAACGACACCGTCTGCTGGAACGCTGGCGCCTGGCCGGACGAGAATGAGATCGCCGGTTTCCAGCTCGTTGGCAGATACCTGTTGAATCTCACCATCTGCCCCAATTCGCTCGGCCATGTCTGGAAGCAGTTTGGCCAGCTCTGACAGTGCGCTCTGTGCGCGTCCGATTGCCCGCATTTCGATCCAGTGGCCGAGCAACATGATCGTGACTAGCGTGGCGAGCTCCCAGTAGAGCTGTTCCCCAGGGAAGCCGAGTTCAGTGGCTATCGAGTAGCTGAAGGCAACGATGATCGCCAGCGAAATCAGGGTCATCATGCCGGGCTTGCGGGCCTGAACTTCATGCCAGGCACCCTGTATGAATACCCCTCCGCCGTAGACGAAGATGATCGTCGCCAGGATCATCGGCATCCAAGCCGATCCGGGGAACGCCGGGGCGGTGTAGTTGAACCACTCCTGGATCATCTCGGCATACAGCACCACCGGTATCGTCAGGATCAGCGAGAGCCAGAACTTCGAGCGGAACATCTCCGCATCATGCCCGGCGTGCGCATCATGATCTCCGTGTCCATGTCCGTTGCGTTCTTCTCGAGCGTGTTCGTGGTGGTGTTGCATGACATACTCCGTCTGGGACCTCTGTATGGATATACCCCCTATGGGTATTTATCCATGATAGCAGGGCCGTCAAGCGTCATCCAGATTCGGGGACGGGATCATGATCCTGTGCAATCTGGCTGAACCGGTGAAATCCACGTAACCTCTCGGCCAGTTAAGGCGTTGAATATACAGAGAGTTTGCACAAATCAGATTCGCGGAAGGATTGGTTATGGATGCTCATGTTGGCCCGTCCAGGCGGCGCAAACCGCTGCGCGTAGTGCTATCGCTGCTATTGCTGATAGCCATGGGGCTCAGCACGTTCCCTCTGGCATCCGCTCAATCCGGCGTGACCACGATTCGCAACTTCAACACATCCGAAAAAGTCATTGTTCTGACGTTCGATGCCGGGTCAGACCGCGGCTACGCAGAACAGATCCTCAACACGCTTCGGCAGAAGAATGTGAAAGTAACTTTCGGCATGACTGGTGTCTGGGCGCAGGCGAACCCGGATCTTATGAGACGTATTGTCAGTGACGGTCACGATGTCATGAACCACAGCTGGGATCATCCATCGTTCACTGGCGTGTCGACGAATCGCGGACCGATCTCGTCGGCTGAACGAGCCAGTCAGCTCAAACGAACTGAAGATCTGGTCTACACGCAGACCGGGTTCCGGATGAAGCCACTATTCCGTCCACCGTATGGCGACTACGATAACTCGGTACTGGCCGATCTGGCGAAGAACGGCTACACCTATAACATCATGTGGACGGTAGACACACTCGGCTGGCAGGGGCTCACCGCATCCCAGATCAACCAGCGTGTCTTCAACGGCGCGACACCAGGTGGCAACATCCTGATGCACGTCGGGGCGGCCTCGCAAGACGGTCCGGCACTGCCCGCCATGATCGATGGTCTTCGGGCACGCGGATATCGGTTCGCTACGGTTCGGGAGATGGTTGGTCTTCAGACTCCAGCTCCAACCGAGCGGCACTTCCCTCAGACCGGCTACACGGTAAAGGGTAATTTCCTGAAGTACTGGAACAGCTACGGTGGACTGGCCGTCTTCGGCTACCCTCTCAGTGGTGAGATCAAAAAAGACGGTGTCACCATCCAGCACTTCGAACGGGCTCGATTCGAGCTTCGCCCCGGAACCTGGCCGGCTCGCTACGACATCCACCTGGGACTTCTTGGGAGGGAACTAACGGCCGGCCGAGGTGGCGAGGTAGCCTTCAAGCCTGTACAGGCGAAAAACGATGCCCACTGCACCTTCTACCCTCAGACAGGCCATCGTCTGTGTGGTGGGTTCCGTGGCTACTGGGAGAAGTACGGTGGGCTGGCGATCTATGGCTTCCCCATCAGTGAGGAATTCCGCGAGGTCAATCCGGATACCGGAAAGACCCATGTCGTCCAGTATTTCGAGCGCCAGCGATTCGAATGGCACCCCGGCGCATGGCCGGAACGCATGGATGTCATGCTCGGCCGGGTCGGTGCCCAGAGAATGCGGGAGTAACCTGACAGGCACCAATAGCGAAACGGCGCTGAAATTACTCAGCGCCGTTTGACATTCGGGTGCATGCGTCAATCGGAGTGTTACAGAGAAGCGATCACGTCAGGTTAGACGGGATCATCCGCTCGATGATCACCACATCCAGCCATTCATCGTCCAGCTTGGCGTGTTTCTCATAGACGCCGACTTCCCGGAAGCCCTGCTTCTTGCAGGCGTTCAGACTGGCCTGATTGAAGGGAAAGACACGGCTGAGGAGTTTCCAGTAGCCCAGCGATTCGGCCTCGTCGATCAACGCCTTGAGTAGCGTCTTTCCAACGCCTTTTCCGCGGGCATCCCGATCGATGTAGAACGAGAACTCCCCGATACCCGCATAGCATTCACGAGGTCGATAGAGACTGATCGACGCCCAGCCAACGACCTGGTTTTCGAGCTCGACAACGATGGTGGGATGTCGCTCAGAATCAGTCTGGAGTTTGGTGCGGATGTCTTCCTCGGTGCGGGGTTTCGTTTCAAAGGTGGCAATGCGTTCGATGATGCCCTGTGTGTAGATGTCGGCGATCTTGGCTGCGTCGTTCAGTGTTGCCCGGCGAATCGTCAACTCGCTCACTGGTGGCCCTCTCCACTTTCATGCGTTGTCCGGTCCCGGCAGTATTGTGATGGTGCGATAGTATGAGATCGATCGGGAGCGGACAAGACCCATCTCGCGGTATAGTGAGAGGATAGGGAGGGTCCAGCACATGCCTGATTCGAACGAGCTCCGACGACAAGCCGCACATCATCAACACCTGACGCGATGGATTATCGATCCGTTGCATAGTGAGATCCGCTTCAGCATCCGCCATCTCATGATCAGTACGGTCAAGGGAAATTTTGCCTCGTTTCAGGGTGATCTGATCTACGATCACCAGCTGGAACAGCCTGCCGGTGTTGTTGTCGAGATCGAGGCTGGCAGTGTTGAAACCGGTCAGATTCAGCGAGATATCCATCTGCGTTCCGGTGATTTTTTCGATGTCGAGAACTACCCGCACATCCGGTTTGCATCTCGCCATGTGGAATCGATTGGCAACAATCACTACCTGGTTCACGGAGATCTCAGATTGCTTCGCGAAACACAGCAGGTTGTGCTGGATGTGACGTTCGAGGGAATCGGTGAGGATGCCGAGGGAAATCAGCGAGCGTCATTCTCGGCCACTACCGAGATCAACCGGCACGACTTCGGCCTGACCTGGAACCGGTCCGTGGAAGCGGGCGGTCTGATGGTAGGTGAGAGTGTCCGGATCTATCTCGAGATCCAGGCAGTTCAGCAGTAAGCGATCCCGGACACGCCCCGCCTGACGCCTCAGCTGATGAAGGTTTGCGCCCATGTTGCTCCGACTTTTCACTGGATTGCTCGGCCTGGCGCTGATTCTGCTGGCCACCGCAGCGATTCTCTCGCCCGGGTTCCGGTCCGATTTCACCTATGTCGCTGGAGATATGACGGACTTCCTCCCCTCGATCGGGGGTGCCACGTCACCCTGGGATGCGGCAATCGAGACCGAATCTGGAACCCGGATCGGCGTGGTGACCGGGAACGCCCTCAATGTTCGTTCCGCCCCATCACTGGACGCTGCCGCCGTCGATACCCTATTTCAGGATCATCTCGTGGAGGTCTACGAGACGGTCGATGGAGAGACGGTGGAGGATGAGTCGATCTGGTACCGGATCGGCAGTGAGCAGTACGTCTCGGCCGCGTTTATCGAACCATTCGAGCCTCGGGAGCCAGACTCATATCGGAGTGGTAACTGGGTGGATGTCAACCTGACCGATCACTACGCTGTGGCTTATGAAGGGGAGACGCCGGTCTACGCGGCCATTCTGCTTACGGGCCGCGCCGGATGGGATACACCCGAGGGCGAGTTCGAGATATTCCGCCGGGTGGAGTCAGAGACCATGGACGCCGGGACAATCGGTGTTCCCGAGGACGCCCCGAACTATTATTATCTGGAAGACGTTCCCTATGTTCAGTACTTTGCCGAGGGCGGCTACGCCATTCACGGCAACGACTGGAGCCCTCTCGAAGCATTCGGCGATACTGGCAGCCACGGCTGCATCAATATGCAGGTCAGTGATGCAGCGTTCTTCTGGGAGTTTCTGGACTATGGAGATCATCTGGTTATCGCTTACTGACCCCTCTCCCAGACCGAGTTATCTGACAGGTGGCCGGGGCCATGAATGATTCGCGACTCATTCGCTCGCTGGCAGGCTATGCGTTCTGGGCAGCCATTCTGCTGCTGATTCTCACGGTTGCCTGGATCGTCTCATTGGCGCTGGCTCCTGTGCCCGGTGCTGAGGCATCGCCCGGGGAGCGTATCCAGTTTCTGGCTGACAACGAAGGCTGGCACATCGCAAACTTTGCCATCGTTCTGCCGATGGGATTTCTGCACGTACCAGTCTGGATTGGCCTGGCGGCGTTGATCTGGACTCGTCGACCGGTAATGGCGGTGCTCTCCGTTGCGTTTGGCTTGCTCTACACCGTATTCGCCGTCCTCGGATATTGGACGCAATTGACTACGGTGCGCGGGATCGTGGATCTCGCCGAGCAGGATATGCAAGCGGCCACAACACTGTTCGAGCTGATGGCGTTCGAAGGCGAGCTCTGGTCCTACAGCTATGGCGTAGTGGTGCTCGGTTATGCCGTCTGGGGACTGGCAGCATTGCACGTCTGCGCCGGCATGGCCGATTCTGCTGACCGCCTGACTCGCACCACCGGTATCCTCTTTGGCGCATCCGGACTTGCCGGCATTGCCGGGGCGATCGGTCTGGTTGTAAGAAACGATCTGATCGAGCTTGGCGTCCTCTTCTCCGGTATTCTCTTCTTCCCTGCGTTGATTGGTGGCGCCGCACTCCTCTGGCTGGCAAGTTCAGGCCGATCCCGGGTTGAGTCCGGTGAAGCGAATCTTGGCTCGACATCTCGATGATCTTCACCGCTTTCGGTGACAATCAGGCAGTGTCCGGGCGGAAATTCACATATGTCCACTGCATGTACCGGCAACGGCTGATAGAATCTCCGGGTCAGATATGTCAGCAATTCTGAGTGAAAGCGGTTTCGATGCAGCGCTCCAGTCTGATCTCTATTCTTGCCCGCATCGGGTCGATTGCGGCGGTCATTCTGATCATTTTGACCATAGCCTGGGTGATTCTGCTGATTCATCCATCTCCCCCATCGGCCGAAGCCTCGGCGGTTGAACGTCTCGCGTTCATCGAGCAGAACGAACACTGGCAGACGATCAGCTTTGCGGTAGCTGCTTTGATGGCGATCGCCTACATCCCGGTCTGGCTTGGAATCGGCGCGACAATTGTGCCTGTTCGGCAAACCCTCGGCATGATTGCGGTGGCGCTGGGAGTTATGTTCAGTGCTGTGCTGGTGGTCGGCTACTGGACCCAGCTGGCGACGGTGCAAAACCTGCTGCAGTTGCTGGATACCAATACCCAGGCAGCTATTGCCATGGCGGGTGCCTTCGATTTCTCGGGGAACTTCTGGACCGCCAGCTACGGGATCGTCATCGCGGCGTTTGTCCTCTGGGGCCTGACCACGCTGACGATCTTCGCCGGGATGGTCGACTCACGGTATCGACCTGCCCAGATCACCGGAGCACTATTCGGCGCGGCCGGGTTGCTGGCGCTGGTTGGCGCAGTCGGTTTTGCTGCCGGTATCGGATTCCTCGGACACGGCATCCTGTTGTCCGGCGTCTTGTTCGTCCCGGCGCTCTCTGGCACGGTGATTGTGCTTCATCGGGTCGCATCGGGAGCGGACCCGGCGCAGATCGTCACCGGGAATCGACGATCAGCTCCAGATGAATCGAGCGTGCCGGTCATGACACCGGCTGACGCTCAGCCTGGTAGCGACGGTAGAACGTAAACCCGGCGATTCCGATCGCCGCCAGCGTCATCATGCAGAAGACCAGCCCCCCGCCGAAGAACACCCCGACGGTCGTCAGGATCGTGCGAGTGATGTTCTCCGAGACAGCCAGAACAATGTCCGGACCATCTGCAGCGCCAGAATATTCCGCGGTGATCTCGTAGGTGCCTTCCCGGTCTACCGAGAAGCTGCGAATAGACTGTCCGGACTGGTTCACCAGGGCATAGCTCGTATCCATTGTGCTCGATCGCACCTCGATATCGGCGCCGTCATCGAGTCTCGTCACCGAGATATCGAGCGCCGGAACCGTGCTCCCTGTGCTGTAGGTGGTGCCGTCGAAATTGCTCTCGTATTCGTAGAAAATCGTGTGTGTTCCAGTGCGGGAGAACTCGAATTGCTCGCTACCGGGAGCTACCATGCGTTCCATGTCGGTGCCGAGCGTGAACAGTCCGTAGGCAAACAGCCCGACCAGAGCGGCTGATCCGATCATGCCGAGGAGAAACACGATGGCCGCAATAACGTATCCGCGCCGGCTGGGCTGTGGTGTCGCCGTTTCCAACTGAATCGTCCATTCATAGACTTGAGCTGCGGCACTCCAAAACTTCAGCATGTTTCACACTGCACCCTGCACCGTGTCATACTCCAAGACGAACAAAGCCCGTCATGCGTTTCAGCTCGGCACGTGCTGAGTACGGGTCAACAGTAAGGTTGAGTGCTCGATGATTGCAAGTCTCGATCAGACCGATTCCCCAGCAGGACCGATTGCGTTTGCCGTCAATGAGGCAGGTGCACTGGTTCGACTCAGTTTTCTCGATGGGATTCAGCAATATTCGATCGGTGAAGAGCTTGCCAGAGATGGGTACAGCATCAAACCTGCATCTGAACTGACCGCTCCGGTACGCGAGCAACTTGACGCCTACACCCGGGGTGAGCTTCTGGAGTTCACGATCCCGGTTGCCCCGCAGGGTACCGAGTGGCAGCAGCGAGTCTGGCGCGAACTGATGAACATTCCGTTCGGGCAGACTCGATCTTACGGTGAGATTGCTGGCGTGGTCTGCACCACTCGCGCATCTCGCGCAGTCGGCCGGGCCAACGCAACGAACCCGATTCCACTGGTTATCCCCTGTCACCGGGTTATCGGGGCTAACGGTACGCTGACCGGTTTCGGTGGCGGATTGCACCTCAAGCGAGCGTTGCTGGCGCACGAGCAGGAAGTCGCCACTCGAAGTTCGGACGCCCCGGCCGGAACCCAGCGATCGCTGCTACCGGCGAGCTAGTTCGAGCAGACGGACGAACGCCTTCCGGTCCCCGAAACCGCCGGCCTTGGTGAGAATCGGCAGTCCGGAAACCGTGGTGGATTCGAGTGATCCGACCGGCATTCCCGGTTCGATTTCCCCGAAAAGTGAGACTCCGGTGACGGAGAGCTCCCGGCAAATGGCCGCCGCAACGTCACCCCCGGTCATCACCAGCATTCCTGGTCTGGTGGAGCTGATGATCTCCTGGACCAGTTCGCCCAGAACACCTCGCACAGCGTCCGGGGTGAATTCCTCGGTGCTCGGCGTCTGGCTGGACATGATGACCGACTTCCCCCGGGCGAGATGAGCCTGCGCCTCCCGAGAGCTATCGACGTTCAGCGCGTTCAGGGGAACCACGGGCACTCCGGTTTTCCGGGCTTCTTCGACCTGGTCGATCGTTGCCTGGTTTCGACTCCCCGCGACGATCAGGAGCGGCTTGGTACACATCGCAAATGCTGGATCGTGGTTCGGCTTGTCTCCGAGCGCCGCAGCCAGCGCCCGTCCCATTCCCGCAGCGCCACAGAAACGCGTGATACCGGCTTCGAGCGCGGCAAGGACCACCCGGAGCATATCGGCATCGCTCTGAATATCAGGGATGAACATACCCGGCTGCTGGAACTTGTCGGACAGTTTCTGGCTTCCACGGAGTTTCTCGATGGGGATGTGATGCTTCGGCATATCAGTGATTTTGCGGAATCGCTCGGGAAGATGATCGGTGAAGTTGTTCCTGGCGAAGGTTGTCCTGCTGACCGGAATGCCGTGGACATGATGCGTTCCATGCAAGGTCGTCCTGCCCTGAGATGGGAACGCCGGTGACACCAGAATACGATCGACCCCGAAGTGGTTGACGAACACCGAAAGCTCGTCAGCGATATGACCACGCAAGGTGGAATCGATCTTCTTGAGGAGATACTGCGAGCGCAGGTTATGTTGATCCACCCAGCGGCACGCGTAATCGACGGCTGCCTTCGCTGGTTCAGGTTCCAGTTCCCGGGATCGCGTCGAAAGTGCCGTTACCTGCGTGGTCGTTGGAGTCTCCTGCTGAATATCGAGCAGGAGGCGGGTGGAGAGACCATGGCTGGCAAATGGTGCAGAACTGTCTGCAGCTCCGGTCAGATCATCAGCGATCAGAACGACATTTGCCATCGGCTACTGGTCCAGAATCGGGAGCAAATCCGGTGCGTGAGTCAACACGTTGATCGTCGCATCCTTACCGTATTTTCCGAGCGCAGCATTGAGCGCGTCATCGACCGACGCAAATGGCGTGAATGCCAGCGACCGGGCATCGTGATCTGTAATTCCGTGACTTACCAGCGAGACATCCGCCCGTTCACGAATCCGGGCCCAGGCCAGAGCCAGACCCCCGGAGACGACATCGTGCATATCGCCACGCTCGATCATAGACTCGATTGTGTCGGCGTCAAGCGCCGTGATGTCCAGCATATCAGCATGTGTCACCGAGACCCCTTCCGGGCACGGTGTCAACACGATAATGGTGCCACCTTCGCGCACTGCGATGTCGGCCGGATAGAGTGTTTTGTGGGCCTGCCAGAACTCGATATCACATGGATATGAGCTGGCGATCACGATGTCCGCCTGTTCCGGGAAGGTCACCCCGTAAACGGATTGTGAATGCTCGACTCCTCGCCGGAACGCGGCTCGATGATCGCCGTACACCGCGGCGACTACCTCACCGTCCTGATTGAGGATCGTATTGAGGACCGCGGTCAACCCGATCAGGTCGGCAATGGTTTCCATCTCGTGGCGGATTACGTTCTCCACCAGCCCGAGATAGGAGCGGCGGGTTCGGGTGGATAGGAAGTGCGTGGCGCCAGTCGTGGCGGCTCCGCTGATCCCCGGCTGAACGATCTTCGCCCCTGCGGAAAACCCCGGGATATGGTGCGGCACGATACTGCCCAGCCCGATGACGATGTCTGCGTCGATCGCCATCCGGGCAATCGAGATCGGGGTGCCATGCTCCGTATAGCCCAGGTCCTGCATCTGCTCGGGATCCTGCCAGGGGCTGTTGATGACGTTCACCCGACTTAGCACCGGATCGCCGAAGCGTTGCTGGATCTCGACTTCGGTCATTGGTCGATGGGTGCCAAGGGCAATCATCACCGTGACCTGCTCGTCTCTCACTCCAGCCAGATTGAGCTCATCGAGCACGTGCGGAATGATCCGGTCGACCGGGGTCAGGCGGGTCATGTCGTCGGCAATTATCAATACTTGACCCGCATCGCGCGCGGCATCCCGGAGAAGTGGGGCTTCGATCGGTTGGCTGAGTGCTCGCTGGATTTCGGCATCGAGTGATTCAACACCGGGTATGGCGTTCGGACTCAGGATGGATCGCAGGTTGCTGGCTGGAATGTCGACCGAGACTGTCTCGTCACCGTAGGGCAGATCGATTCGCCGGGTTTCGGCCGAGCTAGTCATCTTCATCCCGCCCTCTCCCCCACCCGCCACAACTAGGCGCTGGTTGCGCTGGCATGGGTCATCTGAATGGCTACATTGATCGCTTCGGTCATGCTGCTACTGTTGGCTTTGCCGGAACCGGCGATATCGAAGGCTGTTCCATGATCGACCGATGTCCGGATGATCGGCAGGCCGATGCTTACATTCACGCCACTGTCGAAGGCGAGAAGTTTCATCGGAATATGTCCCTGATCGTGGTACATGGCGACCACAATATCATAATACCCCTGCACCGCCCGCAGGAATACAGTATCCGGTGGTTGCGGATCAGAAACGTCGAGCCCGTCCTCACGAGCCTGATCGATGGCCGGTTGTATCTGCTCGGCTTCCTGATTCCCGAACAACCCACCCTCACTGGCGTGAGGATTCAGTCCGGCCACGGCTATTCGGGGACGCTCAACTCCGAGTGCCCGGCACGATTCGTCGGCCAGCCCGATCACCTCGCGGACGCGTGCGGGAGTCACTCGCTGGATTGCCTCTTCCAGGCCGACGTGGGTACTGACATGGACGACTTTTAGTCGCTCACTGGTGAGCAACATACTGACCCGATCGGCACTGGTGCGCTCGGCCAGCAACTCGGTGTGTCCGGCATAGTGATGGCCCGCGGCATTGATCGAAGCTTTGTTGATCGGCCCGGTAACGATACCGTCCACCACGCCGTCCATCGCCAGATCACACGCCTTGAAGACGTAGCGCACGGCAGCGTTCCCGGCAGCGGGCGTGACCTCACCGGGAGGGCAGTCCTCCGGGGTCGCGATCCCCAGATCGAGAATTGGAACCGTGCCCGGCGTGTATTGACCGTCAGCCGGCCGCTCGACGATCTCGAACACCGATTCGAGGCCAAGCCAGCCAGCGGCTCGCTCCATGATACGGGTATCGCCGATCACCAGTGGCCGGCAGCGAGCGAAGAGTTCACTATCCGCTAGCGCGCCAAGTGTGATTTCCGGCCCGATCCCGGCAGGATCCCCGATCGTGATGGCGAGAAGTGGGCGGTCAGGCATCACTGTCTTTCTTTCTGCTCCTGGCTTGATTCATTGTGGGATTCCAACTCTGTGAGCTCATCAGGTGCGCTCATACAGCACCCGACCCGTCCGCAGCGCCGGGCGGAACACCGTCCCGATTTCGCGCCCATGCTCGGCAAGGTGCGCAGTGTCCGTCACCACGATATCTTTCGGTGCCGGTATGTCTCGTAACACTCGACGAATGGCTACGGTCATCTCGCGGATATCGACCGCCTCATCAAACACGACGAGCAGATCGACATCACTCCAGCGGTGGGCATCACCGCGAGCATGAGAACCGAACAGGATGATCTTCGCCGGATCGAATGCGGCAACGATCCGGTCCACCATCTCCGGAATGTGTTCGGCGGCGGCCAGTGCGTCATAGCGCCTGGGCTCTGCCTGATCAGGTTGTCCGGTCTGGTTCTCGACCATTGCTTGGACCCTCTGCTCATGCGGGCGGGTCAGTTCCCGCCCGCATGAGCCATCAGCTACAGTTCCGCTTTCGTGATCGCTCCTTCAGCGGCCGAGGAAACCAGCGCGGCGTACTTGGCAAACACGCCGGTCTTCCATTTCGGTGGCCGGGCTTCCCAGTTTTCCATCCGGGCAGCGATCTGGTCATCAGAGAGATCGACACTGAGCGTCTTGGCCTTGGTGTCGATGGTGATCACGTCGCCATCTTCCAGCGCAGCGATCGGTCCGCGAAGCGCTGCCTCTGGAGCAACATGGCCGACCATCAACCCGCGCGTGGCACCGCTGAATCGTCCATCGGTGAGCAGGGCAACCGAATCACCCAGCCCCTCGCCGACGATCGCTGCCGTCACTCCGAGCATCTCGCGCATACCGGGTCCCCCGCGTGGGCCTTCATAGCGGATGACGACGACATCGCCAGCTTTGATCTGCTGGGCAGTCACTGCGGCCATGGCATCTTCTTCGGATTCGAAAATCCGGGCCGGGCCGGTGTGGACTGCGGGCAGCCCCGGTCCGACCTTGATCACGCCGCCCTCTGGTGCCAGATTCCCTTTCAGGACCAGCAATCCGCCGGTCTTCTTCTCGGCACTCTCAACGGTACCGATGACCTGCTGTCCGGGGGCTTCTTCAGCGTTCTGGACTTCTTCCCAGAGCGTCTTGCCGGTCGGGGTGAGCTGAGAACCGTCGATCTTGCCACCTTCGATCAGCCGTCTTGTAATCAGCTCGATACCACCGGCTTCGTAGACGTCCACCGCGGTATACGGCCCGTACGGCTTCAGCGAAGCGATGACCGGCGTGTTGTCGCTCACCGGGTTGAAATCATCGATCGAGAGCGGAATTCCGGCCTCAATCGCCATCGCCATGAAGTGGAGCACGATATTGGTAGAACCACCGGTCGCGTTGGCTGAGGCAATGCCGTTGATGAAGGATTGACGGGTGACGATGTCGCTCGGCTTCAACCCCTGCTCGAGCTGATCCATCACCAGTTTGCCGGCATTTCGGCCGATGATCTCTTTCTTCGGATCGACCTGCGGGGTCGATGCCATCCCGACCGGAGACAGGCCCAGCACCTCGATTGCCGTGGCCATGGTGTTGGCCGTGAACTGGCCACCACAGGCGCCGGCACCGGGGCAGGCGTTCTTCTCGAGTTCGAGCAGGTCTTCGTCGCTCATCTTGCCAGCGGCGTTGGCGCCGATCCCTTCGAAGACGTCCTGAATCGTCACGTTGCGACCCTGGAAATGGCCGTGCATGATCGTGCCGCCATAGAGCACGAAACCGGGAATGTCCAGTCGAAGCAGGGCCATTGCCGATCCTGGCAATGTCTTGTCGCAGGCGGCCAGAATCACGATGGCGTCGAACATGTGACCCTCGGCCACCAGTTCGATCGAGTCTGCGACGACTTCCCGACTGATCAGGGACGCTTTCATCCCCTGGGTGCCCATTGTCACGCCGTCGCTAATGGCAACGGTGTTGACCTCCATCGGGACTCCGCCAGCCTCGCGGATCCCCTTCTTGACTTCTTGCGCCAGCTTGCGCAGTCCCAGGTTACAGGGCATCGTCTCGATCCATGAGTGGGCGACGCCGATGACCGGCTTATTGAAATCGTCATCTTCCAGCCCGATCGCCCGAAGCATGGCCCGAGCGGCAGCACGGTCGCGACCGTCGTGGATAGTCTTGCTGCGATGACGCATGTCGAACTTGCTTGATGACTCGACCATTCCTGTCTCCTCTTTCTCTCCCCGTTCGTCGTTGAACAGCGGGTGTGTTCATGTGGACCTCCATCATAACCGAGCATCCGGAGACCTGCATACATTTCGGGAATGTCATCTGGGGCGATCTGCGTTACTGTCAAAGAGTGAATCTACAGAGAACGTCGGAAATGAGGAGTTTCCTTGAATCATCAAGAAGCTATGCAGTACATCGGCAGTAACACTCGTGGCGTGCTGGCAACGATCAAGCGAGATGGGCGACCCCAGCTCTCGCACATTGCCTACACGCTCGATGACGACGGTCTGATCAAGATCTCGGTAACGGAAGACCGTGCCAAAACGAAGAACGCCCGCCGGGACCCGAGAGTCTCACTGACGGTGATCGGCGATAACTGGTACCAGTACATCGTGGTCGAGGGAACCGCAGGATTCATCGATGAAGATCCACTGCCGGCCCTCCGGAAGATCTATGAACGGATCGCCGGAAAACCCCATCCGGACTGGGATGAGTTCGACCAGGCGATGCGCGATGAAGGCCGGGTCGTGATGACGATCTCGATCGACCGACTCTATCCGCTGTCCAGTTAGCCGACCTACGTGTTGAGGGGTATGAAGCTGTGAATCATGAAGAAGCGATGGCGTATCTTCGGAACAACTCCAGAGCGGTTCTGGCCACGATCAAGCGAGACGGACAGCCACAGATGTCTCTTGTCGACTACGGAGTTGATTCTGACGGCCTGATCCGGATCCAGGTGACGCAGCCAGCCGCGAAAACGAAGAACATCCGGAGAGATCCCCGGGTGTCGCTAACCGTGATCGGGGACAACTGGTACCAGTACATTGTGGTGGAAGGACGAGCCGGACTGCTCGAAGACGATCCCCTTCCGGTCCTGCGGGAGACCTACGAGCTGATTGGCGGAAAACCGCATCCGGACTGGGACGAATTCAATCGGGCGATGCTCGATGAGCAGCAGGTCGTGATGACGATGTCGATCGACCGCCTCTATCCGCTGGATCAGTAGGATTTCGAACTGCCTGGTCAGATGAAGTCGTGCTGTTCGCGGTCTCGCCGTTGCAGCACGGCACCACGACCTGCCGACATCGCGAGCACTGATAGTGCCCGTGTACGAAGATCATCTCTGAGATCTGGCCGCAGATCATACAGCGTTCCATCGTGTACCCCACTAACGCCTCTGGACAACAAGAATCCAGAGAGTTGGAGAAACTCATCGGTTATCGAGCAGGATGCCGCTCCTTCGTCCGTTGAGCGTCAGATTCATGTGTTGAAAATATCGTGCCACAGAAGTGCAGGAAGCGGGAAATACGATCTCAGCTCGTGATGATAGTGAGTATTCCGGCTACAACTACGACGCCGAGTGTGAACGTCCGGAATAGCGTATAGGGAAGTCGCCGCCCAATGGCGGTGCCCACCAGGTTGCCGATCAACGCCCCTGGCAACCAGAGGAGTGTTGCGGGAAAGAGCGCCGACGATACAAACGCGCCGCTGATCATCAGCATGCCGAGCGCAAGCAGGTTGACACTGACGAAAAACGCCGCCATATCCGCCAGGAAGCGGGCCGGTTCCAGACGTTCTCGGATGAAATAGACGGCCGCAGGAACACCGCTGAGTGATGTGGTTGTTCCCAGAAACCCGGCGAAGATCCCCGTGATCACCGCTCCTCCGGGTATTGGCGGCCCGGGTTCTGGCCTCGACGTCGAATAGATCAGCCCGACGGACGCCACGATCACCAGAATGCCGGTTGCCATCCGGATCACGCTCTCGTCCACACGAGTCAGGGTGATGACGCCGATGATCGATCCGGGAACGCTGCTGATCAGCAGAATCAGAATGCGGTTTCGAGTGATGTGGTAGCGCAATCTCCAGGCAACCATCAGGCGGGTGATCAGGCCGATCGTCAGATTCGCGGTAACCACGAACGGTGGCGACAACCCGATCATCAGCAGGAATGGCGCAGAGAGCAGCGCATAGCCGAACCCGGCCCCACCGCCCAGCAACGCGGCGAAGAACGTCACCACGATGCCGATCCAGATTTCCGTGCTGATTTCGACGCCGATGATTCGCCCCTGCCCACGATCGCGCAGATCCTGCCGGGTTCATTATAGAATCATCCATCGTCGGGATGTGCTCTTCGGGCAGCCGATCTATTCCAGACAACAGGTGGGAAACCCCGGCTGTGAGTGGCATCCTAGGCGACGGTTCGATCTCCGGCTCGGACCCGATCATTGACTGGCATCGAGACAGCGGAGCAACATGGAGCACGGACACAAAGAGCAATCCAGCTTTGGCCAGATCATTTCCTGGCCCACCCGGACGATGTACCGCCTCTACAAATGGACTATTCTGTGGGCCCAGACAGGCTACGCCAAACTGGCCCTCTTCCTCGTTGCGCTTACGGAGAGTTCGTTTTTCCCGATTCCACCGGATGTCCTACTGATCGCCATGACGGTGGCGGACCGGTTTCGCTGGTGGCTCTACGCTTCGATCGCCACGGTCGGCTCGGTTCTCGGTGCGGCTGTTGGCTACTACATTGGTTATGCGTTGTTTGGCAGCGTGGGGCAGGCGATCGTCGACTTCTACGGCTTGCAGGACTACTTCAGCGTGGTCCAGGATCGATATGAACAGAACGTTGTTCTGGCGGTCTTTGCTGCGGCATTTACGCCGATTCCATTCAAAGTGTTCACGCTGGCCGGGGGTGTCTTTGCGGTATCGCTGCCGCACATGCTGTTCGGAGCGCTTCTGGGCCGGGCCGGGCGATTCTTTGCGGTTGCCCTCGCCCTGCGGATCTTCGGAAAAGTCATCGCTGACTCGATCGAGCGCTACTTCAACATTCTCTCGATCCTCTTCATCGTCCTGCTGGTTGGCGGGTTCGTTGTCGTCCGCTACATGCTGTAGCGGCGCCACGGATCCTCAACGCTGACAATAGAGCCTGGCTACTGTACGCGCTTGTCGCAAATTCACACGCATCACCCGCGTGTTAGCGCAAAGGTGCTTGCATTTCGATTGCCACATGGATAATCTTGAGGCATTCACGTCCCCTTGATGTAGTCGAACTCCTGACGACCACGCTGCCATTGCAGTTGCAGATTGCCGGCGCAGGTCGAGACTGGTTGACAAGCAGGTCATGCAGCAATTGCCGGGTCCATGTGAACAGGTCGCAGAGTACCTCACCTGGAGAGATTGATGCAGAAAAGTGATGGGCACGCGCAAACTCCTCTTTCGCGAGCGCTGGCGCTGAACTACGAGATGCTGAGCCGCTCACAGCGACGGGTGATCGATCACCTGCTCAGCGATACTCGATATGGGGCTGTGGTTTCAGCACCTGTGCTCGCGCAGGAAGTTGGAGTCAGCGAGTCAACGGTAACCCGTGCAGCCCAGGCGCTGGGATTTCTCGGCTACCCGGATCTCCAGGCCCAGCTCCGCGCTACGTTCCTGACTCCTCTGGCGGACCGGGTTGAGGCAGGGGTCTTGTCCCTCGGCGATACTCCGGAAGCAGCCGCCATTCAGGGTATTCTGGAGGATGCCGATTGTGTGCGTCGAACTGCAGAAGACCTTTCTCCCGAAGCACTACGTGAGGCGGTAGAACTCATTGTCAACGCGCGCCGGGTCTTCATATTTGGTTCGCGTGGCTCCTATGGTCTCGCGCAAATGCTCTCGATTGGCCTCCGTCTTCTCGTCAACGACACAAGGCTTCTGAGAGAGGAAGCCGGTGTGCTGGCCGATCAGTTGGCGACGCTTAGCGCAGAAGACGTGCTCATCGCTATCAGCTTCCGACGAGTCGATCGCATCACTGTCGGTGCTGTTCGCCATGCTTCAGAAACTGGCGCACCGATCGTCGCTATCTCCGACGCACTGCATAGTCCGATCGCCCGTATGGCGAGCCTCACGCTCACTGCACAACTCGGTCCTCTGAGGCTGATGCCTTCCTACGCACCCGGCGCGAGCCTGGTCAACGCCATCATTATCGCGGTGTCGCTGCGAACGCTCGATGACGCAAACGAACGTCTCAAGACCGCTGATCATCTCTGGGAGACGTTCAAGGTTCATGTGGACGACGATTCGTGAACAACGACTGTATGATCCTCCCATAAACTCTGAACAGCCGAATCTTGCAAGTTATCTTGCTATCTCTTGCGCCTCCTGCAAGAGTCGTGCTATAGTCTCCCAAGATTCTCGAAAATTCATCAACTATGCGTTTCCGGTCGCGGACCGTTGATTGTTGGAGTTGCTTTCTTCCTTGAAGGGGCTTGTTGGTCTTGCAGGTCAATAATAACCATTGCTACCTGTTTTCAGAAAGTTCAGGAAGTCTCCTTTTTGGCTTCAATGCACTTCCCATCACGCCATTTGCTGCGCAATGCTCAGTCGATGTTGAAATCCTGAAAGCAATCGCCGACCAATCATCGCTGACACCGAGGTCCCGATGGCAGCGCAAGGAAGCACGGCTGTCTCGTTAGCTGCAAACGGATCCTGGTCATCCATCACAAGAGCGAAGCGTTCCTGGAAGCCTTCCGGGTTGAACCACGGCCGGGCCAAGCAGGCGGACAAGTAGCAGATCGACTCCGAAATGCTGGCGACGTGAAGTAGTTGGTCGTACTGGGAGGAGCCCAATAACCTGATGAACTCGATACGGAGACCTGTAGATTCTTGAGATCGTACCTGTCCTGAGGAGGAAAGAAGTGTCCGAACATCAACCAGGTATCACTGCACAGATGATTGCTCAGGCAGTCCAGACTCGACAGTCCAGGCGGACTCTGATCAAGCGAGCCGCGGCTCTAGGATTCAGTGTTCCAGCGATAGCCGGACTAATTGCCGCTTGTGCCGATGACGATGACGACCCGGAAGTCGACGCAGGAACTGCCGATGATGAGGAACTCGAGCCAGAGGATGATGCGCCCGAGCTCGATGACGAGGGTGAAGTAGCCGGTGTCGATGACGAGGATCTTGACGTTCCTGATGCTGAGGGAATCCCCGATGTTCCCCGGAACCGGAACCTGATACTGGGGTCGAAC